>DASXXM010000140.1:0-2669 GCA_036503065.1 Pseudonocardiaceae bacterium | reverse complement strand
GGCACTGCCACCGTGTTCGTCGACCTTCCGGAAACAGCCGTTGGCCGACGTGCACGCCGGCAGTCCGTACTGCGCGCGATAGACGGCCAGATCGGCCGCCGCGCTGGGATAGTCGAACGCGTCGACGACCGCGACGGTCTGACCGGCACCAGCAGATGTCAGGGCGTAGGCGGCCTGGAGATCCTGCGGCCCGTAACCGGCCGGGGCGGCGTCCGCGCCTGCCGGGCGCATCGGCAGGTCGGTGCGGACGAGTGCGAAGCAGGACAACAGGTCCGCGTGTTTCGGGGCCGCACAGGCGGGCCGGGTGGTGACGTGCGGGGCGTTGGCCGGGGCGGGTATCGTGGCCGACGCCGGGACGGCGAGCACACCGGCCACAAGCGAAAACACGAACACGCCGACGATTCCTGACCAGCGGCGTCTGGCATGTGACAGCACACTGCCCTCCGTTTTCGGGCAATTGTGGTGGGGACGGAATGACGCTCATCGTAGTGGACGAACTCGGCCGAGGGTCGTTACTTGATACCATCTGATGAATCGTCCACAGTAGCCGTAATGGAATCAGGTCCACCCGATTGCCGTGGCCGTCGGCGGCGGGCCAGCAGCGCGGTCAGGCCGGCGGCGCCGAAGCCGATAGGGATGATCCATGCCACCCACAACTCGGGCTGCTCGTGGGTTGTCGCCGTGACCGTGCTTGTGGCGGTGTTGCACGCCAAGGGAGCGGGCGGACCCGTCGGGAACGCGCAGCCGGTGGCCCGCGTGATCTTCACGTTGCCCGGAATCGTGGTGAAGGCCCCCGTCGCCGTGAACATCATGTCCTTTCCCGCCGGTAGCACGGTCCGCCATACCGCGATCGACGGTCCCGGGGACGTGCTGCCCTCCGCCCGCGCGATCCGGAACCAGGAGTCGAAGTTGAGGACGACCCTGATACCGGCGAGATCGACCTTGCCCCGGTTCGCGATCGTGACCCGGTACGTGGCCGGTGCGCCGGAGGACACCAGGTGCGCGTCGCTGCTGATCTTGAGCAGGACGGTGTTCTGACCGGCGACGGTCGTGGCGGCCGCGGTCTGAGTGGGCATGGTCAGAACCGCGATGCCGATCACGATCCCGGCGATGACCATCCTCATGTGTGGACGCATTGCTTGTCTCCCAGGTACGAATTGGCGATTCATCGGCGTCGGGCCGTCCGCCACACGACGAGACCTCCCGCCAGCGCGGCCATGCCCGTCAGCAGCATTGGCAACAGCGGGAATCCGGTGTATGCGAGGGATTGACCGCTACTCGTCGGCTGCGGGGCCGCCGGTCGGACCACATGGACACTCGCCGAATCGGGAGCGCTCATGATGGGGACGATTCCCGGCGCCGGATGGACGGGCAGGAACGCGGCCAGTGCGGTGTTGACGATGTCTGTCGTCACGTCGGCGGTCGCGCAGTAGACGTCCCGATGAGCACCGGCGGCCAGGTCGAACGTGCCGGCCGCGGTGACGCAGCGGTACTCCACCTGATCCCACAACGACGCGGTGACCGGTGCGTTCCCGTCGTTCGTGATCGTGATCCGCCAGAACGCCGTGCCGCCCGGCCCCATGGTCCGGTCGTGTCCCCACGGTCCGTTGCCACCCGGACCGCAGTCGACAGACATCGTCGATTGGCAGACCCACTTCGTGACGGTCAGATGCGGCACGAGCACCGTCGCGGTGGCCGGCGGTGAACTCACCGGTGGTCTGCCGGGCAACAGGAATACCGCGACGGCGGTATTGGTGATGTCACCCGTCACGTTCTGCGTCGAACAGAAGAACCTGGCACTGGCTCCGGCGTCCAGTCCGAAGACTCCGGCTGCCTGGCCGCACGATGGCTCCTTGGCGTCGTCCAGGGTCACCTGGTCCACTCGACCGTCGCTGTTGTTGGTGACCGTGATCCGCCAGAACACCGTCCCACCGGGGCCGGCCGTGGCCGTGTCGCCCCACGGGCCCTGCCCGTCCGGGCCGCAGTCGGTCGGATTCTCGGACTGGCAGACCTCCTTGGCGACGACGAGATCCGACACGTTCACGGTCGCCGAGTCCGGGGGTGTCGACACGGGCGGCGTGCCCTCTGGGGTGCCGGGCGGCACGTAGGCCGCCGTCACCGTGTTGACGACCTGACCGGTCAGGTCGGATGTAGAGCAGAACACCTGATTCGAGGCACCCACCGCGAGGCCGAAGGTGCCGGCCGCGGTGGCACAGGACGGCTCTGTTTTGTCGGCCAGGGTGATCCCGGTCAGATCGACTTCGCCGGTGTTGGTCGCGGTGATCCGCCAGAACGCCGTGCCACCCGACGGAACCACCGCCGCCTTGGCCCACGGCCCGACACCGCCAGGACCACACGCCGACGCGTCCTGCGACCGACACGCCTCCTTCGTCACCGCGAGATTCGAGACCACCGCCGCGGCCTGCGCCGGCTCGGAGGCCGTCGACTGGCCGTCTGGCGGTGTGTAGACCGCCACCGCCGTGTTGGTCATGCCAGCCGTGACGTTCGCCGTCGAGCAGAAGAACTGTGTCGACGCGCCCTGGCCCAACGAGAACGCGCCCGCGTTGTCCGCGCACGACGGCTCCGTCTTGTCGACCACCGTGATCCCGGTCAGGTCCTCGCCGCCGGTGTTGGTCGCGGTGAGCCGCCAGTACGCGGTACCACCGGAC
>DASXXM010000139.1:0-22337 GCA_036503065.1 Pseudonocardiaceae bacterium | reverse complement strand
GGCCAGCGAACGCCTGCACGCCACGAACAACTTCCCGGAATTCACCGGCCGCCTGTGCCCTGCGCCGTGCGAGTCGGCCTGCGTCCTGGCCATCTCACCCGAATCCGGCGGCGCGGTCGCCATCAAGCGGGTCGAGCAGAGCATCGCGGACGTGGCGTGGGAGCACGGCAACGTGGCGCCGCGACCGTCCACTGTGGCCTCCGGCAAGCAGGTCGCGGTGGTCGGCTCCGGCCCGGCCGGACTAGCGGCGGCCCAGCAGCTCACCAGGGCAGGCCACGAGGTCACCGTCTACGAGCGCGACGACCGGCTCGGTGGCCTGCTGCGCTACGGCATCCCCGAGTTCAAGATGGAGAAGTCGGTACTGGACCGTCGTTTGGGCCAACTCCGCGCGGAAGGCACCCGGTTCGTCACGGGTTGCGAGGTCGGCGGCACCAGGCCCGGCGACCTGACGGTGGACCAGCTACGCCAACGGTTCGACGCCGTGGTGCTCGCGGTCGGCGCCCTGCGCGGACGTGACGTCCCGGAGACCCCCGGCCGCCAGTTGGCAGGCGTGCACCTGGCCATGGAACACCTGGTCCCGGCCAACCGGGCCTGCGAAGGCGACGAGCCGTCCCCCATCGACGCTCGCGGCAAACACGTGGTGATCATCGGCGGCGGCGACACCGGCGCGGACTGCTACGGCACCGCCACCCGACAGGGCGCGCTGAGCGTGACGCAGCTGGACCAGTACACCCGCCCACCGGAAATGCGAGACGACGACCGCTCGCCGTGGCCGACCTGGCCGTGGATCCTGCGCACGTACCCCGCACACGAGGAGGGCGGCGACCGCAAGTTCGCGGTAGCGGTGGAACGCTTCATCGGCGACGAGTCCGGCCAGGTCCGCGCGGTCGAACTGCGCGAGGTCCGAGTCCACCGCGACCCGGAAACCGGCCGCCGCGAGGTGGTTCCCCTGTCCGACACGGTCGAGGTGCTGCCGGCGGACCTGGTCCTGCTGGCGATCGGCTTCGCGGGAGTGGAACACCTGCCACTACTGGACGGCCTCGGCCTGACCCTGACCCCCAGAGGTACCCTGTCCTGCGGCTCGGACTGGCAGACCGACACCCCGGGCGTCTTCGTCTGCGGCGACGCCCACCGGGGCGCGTCGCTGGTGGTCTGGGCAATCGCGGAAGGCAGGTCGGTGGCGCACGCCGTCGACACGTACCTGACGGGCGCATCCGACCTACCCGCCCCGGTCATGCCCAACCTGCTACCGCTGGCCGTCGTGTGATCCGCCCGGCAACGGAAGCGGACCTGGACGCCCTGGTAGCGAGCAGCATCGGCCTCTTTGCCGAAGACGCCGGCACCCGCGACCCACTCCGCAACCCCGACTGGCCCCAGGTCCACGGCCGGAAAGCCTTTGCCGACAACCTTGTCAACCCGAACATGCTCGTCCTGGTGGCCGATGTCGACGGCACGGTCGTCGGCCACCTGACCGGCGGCTACTACCCGGCATCCGACATGTGGCTGGCACCCAGAGCGGACCTGATCAGCTTCTACCTACAACCGGCCCACCGCGGCGGCGGCATCGGCACCCAACTGGCCGATGCATTCGTCGCATGGGCAAGGGAACGCGGCGCCGCCCGACTCCTCGTCAGCGCCTACGCCACCAACGAAGCCGCAATCCGCTTCTACCAACGCCTCGGCTTCACGCCGCTGGAAATGACCCTCGCGTTGGAAGCATAGAACCGGGCCCAGTCTTACCCCGGGACATGATCTGTATCAGCCCGGCCCTCGTACGGCTCAGCAGTTCACCACGTCGGCCGGGTTGGTCGTTCTCTGCAGGACCGGCGGGCCGTTGAGGTACAAGGCCTTCGCGCCGTTCGGCGGTGTGCCCAGGAACGTGAACACGACGTGCTCCCAGATGGTGCCGCACTTGGACTGACCAGGCGTGTCGAAATGAATCGACACCGGGTAGAGCGTGTACTTTCCCAGCGCGCAGTCCGGCTCGCAGTTGTTCAGCGCGAGGTCGCCTCGGCCGTCGGCGTGCTCGTTGTTCCATGTGGACCACGTGGCCTGCCGCAGGTCGGCCGTGCTGTCGCAGGACACCTGGATATGGGTCGGTGCCGGCGGTTTCGTGATGCCGCAGGTCGCGGCATAGATATTGGCCGGTACGAACTTGGCCACAACGGCCGGCGGCGCCTTGGTTGGCACCGTGGTCGGTAGTGGCACGTAGGCCGGCGTGGTCGGTTGGGCCGGTTGGGTGGTCGTGGTGACCGCCGTGGTCGGTGCTTGCGCGCCGTTGGTCGTCGGGCCGCAGGCGGCCAGGACGGTGAGTCCGATCAGGACTCCCGCCATCACGGCACCACGAAGAGCGCTATCTCGGTTCATGATTCCCCCGGTTGTCGTCTCCCTTGCCGAAGAAGACGTCCGGTGGGCGGGCCGGTTGCGTCAGCTCCGCGACAGGCGCAAGGTGCGGATCTCGAACGGGCGCAGCGCCAGGGTGACGCCGTTGTCGTCGACCACGTACTCCTCGGTCTCCGGCCAACGCCGTTCCAACAGGTCCGTGGAGATCACGCTCCCCAGCGGGAAACCCGCTGTCAGCTGGGCGGTGGCCCGGTCGCCACCCGACTCGTAGAGGCGGACGATCACGTCACCGGACCGGTCGTCGGCGAGCTTCACCGACTCCACCACGACCGCGTCGTCGGACACCGCGACCAGCGGCGCCACCGGCGATTGACCGGTCCGGACCCGCCACGGCAGGTTGATCCGGTACCCGGCCGCAACGGCGTCGTTGATCGAGGCGCCTGCGACGAGAGCATGGCGGAAGTTGTGGACGCCGTGGTCGGTGTCGGGATCGGGGAACCGCGGCGCGCGCAGCAGCGACGCGCGCAGGATGCTGATCGTGCCGCCGCCGTCTCGCGCCGCGCGGGTCACGTCGTGGCCGTAGGTCGCGTCGTTGGCCAGCGCGACGCCGTAGCCGGGTTCCGCCAGCCGCACCCACCGATGGGCGCACACCTCGAACTTGGCCGCGTCCCAACTGGTGTTGGCATGTGTCGGGCGGTACAGGTGGCCGAACTGGATCTCGGCGGCGAAGCGGTCGGTGTGGATGTCCAGCGGGAACGCCAGTTTCAGGAACTTCTCGCTCTCCCGCCAGTCCACTTCGGTCTCGACGTCCAACTGGGACAACCCGGCATGCAGCACAAGTCGTTGGCGCACGGTAGATTCGCCGAACGAACGCGTCACAAGTACGACGGCCTGCGCGGGGCCCGCGTCCGTGATCCGCACTTCGGTGGCGTCGATCAGATCGGTGACCGTGTTCCGGTAGAAGGCGTCGACGTCCCATGCGTCCCACTGGTTGGGCAGATCAGGGTGCAGTTGCAGCAGGTTCCCACGGCGGCCCGGCGCGATCAGTTCCCGGTCGGCCGCGATGTCGCGTACCGACGTGAGCAGGCCGTTGGCGTCGACGTGGACGTCGAGCAAACCGTTACGCAGTAGGAAACCGCCGTCCTCGCCGGGATGCGCGGTGGCCGCACGGGACGGGGCGGACGCCGGACCCGCGCCCAAGGCCGGCACGCCGCCGCGAGCGTGCGGCGCGGCGTTGAAGACGACCGGCCGGCTGCCGGCACCGGCCAGCGCCGCCTGGGCCGCGTCGATGATCTCGCCGAGCTCGACCGCCAGCGCCGCGTAGGTGCGTTCCGCCTCGCGATGCACCCAGCTGATCGACGAGCCGGGCAGGATGTCGTGGAACTGGTTGAGCAGCACGGCTTTCCAGATCCGGTCCAGCCGCTCGTACGGGTAGGCCACACCCTGCCGCACGGCCGCCGTCGCCGACCACAGCTCGGCCTCGCGCAACAGGTGTTCGCTGCGCCGGTTGCCCTGTTTGGTGCGCGCCTGGCTGGTGTACGTGCCGCGGTGGAACTCCAGGTACAGCTCGCCCACCCACACCGGCGCGTTCGGGTACTCGCCGACGGCCTTGGTGAAGAACGCCGCAGGCGACTCGATCGTGACGCGGGGGGAGCCCTCCAGGTCGGCCATTCGGGCCGCGCGGGCCAGCATCTCCCTGGTCGGGCCGCCGCCGCCGTCGCCGTAGCCGAACGGGACCAGGGACCGGGTCGCGTCGCCCTTCTCCGCGAAGTTCGCCGCCGCGTGCGCCATCTCCCGGCCGGAGAACTCGGCGTTGTAGGTGTCGACCGGCGGGAAGTGCGTGAACACCCGGGTGCCGTCGATGCCCTCCCACCAGAACGTGTGGTGCGGGAAGCGGTTCGTCCGGCTCCACGAGATCTTCTGGGTCAGGAACCACTCGGACGCGGACTGCCGGACCAACTGGGGGAGCGCGGCGCTGTAGCCGAACGAGTCCGGCAGCCACACCTCGCGCGTCTCGACGCCCAGTTCGTCGAGGAAGAACCGCTTGCCGTGCACGAACTGCCTGGCCAGCGCCTCGCCGCCGGGCATGTTCGTGTCCGACTCCACCCACATCCCGCCGACCGGCACGAACCGGCCCGCCGCGACCGCGGCCCTGATCCGGTCGAACACCGACGGGTGGTGGTCGCGCATCCACGCGAGCTGCTGGGCCTGGGACATCGCGAACACGAAACCGGGATGCGAGTCCATCAGGTCCGTCACGTTCGACGTCGTCCTGGCGACCTTGCGCACGGTCTCGCGCAGCGGCCACAGCCACGCCGAGTCGATGTGCGCGTGCCCGACGGCGGAGATCCGGTGGGCGCTGGCGTTGGCGGGCCTGCTGAGCACGTCGGCCAGTTCGGCCCGCGCCTTACCGGCGTGTGTCGCGATGGCGCTCAGGTCGAGGCGGTCCATGGCCCGGTCCAGTGCGCGCAACAGCTCCCAGCGCCGCGCGTCGCCGGTGGGCAGCGCGCGCATGAGCTGGTCGGCCACCTCGACGTCGGTGACCAGCTCGGCCACCTCCGGCTCGAACACGGCCAGGTCGAACCCCGCGGTTCGATACAGCGGGTCGGTGCCGGCCGTGGCCCTGTCCCCGAGGTGGGTGACGCCGAACGGCGGGTTCTCCATGATCACCGGGTTGGCCGCGGCCTCCAGGTACAGCAGGACGTCCTCGCCGCCGGACACCGGGGTGCCGATCCGCACCCAGCGATTGTCCGGGTGGATGCCCTTGACCGGCGTGCCGTCGGGCCGGTAGATCAGGCCCTCGCACTGGAAACCCGGCTGCGATCGGTCGAAACCCAGGTCCACGACCAGTTCCACGACCTGCCCGGCCCACCCGGCCGGCACCGTCCCGGACAGCCGGAACCAGCTCGTGCCCCACGGCGGTCCCCAGGACTCGCCCACCGACGTCGGCGCATAGGCCGCGGCAACGGCGTCCGCGGCGGGCACCGGTTCGCCGGGCGCATGCCAGACCTCGATCGCGACCGGGACGCGGGCGCCGTACACGGCAGGGCGGATGCGTTCCCGCAGTACCCGCTCGATACGGCCCTCGACCAGTGCCCGATCGTCGTGCATGCCGCCTCGCTCCCGTGTGGGTGACCTGTTCTGCCCACCAATAGTGTGTACACGTGGTAGCAGGGAAGTTCACGGGTTTCGGCGAGCACGCCGTCGACTTCTACGACGGCCTCGTCGCGGACAACTCGAAGGCCTACTGGACGGACAACCGCGAGATCTACGAGTCGGATGTCCGGGTGCCGATGCAGGCGTTGCTGGACGACCTGATGGCCGAGTTCGGCGACTTCGGCACGTGCAAGATCTTCCGGCCGTACCGGGACGTGCGGTTCGCGAAGGACAAGACGCCGTACAAGACGCACTGCGGCGGGGTGGTCGAGCCGGCCCGCGGCGCCGGCGCCTTCTACGTACAGCTCAGCTCCGACGGGCTGCTGGTGGCGGGCGGCTCGTTCCACACCAGCCCGGACCAGCTGAAACGGCTGCGCGAGTCGGTCGCCCACGACCTGCGCGGCCCGGCGCTGACGCAGGTGCTGGACCGGCTGCGCAAGCAGGGCTGGGGCATCCACGGCGAGCGGCTGAAGACCACGCCGCGCGGCTACGACGCGGACCATCCCCGGGTCGACCTGCTGCGGCACAAGACGCTGTACGCGTCGACGAAGTGGGAGCCCGACGACGTCCTGCACGAGCCGGATACGGCCAAACGGGTGCGCACCAGATGGCGTCAGGTGCGTGCGCTCAACGAGTGGGCAGCCGACCACGTCGGCATTCCGGAGCAGCAGGACACCAGGTGAAACGCCTGAACACCGGGTGCCATCGTGGCGAATGGGCGGCCAAGGATGGTGTGCGGCCTGGATCGGTCCAGGCCACGGGGCTAAGCTGCCAACCGTGAGTCGACGCGCGAAGATCGTGTGCACCATGGGCCCTGCGACAGCCACCGCGGACAAGCTCCGCGAGCTGGTCAAGGCCGGCATGGACGTGGCCAGGATGAACTTCAGCCACGGTAGCCACGCGGATCACAAGCAGGTATACGACCTGGTACGCACCACCGCGGCCGAATCCGACCGGGTGGTCGGCGTGCTGGGTGACCTCCAGGGCCCCAAGATCCGACTCGGCACGTTCGCCGGTGGACCGGTGGAGTGGCGCACCGGGGATGTGGTGCGGGTCACGGTGGACGACGTGGCCGGCACGCACGACCGCGTGTCGACCACCTACAAGGGACTGGCCAAGGACGCCAGGGTCGACGACCGGCTGCTGGTGGACGACGGCAAGGTCGAACTCGTCGTCACCGGCGTCGACGGCCAGGACGTGGTCTGCCGGGTCACCGTCGGCGGCCAGGTGTCCAACAACAAGGGACTCTCGTTGCCGGGCATGGACGTCTCGGTGCCGGCACTGTCCGAGAAGGACATCGAGGACCTCGAGTTCGCGCTCAGCCTCGGCGTCGACTTCATCGCGCTGTCGTTCGTGCGCTCGCCCGCCGACATCGACCTGGTGCACCAGGTGATGGACCGGGTCGGCCGGGGCAGGCTGCCGGTGGTCGCGAAGATCGAGAAGCCGGAAGCCGTCGACAACCTCGAAGCCATCGTGCTGGCGTTCGACGGCATCATGGTCGCCCGCGGCGATCTCGGCGTCGAACTGCCGCTGGAGCAGGTGCCGCTGGTGCAGAAGCGGGCCATCCAGATCGCCCGCGAGAACGCCAAGCCGGTGATCGTGGCCACCCAGATGCTCGACTCGATGATCAACAACCCGCGTCCGACCCGGGCCGAGACCTCGGACGTGGCCAACGCCGTGCTCGACGGCGCGGACGCGGTGATGCTGTCCGGCGAGACGAGTGTTGGGCGCTATCCGATCGAGACGGTGGAGACCATGGCGCGGATCATCTGCGCCGTGGAGAACGAGTCCGTGGTCGCGCCGCCGTTGACCCACGTGCCGCGCACCAAGCGGGGCGTCATCTCCTATGCCGCGCGGGACATCGGCGAGCGGCTCAACGCCAAGGCACTCGTCGCCTTCACCCAGTCCGGTGACACGCTGCGCAGGCTGGCCCGGCTGCACACCCGGCTGCCGCTGTTGGCGTTCACGCCGGACCCGCACGTTCGGAGTCAGCTTGCTCTCACCTGGGGCACCGAGACGTTCCTGGTGCCTAGTGTGGACTCGACCGACGCCATGGTGCGCCAGGTGGACCTGTCCATGCTGTCCATCGGGCGCTACCAGCCCGGTGACCTCGTGGTGATCGTCGCGGGTTCGCCGCCCGGTACGGTCGGCTCGACCAACCTGATCAGGGTGCACCGGCTCGGCGAGGAAGACCACGCCTGAAGTTCCGCCCCTGTCGCTACGAAGGGCGGATGGATGACCGAGGCGGCCCGGCAGGCGGCGTCCAGTTCCTATGCGGCCGACGTGCCGCGGTCGGTGGACGGCGTGCCGCAGGGCCAGCCGGTGCTCGATCGTCTCGTCGCACTGCTGGACCTGGAGCGGATCGAGGAGAACATCTTCCGCGGCGTCAGCCCGGCCGAGTCGCCGACGCGGGTGTTCGGCGGCCAGGTGGCTGGCCAGGCGCTGATCGCCGCGGGCCGGACCGTGCCGGCGGACCGCAGGGTGCACTCGTTGCACGCGTACTTCATCCGACCCGGTGACCCGAGCATCCCGATCGTGTACGAGGTGGACCGCATCCGGGACGGCCGGTCGTTCACCACCCGCCGGATCACCGCGATCCAGCGCGGCAAGGCCATCTTCGCGCTGTCCGCGTCGTTCCAGGTGGACGAGCCCGGCATGGAGCACGGCGAGCCGATGCCGGACGTGCCGGCGCCCGAGGACCTGCCCACCTACGGCGCACAGGTCGTCCGGAAACCCGAGAACGTCGGCCGGATGGCGTTCCTGCCCCGGCCGATCGACATCCGGTACGTCTCGGAGCCGGCCTGGCTCTCCCGCACGTCCGGGCCACGCGCTGCCCACAACCAGGTGTGGATGCGGGCCGACGGGAAGCTGCCGGACGACCAGCTGCTGCACGTCTGCGTGCTGACCTACTGCTCGGACATGACACTGTTGGACGCCGTGCTGGCGCGGCACGGCGTGTACTGGGGCGCGGACGAGGTGCAGGGCGCCAGCCTCGACCACGCGCTGTGGTTCCACCGACCGTTCCGGGCGGACGAGTGGTTCCTCTACGACTGCGTCTCACCGTCCGCGTCGAATGCACGAGGCCTGGCCACCGGCCGGTTCTTCACCGGGGCCGGTTCGCACATCGCTACCGTGGTTCAGGAGGGCCTGCTCCGCGTAAACCGATCAGTTTAGGCTAGGCTTGCCTTAGTTGGGTCGGCACTCGGGTTGGGGTTCGGATGGCGGAACGGAAGCGCGGCATCGCTCGGATGGTCGTCCGGCGCACCGAATGGTTGGCGCCGCACCTGGTTCGCGTCGTGCTCGGTACGGAGTCCTTTGTGGACAACGGCTTTACCGACAAGTACGTGAAGCTCTTGTTTCTCAAGCCGGGGGTGGCTTATCCGGATCCGATCGACCTGGACGTGATCCGGGCGTCGTGGCCGCGTGAGCAGTGGCCGACCACCCGGACCTACACCGTTCGGTGGTTCGATCCGGCGGACGGCGAGTTGGCCATCGACTTCGTGACCCACGGCGATGAAGGCGTCGCGGCGCCGTGGGCCGCCGCCGCCGCGCCCGGTGACGAGATCATCGTGCGGGGTCCCGGCGGCGCCTACGCGCCCGATCCGGTGGCGGACCGGCATCTGCTCGTGGGTGACGAGAGCGCGTTGCCGGCCGTCGGCGCCGCCCTGGCGGCTCTCCCCGCCGGCACTTCGGCTTCGGTGTTCGCGTTGGTCGAGGACGACGGGGAGCAGGTCAAGTTGGTCAGTGCCGCTTCGGTTGACGTCACGTGGCTGTACCGGTCGGACTTTCCGTCGCCGTCGGCGGCCGACGACGCGCTCGTCGCCGCCGTTCGGTCGGTCTCCTCCCGGGACGGTGTCGTGCAGGCGTTCGTGCACGGGGAAGCCGGGTTCGTTGCCGGTCTACGTCCGCAGCTGAAGCGGATTCCCCGGGAGCTGCTGTCCATCTCCGGCTACTGGCGGCGCGGCAAGAACGAGGACGGCTGGCAGGCCGAGAAGGCCGAAACCCGACGCCTGGCGCCGTCACCTGACGACGGGCCGCGCTAGACCGACGGAACGAAGCCCTCCACCCAGCCCGGTGTGTCCGACTCGCCGCAGATCGGGCACGACACCACGACGGCCATCTCGCCGGTCTCGGCGGCCGCCGAGACCATTCGCGTGATGCTGCCGTCGCCGGGGACGACCACCGGGCGCATGACGGCCATGCCGTCCTCGTCGTGGGCCATCTCGTAGGACACGCCCCGGCAGCCGTGGCACACGGTGCGCATCTGCGCCCAGTCCGACAGCGGCCGAACATCACCCGCGTACTGCGCCATTCGGGGAGCCTAACGCAAGCCGGCGGGGCTCCCCAGCCGGACCGATCCTGGCTAGCCTGGGTTGATGCGGGTTCGGTCTGCGGTCGGCGCGGGTGTGCTGCTGGTGGCCGTGGTCGCCGCCGTCGTCCTGATGCGTGACCATCCGGCGCCGACCGGGCAGACCCAGACCCCGGCCGTTGACACGTCGGTGCTGCCGCCCGCGCCCGCGGTGGTGGACGCGCGTGCTCGGCAGCTCACGGCCACGTTCCGGAGCACGACACTCCTGCCGCCGACGGTGCACTTCATCGACGACCCGCACACGCCCCCCGGATTCGTGTTCCGGCGCTACGCCGACCCACAGTCCGGCCGGAACCTGGCCCGCTACACCGCGGAGGGTTCGGTGGCCCGCACGTCCGACAACGCCGTGCTCGACCACATTTTGATCATGGTCTGGCGCACCGACGGACGCGCCGCCGTGACCAGCCTCGCGCGGTGCGGCGGGAGCGTGCAGTTCGGCGGCATGTCGTGCACGCAGGCGTCGTTCCCGAACGGCGCGCTGGCCAAGGTGGTGCGCAACCAGGTGTTCGCGCAGACCGTGGCATCGGACTCCACCACCGGCTCGCCACCCGGCCTGCAGACCGACCTTGAAGAGGTCTACCCGGACGGCACGATCATGTCCGTGACGCTCTACTCGATGAACAAGGCCGGCATCCCGCTCGACGACGCCGCCATGCTCAAACTGGCCACGATCAGCGGCGTCAGCGCACCACGGTGAAGTACGCGAGGCAGCCGACCCCCGCCACCAGACAGTAGATGCCGAACGGATTGAGCGTGCGCGTCTCGAAATAGCTGGTCAGGAACCTTACCGAGACGAACGCGGCCAGCCCCGCCACCACGAGACACACCATGGCCGGCCCGAGCGAGCCCCGCATCTCCGGCTTGAGCAGATCAGGCAGCTTGAACAGCCCCGCCGCCGCGATCACCGGCGTGGCCAGCAGGAACGCGAACCGAGCGGCTTCGTCGTGCTTCAGCCCACGCAGCAGGCCCGTCGCGATCGTCGTGCCCGACCGGCTGATCCCCGGCAGCAACGCCAGGATCTGCGCCGAGCCGATGCCGACCGCCTCACGGAAACTGAGCTTCGCCAGTCGGGCGTCCACGGCCATCGTGCCGGTCAGCACACCCATCGGCGTCGTGGCATCGGTGGCGGACACGGCCTCGATCATGACCGTGTCGTCCTCGGAGCCGTCCGGCCTGCGCAGCGCGTTCATGAACTGCTCGTCGTCGGCCTTGTTGCGTTGGATCCGCTCCACCCCGAACAGCACCGCACCGTTCAACGCGAGGAAGATCGACGCCGGAATCGGCCGACCGAGATCGTGTTGGACGATCTTGTCCAGCAGCAGCCCTGCGATGCCGACCGGAATCGTCCCGATCACCAGCAGCCAGGCAAGCCGCTGGTCGTTGGTCTCGATCCGCCGATCCCGGATGGAGGTGAACAGCCCGCCGACGATCCGCACCCAGTCGTGCCAGAAGAACACGACGAGCGCGATCGCGGTGCCGACGTGGGCCGCGACCAGGATGTCCAGGTAGGGCGAGTTGGGCGTGGTCATGTTCATGTCCTGCGCCCACTTCCCGCCGATCAGCGCGGGCAGCAGGACGCCGTGTCCGAGGCTGGACACCGGGAACAGTTCACTGATCCCCTGGACGAGTCCCGCGAAGATCGCTTCTGGATAGGTGAAGGACATGGCTCACTCTCGATCGGGCCGCTGCGCTGCTCGGTAGCCTATCGAGCTACCTGGCGCGATCGTTTCCGGCACATCTGTGGACAACTCCCCATCTGTCCACAGATTGGCCAAAAATACCCCATTTGGGGCTTGACAGGCATAGGGTTGAAAAGGGCCGTAGCCCCCGAGGTTGGGCGGGGGTCTGTGCGCTGTTGGCGGCGTTGCAGCTGTTGTGGCTTTAAAAGCTGCCCGTATCGGGATGATGCAGAAGGACTGGATGAATAACGGAATGCCGCGTGGTTGAGGCGTTGTCCCCGGAGGTGAAAGAGGCGCCTCGGTTGGGAGCCTACTTTTGTTCGTCCGGCGGGTTCCGTTCTGTGGTGGTTGCTGGCTCTTCGGTTGGGAGGCTGCTCTTGTTCGTCCGGCGGGTCAGGTTTGCTTGGCTGGTCTGGCTTGGCTCTGGGGTGAGCGACCACCACGGCAGTAACCACGGCTGGCGACGGTCACCGCAGGGAGCGCCGGTTTGTATCCTGGATGCGCGTACTAGTCTCGTTTTAGCCGCTCAACTTCCGGCCGGAGCAGACAAAGGTCGGTACGAGCCGTGTCTGACTGACACAGGAGGTCAGATGGGCGAGGGTGATCCTCACATTCATGTCGATGTCAGCGCGATCCATGCTGACGCGGCCACGCGGAACATGCTCGCGTCCGCATTCGGCCTGGTAAGCAATCTGGCGAGCGTCGTCACGACCGGGTGTGGGCAGCAGGTGCCGTACGCGATGACATCCCCGCGCCCAGAGCGCGTCACCTGCCTGGCCTGCCGCGAACACGCCCACCGACAACACCTGCACTACGCCGAACTGGTCGAACACCACAGCCGCACGCCAGGAGCGATCATCAGCGGTGACCAGGCGCGCCTGGCTGCGGAACGGCATCGCGACCTCGCCAAGAGGTTCGCCGACCTGGATCTGTGAACACACGTCGGCCGCGACACCCTCACCGACGTCGAGCTATCCACGATCCGCTCCGCTACGCCGGGGCGATCACACGAGGTCCGCGACGGGACCCGACAGTCGGGGGGACGTCGGATCCCGTCGCGGACGGGTGCCGGGCGGAGCGGGGTGGGGGAGGCGTCGGGATGACGCGCGCCGCCCGGCAGGACCCGGGGTGGAGCCCGGGTCCGTCTTCGGTCCTGTCAGCTCGCCCGGTGCAGGTGGTGGTGGCCACGGCCGCCCGGTCGGGCGTCCTCGGCGATCACCAGGCACAGGTGCGCTGCCAGGTAGGCGCGGCACGGCGAGGGCAGTTTGCGGCTGAACCGCCGGCTGCGGCACGTCAGGCATCTGCCGCGCTCGTCGGGCCGGTGTTCGTCGAGCAATGCTCGCAGTGCCGTGACTATCTTCGGAAGTTCTACGCGTGCCAAATTCAACGCGGCGTCGTCGTCGCAGCGTTGTGCTCGACGGACCAGATCGCCCAGGCGATCATGCAGTGATCGGTCGAGCTGGCCGAATAACGAACTGGCCATGCCGTCAGGGTCCCCTCGTCGTTGACGCATGTGTGCGCCGGGGGACGAGGTACTTTCCGCGGTCGGAGTCAACGGGATATCGTTCCGTCGGACCGCGCGAGTGGGGCCTGATCCGGGGTGTTGCGGCCCGCTCGCCGTTCGGCACGAATAGCAGCCTGCGACTCGAACGTGAATTCTGCAAGTTGCACCACACGGATGGGTGATGCCTCTTGGTGTTCGCCCGGATGGCGAACAGACTGTGCACCAGATGCCAACCCGGTGTAGTTCCAGCGGTGTGCCTGCGTTCCTCCGTGGAGGTGACAGCCAATGGTCCGCGATCACAGCCCCACCGTGCGCCGCAGGCGGTTGTCCGCCGAGCTGCGCAGGCTGCGTGACCAGGCACAACTGACCATCGACGACGTCGCGGAGAAGCTCACCTGCTCGGCGTCCAAGATCAGCCGGATCGAGACGGGACACGTCAGCGTCACCCCCAGGGACACCAGGGAGATGCTGAAGCTCTACGGCGTCGAGCCCGAACAGCTCGAAGCCCTCGTGCAACTCGCCAAGGAGGCCCGCAAGAAGGGCTGGTGGCACAGCTACAGCGAGGTGTTCACCGGCGCGTTCGTCGGGCTGGAGGCGGAGACCTCCTCACTGCGGGCCTACCAGGCGCTGCTGGTCCCCGGCCTGCTGCAGACCGAGGACTACATGCGCGCCGTGATCAGGGCCGCACGGCCGGACGCCACCGAGGCGCACGTGGCGAAGCGGGTCAAGGCCCGGCTGGCCAGGCAGCGCCTGCTCACCGACGTCGACCCGCCCCGGTACTGGGCGGTCATCGACGAGGCCGTGCTGTGCCGCACGGTCGGCGGTCCTCGGGTGATGCACGCCCAGCTCAACTGGCTGATCGCCCGGGCATCCCTACCGCACGTGACCATTCAGGTCCTGCCGTTCAGCGCCGGCGCGCATGCCGGCATGGAAGGACCGTTCCTCATTCTCGGTTTTCCGGAACAGGCCGATCCGGACGTGGTGTACGTGGACAACACCACGGCCGGCAGCTACCTGGAGGAACCGGCCGACATCCTGCGCTACACGCTGATGTTCGACTATCTGCGCGCGGCCGCCCTCGCCCCGGACGACACGTTGACCAGGATCGCCGCGGCGGCTGCCCGGTTGTCCTGACCAGGAAATAACACGAGAGGAGTGGGGTGTGACCCTTTCTGTTGGTCTGGAAAGGATGTGGCGGAAGAGTAGTCACAGCGGCGGAGGAAACGACTGCGTTGAGATCGCGACAGTCGCCGTGGGAACCGCTGTCCGTGACTCGAAGAATCCCAATGGTCCGCGGTTGAGGTTCGACACCGTGGGCTGGGCGACATTCGTCGGTCGGGCAAGGGCCGGTCTGTCGTTCCGCTAGCCATCCCCCGTTGGCGGGGTAAGGGGTCATCCGCCCCCTTACCCCGCCAACGGCCGTTTCGAAGAAGCGGGTAAGGGGTGTAGCGACCAGGGACTACGTGGTCGCCCCATGCGCGGCCCGCACCCTCACGACGAATCTTCTCAACGTCAACCAAGGACGACGAGGAGACACCGTGATGAACATGTGGACTCAGGAGACGCTCCGGGCCGAGACCGACTACCGCCGCCAGCAACTGCGGCGGCTGGCCAGCCACCGCACGATGCCGGCGGCGCGCCGCACCGGCAGCTGGTACCGCTGGGTGTCCAGGGGGCTACGGCACTAGGCACCAGCACTGTCGGGGAGTTGGGCGACAATGGAACTCGTGCCGAGGCTTGGATCAGGAATCCCACTGGTGGCGCGCGCGACCGAGATGGCTCGGTTGCGCGCGTCGCTGTCGCGCGCCGAGGCGGGCGCGGCCAGCGCGGTCCTGGTCAGCGGCGATGCCGGCGTCGGCAAGTCGCGCCTGCTGGAGGAGCTGGGCCGGGCCGCGGAGGCCCGTGGCGGGCTCGTCCTGTCCGGACGGTGCCTCGACGTCGGCGAGACCGGCCTGCCCTACCTGCCGTTCGTGGAGATCCTCGTCCAGCTCAACCGGACCGACCAGGACGCGGTGCGCCGCTGGCCCGCGCTGACCAGGCTGCTGCCCGAGTCGATCATGCCGGTCCAACCGGAACCGGCCAACAACTCGCCGCGCCCCGGCAGCCGGACCGTGGCACCGGAACGCGATCTCGGCCAGCTCCAGCTGTTCGACGCGATGTTCGGCCTGCTCACCGACCTGTCGTCGAGCCGGTGCGTCGTGCTGGTCGTCGAGGACCTGCACTGGGCCGACTCGTCCACCCGCGACCTGGTCTCGTTCCTGCTGTCCCGGCTGCGCGCCCAGCGGCTCCTCGTGGTGGCCAGCTACCGCTCCGACGACCTGTACCGCAGGCATCCGCTGCGCCCGCTGCTGGCCGAACTGGTCCGGCTGCCCGCCGTCGACCGGATCGACCTCACCCCGTTCGACCGGGAGAACTCCCGTCGGTTCGTGGCCGCGCTGGCCGAGGAACCGCTGTCGGACAAGATGATCCGGCAGATCGCCGAACGCTCCGAGGGCAACGCGTTCTTCGCGGAGGAGCTGATGGCGGCCTGCGCCGACTACGACGACGACGGTGTCCCGACCGGCCTCGCCGACGTGCTGCTGGCCCGGATCGAACGCCTCGCCCCGGCCACCCAGACGATGGTCCGGCTGGCGTCGGCGGCCGGTCGGCGGGTCAGGCACTCCCGGCTGCAGGCCGTCGCGTCACTCGGCCCGGTCGAGTTGGACGAGGCGCTGCGCGAGGCAGTGCAACACCATGTGCTGCTGGTCGAGGACGGCCCGGGGGACGTGTACGCGTTCCGGCACGCCCTGCTGCGCGAGGCCGTCTACGGCGACCTGCTGCCCGGCGAGCGGGTCCGGCTGCACGGCGCCTACGCGAAGCACATCGCGGGCGAGGAGGGCCGTCGTGGCGCGGCCGCCGCACTGGCCCACCACAGCCTGCAGAGCCACGACCTGCGCACCGCGCTGCGCGCGTCGGTGCGCGCCGCGGACGAGGCGGCCAGCATCGGCGCGCCTGCCGAGGCGCTGCGGCACGTCGAGCAGGCCCTGAAACTGTGGGACGCGGTCGACCCGGCCGACCGGCCCGACGGCATCAACGAGGCCGGGCTGCTGCGCCTGGCCAGCCTGCACGCCGGTGCCGGCGGCGAACCGGAACGGGCCGTCGCCTACGCCCGCTCCGCGGTGGACAGGTTCGCCGCCGTCGACGAGCCAGAGGAGGCCGCGCAGTCCTACCGCCGCCTGGCCCAGGCCCTGATCAACATCGACGGCAAGGCCGCCGAGGCACGTGAGGCCGTGCAGGACGCGTGGCTGCTGGTGGCCGACCGGCCGCCCAGCTACACCAGGGCGTGGGTACTGGCCGTGCTCGCCATGGCGTTGCGGCGCAGCGATCCGGTCGCCGCCAGGAACGCCGCCCGCGACGCCATCACCGACGCCCGCGCCGTGCACGCGCTGGGCGCCGAGGCCGACGCCCTGACCACCCTGGGGATGCTGGACGAGTACGACGGCGACACGGCAGGCGCCGTCATCCACTTCCGGGCGGCCATCGACACCGCGACCAGGGTCAGCGCCTTCACCACCGAGCTGCGCGCCAGGTATTTCCTCAGCATGCACCGCTACGACCACGGCGAGCTGGCCGAGGCCGTCGCCGAGCTGGACGAGGCCACCGCGCGGGCCAGGGCCAACGGCCTGAGCTGGAGCAACAACGGCGTGGAGATCCGGATCCTGCGGGCGATCAGCAAGTACATCACCGGCGACTGGGACGGCAGCGAGGCGGCCGCCGAGCCACCCGGCAGGCGGGTGTCGGACACGGTGCTTGCCCGGCTGGCCGCCGCGAGCGCGTTCGTCACGGTCGGCAGGGGCCGGTTCGACGAGGCCGACAAGCTGCTCACCGAACTGCGGTCACACTGGCACCGCGACGGCGACATCGTCGTGCTCAGCGGTTACGCCGAGGCGGAACTGGCGATGTGGCGCGGCCGGCCGGAACGGACCGTCGAGGTGGTCGCCGACGTCGGCGAGTGGCTGATCAAGCAGAGCTGGGGCTGGATGCTCGGCCGGATCCGGCTGGCTGCCTGGGGCATCGCGGCCAACGTCGAACTGGCCAGACGGGCCCGCCGCGAACGTGATGCCGCAGCGGAACTGGCCGCCATCGCCGAGGGCGAGCGACTGTTCGCGGAGGCCGAGGAGATCTCCCACACCGGCCGCCCATGGACCGGCACGATCGGCGTCGAGGGCAAGGCATGGTTCGCCCTGGTAAGGGCCGAACGAACCAGGCTCACCGGTGCCGGCGACCCGGCCGCCCTGCGTGCGGCGGCCGAGGCGTTCGGCTACGGCAGCGTCTACGAGCAGGCGATCGTGCGGCTCCGCCTGGCCGAGAGCCTGCTCGCACTGGACGAACGGCCCGAGGCCGCGGCAGTGCTGGCCGAGGTGGTCGACACGGCAGGCCGCCTTGGCGCCCGGCCACTGGCCGCCGCGGCCGCCGAGCTGGCCCGTCGTGGCCGGCTCACCGTGGACGGCCTTGCAGCGCCGAGGGACGAGGTCGACCCGTTCACGCCACGCGAGCGCGCGGTGCTGGCCCTGGTCGCATTGGGCCGGACCAATCGGCAGGTCGGGCAGGAGTTGTACATCAGCGAGAAGACGGTCAGCGTGCACCTGTCCCGCATCATGGCCAAGCTCGGCGCCAGCCGCCGCGCCGAAGCCGTCGCGACAGCCTACGAGCGCGGACTGCTGGCACCCAGCGGCCAGTCATGATCACCCGATCAGGTGGCCAAACTCGGGAGCAAATCACCCGGTCCCGTTCGTTAAGCGAAACGCAGAACAGCCCCCTCGCGCCGAACCGCAGCGCCCGCGACCCGCAGACCCGCCGTGCCCGACGCCCGACGAGAACGGAGACGATCACCCGAGAAGATATGGATGACCACCCACGAAGCCATGGATGGCACGGCGAGGTGGCTGGCGACTTGGACGACGCGGCCGTGTCACCGGTCCAGCGGCTCCTCGGCCGGCTGCGTCGACGGCGGCCGTCGGGCCAACTCGCGTTGCAGATCGGCCAGCCGACGTTCGATGCTGGTCAGGCGGTCGTACTCACGGGTGCGGGCGGCGGTGCGGGCCAGCACCAGGCTGGCGCCGGACAGTCCGGCCGCGATCACCGCGCCGGTCAGGTGCCAGGTCGGGCTGTTGCCGGTACAGGCGAACACCGTGCTGAACCTGGGCGACGAGCACGTCATGTAGGGAATGCCGGCCAGCGCGACGCTCGCCACGGCCACCCCGGCCAGCAGTGCCGAACCGAAGGTCCGCATCAGGTCGAACGCCGCGTTGGCGACGCCGAGCGCGCCCGCGATGAACAGCACGGGAACCGGGCTCGGGAAGCGGCCGAACGCGGCCGCGACCACCATCAGCGCGCAGATGACCGCCTGCGCGCTGGCGATGACACGATCCGGCCTGGCCAGCATGGCTTTCGACCCTAGTCGTCCGCGCGCGGGATGACATCGTCGGCGGGGCCGACACGCTCAGGTCCCCTCGGTCGTGGTGACGGCCGTAGCGGCGCGGGCGGCGTGGCGCGCAGCGTCAGCAGGGCGAGGACGCCACCGATCGCGGCGGCGGCGCCCGCGCCCAGCACGAGCCAGAAGCCGATGCCGCTGGTCCAGGTCAACTGGAAGCCCGCGGTCCGGTCGACGGCATCCAGATCGGCCGACACCACCATGGCCATCGTCCACACCGTGCCGACCAGCAGTCCGGCGGCGGTCGCCGCGAGCGGCGCGGCGATCCGCACCCGCCCCGCCATCAGCAGCAGCCCGCCGACCACGACCAACACACCGGCGGCCACCAACGGGATGCCGAAGTGCGGCGCGTGGAAGTAGATCTTGGTCGGGTAGTTGCCGCCCTGGACGAGCCGCCACGACGTGTAGCTCAACGTCAACGTCTGGGTTCCGGCCTGCTCCGACTCCTTCTCCAGCAGCCCGAACGACCCGCCGACGGCCAGCCCACCCGCGACGGCCAGGAACACGGCCGCGACAACCGGCAACGCGGACGGCCGCCGCGCCGCGACGGGCTGGTCAGGGCCGGGTTCCGCCGGATTCGTCACGGGTCAGATGGTGGCACGACCAGCCACGATTCACTCAATGCGGTGAGCCTGTGAACAGCAACATCCAGGTTTGCCCGTCCCAGTGGCCCCCATCAGCCCTCATACGTACTGGCTGGTCGGCCCGAACGAGGGCCGGGCCGACCGGTTGGGACAACATGTTCGGTGGCGGTCCGTTTCCACTCGGCCAAGATCTGGTCACGGCGAACCGGATCGCCACCGCTCATGGCGGTCATACCGACCGGCCGAAGTCGAGGTCGATGTCGAGCAGGCATTCGACGGTTACTTGCGGGTAAGGTCGACCTGAACCAGCTCAGTGTTGCCGGTCAGGAGGCTGCCGTGCCCACCACCGCTCGCAGGTCCGCGTGGCTGACCGAGGACCTGGACGCCTTCCGCGAGCTGGCCAGATCGTTCTGCGAGAAGGAGTTGGCGCCCAACCAGGAGCGCTGGATCGCGCAGAAGCACGTCGACCGCGAGCTGTGGCGCCGGGCAGGCGACGTCGGCCTGCTGTGCCTGTCCATCCCGGAGGAGTACGGCGGTGGCGGCGGCAACTTCGCGCACGAGGTCGTGCTGATGGAGGAGCAGGTCCGGGTCGGCGACGGCTGCTGGGGCGTCAGCCTGCACAACGGCATCGTCGCGCACTACTTTCTCGGCTACGGCACCGAAGAACAGAAACAGACCTGGCTGCCCAAGCTCGCCAGCGGCGAATGGGTCAGCGCGATCGCGATGACCGAGCCGGGCACCGGATCGGATCTGCAGGGCATCAGGACCAGGGCAGTGCGCGACGGCGACCACTACGTCCTCAACGGTGCCAAGACCTTCATCACCAACGGCGGCCAGGCCGACGTCGTGATCGTGGCCGCGAAGACCGATACCGACCAGGGCGCGCACGGCGTTTCACTGCTCGTGGTCGAGGCCGACTCGCCCGGATTCCGGCGCGGCCGGGTATTGGACAAGGTCGGCCTGAAAGGCCAGGACACCGCCGAACTCTTCTTCGACGACGTGCGGATCCCGGTGGGCAATCTGCTCGGTGGCGCCGAGGGCCAGGGTTTCGTCCAGCTGATGTCGCAACTGCCGCAGGAACGGCTGATCATCGCGATCTCGTCGGTCTGCGCGATGGAGGCCGCGGTCGCGGAAACCCTGCGTTACACCAAGGATCGTACCGCGTTCGGCCGCGAGATCTTCAACTTCCAGAACACCAGGTTCACCATGGCCGAATGTGCGACGGAGGCCACCGTCTGCCGCGCTTTCCTTGACCAGTGCATAGAATCGCACCTGCGCGGCCAACTCGACGTGCCCACCGCGGCGATGGCGAAATGGTGGTGCAGCGACCGCGCGTGCCGGGTTATCGACGAATGCGTGCAGCTGCACGGCGGTTACGGCTACATGAACGAATATCCGATCGCCCGTGCCTGGGCCGATATCCGCGTGCAGCGCATCTACGGCGGCACCAACGAGATCATGAAGGAAATCATCTCGCGCACGCTCTAGGGCGACCCACGAAATGGGAGTGTGGAAATGCCGGTAGGGCCGCTGGCCGAACTGCGCGTGGTGGAGATGGCCGGGCTCGCGCCGGGGCCGTTCGCCTGCACGATCCTGGCCGATCTCGGCGCCGACGTGATCCGGGTGGACCGGGCGACGCCGGGTGCGGACGTGCCGACCGTGCCGGGCGATCCGCTGACCAGGAGCAGGCGCTCGATCGGCGTCGACGTGAAGGCACCGGCCGGCTTGGCGTTGGTGCGGCGGCTGGTGGACCGGGCCGACGTGTTCGTCGAGGGCTACCGGCCCGGTGTCGCCGAGAGGATGGGTCTTGGCCCGGACGAGTGCCTGGCCCGCAATCCGCGGCTGATCTACGGTCGGATGACCGGCTGGGGCCAGGACGGCCCGATGGCGACGGCGGCCGGACACGACATCAACTACATCGCCATCGCGGGCGCGCTGGACGCGATCGGCAGGCCGGGGGAACCTCCGGTGCCGCCGCTGAACCTGGTCGGCGATTTCGGCGGCGGCGGGCTGCTGCTGGCCATGGGCGTGCTCGCGGCACTGTACGAACGCGCCGGCTCCGGGCGCGGCCAGGTGGTCGACGCGTCGATGGTGGACGGCGCGGCGCTGCTGACCACGCAGCTGCACGGCCTGCACGCGGCCGGGATGTGGGCCAACGGGCGCGGCGCGAACATCCTCGACGGTGGCGCGCCGTTCTACGACACGTACCGCGCGTCGGACGGCCGTCATGTGGCCGTCGGCGCGATCGAGCAACGTTTCTGGGCGGACCTGCTGCGCGTGCTGGACCTGGACGCCGACACACTGCCCGACCGTTCGAACCCGGACAACTGGCCTGCCGTGCGGGAGCTCCTCGCGGCCCGGATCGCCACCCGCACCAGGGACGAGTGGGCCACGCTGGCCGCGGGCACCGACGCGTGCCTGACGCCCGTGCTCAGCCCGTGGGAGGCACCGGCCCACCCGCACAACGTCGCACGTCGCACGTTCGTCTCGGTCGGCGGCGTCGTCCAGCCCGCGCCGGCACCCAAGTTCACCCGCACCCCGGCAGCGCGGCCGACACCGCCCTCTCCGGCAGGCGGCGACACGGACGCGGTGCTCACCGAGCTCGGCCTGACCGCGGCCGAGATCAGTGCTCTCAAGTCAGATCAGGTGATCTCGTAGAAGATCACTGCTCTCGGATCAGGTGCTCTCGTATCAGATCACTGCTCTCGTATCAGAGCAGGTGATCTCGTAACGGTGAGCACTGATCTCTCCGGTCGGCGGGCTGATCTCTCGCTGGTTGTTCGGTTGGACGTTTCGTATGGTGACCGTTTTGGGTGACTATGGGCGTACGCCATTCGAGTACCGGGCGACACGGCGAGCGCACGAAGGGTTCTCGCCTTCGTCGATCACCATCCAGTACGGTTGACGCGGTCAGCGCCGCACGGGCGGCTGGAGTCGGGGGCTAGCAGCGGCGAGGTTGCCGGGCGCGCTCCGCGAGCCGTACCGGCCATCCGTGTGATGCTCTGGTCGAAAGGCACCCGTTCGGGGGACTATAGGTTCGATTGCGGTGAAGACGGCCCCGGTGCCGGGTGAGCGTCGATCCGCATGCGCAGTGGACGGAGTATGCACAGGTGAACGCGAAGAAGCTCATCACTCTCGCCGCGGTCGCGTTCGTGCTGTTCTTTCTGATCAGTCAGCCACAAGAGTCGGCCACCGCGGTGCACAATGTGTTGAACTGGTTGAGGAACGG
>DASXXM010000138.1:0-6055 GCA_036503065.1 Pseudonocardiaceae bacterium | reverse complement strand
GACGTGGCCAACCGAGTCGAGGCCGACCTGGTGGCCAAGGGCTACCGAGTGATCATGACCCGCCCCAACGACACCGGCGTCGGCCCGTGTGTGAACGACCGCGCCGCGATCGGCAACCAGGCCGCGGCGGCGGCCGCGGTCTCGATCCACGGCGACGGCTCGCTGGCGGCAGGCGCCCACGGCTTCCACGTCGAATACGCCAGTCCGCCGGTGAACGCCGCACAGGGCGCCCCATCCGTCGCACTGGCCACCGCACTGCGCGACAGCGGCAGGTCGGCCGGTTTCACCACCGCGAACTACATCGGCGCCAACGGCCTGTTCGGCCGCCCCGACCTGGCCGGCCTGAACCTCTCCACCCAGCCCAAAGCCCTGATCGAATGCGGAAACATGCGCGACGCCAATGACGCGGCCGTGATGAGCAGCCACACCGGCCGCCAGCAGATCGCCGACTTCATCACCGCCGGCATCATCGCCTACCTCAGCCACTGATGTAGGTCTTCGTCCGCGAGCGTTTCTCGGCACGTACAGGATCAGTATTCGGTGCGAGCGGCTTCCTGCCTGGTGGAGATCCGGTACACGCTCACGGCGAGCAGAACCGCTGCCGCGGCGCCGAACAGCTTGCTCAGCAGCGTGTCCCCCAGGTTCGCCGCCACGCCGACGTTCCGGTTGACGGTCCCGTCGGCCAATGTCGTCTCGGTGTCATATAAGTAGGTCGCGGTCAACCAGGCGGCCAGCCAGCATGTCCACCACAGACCGCGCACCCGCATCGCGCGAATTCGGTCACCCGGCGGCAGATCGGCGTTCTCGATGTCCGACATGATCTGCAGCGGGAACCACAGGTTCACCACCGGACAGAACCAGCCCCCGACCGCCCAGCCGCGAGCGCGGCGCTGGCGACCGCGGCCGGCGACGTTGGTGCGGGCGCGGTAGCACCAGACGAGCACCAGAATCGCGGCCACCAAGAACAACCCGGTCGTGAGGTAGCCGAGGGCGTTCGCCGTCGCCTGGTCGAATGGGAACAGCCGAACGAGCAGAACGAGCGCGTTGGCCACGAGCGCCACGGTGGTCACCCGGCCGAGCCGGCCCACCGCCACGTGTGGTCGTGATGCTTCGCCGACGGCGCTACCGAGGGCGACACCCGGCGGAGCGGGCATCGCGGGGGTCATCACCGACTCGCCGCAGCGCGTACACGCCGGTTCGCCCTCCAGCACGTCCTGACCGCAGCCGCTACAACGCATCGGAGTCCTCCTGATCGTCCGGTTGACTTCGTATCAGTGTGCTGGCCGCCTGCGCTACGCCGTGGCCAGATCAGGAAATAGGCACTTCCGGCTCTCGGACCGGGCCGAGAGGAATAGTTCGGGTGGCCCCGGGAGTCTCATCCCGAGGCTCCCGGAGAACGGAGCGTGACGGGCGAACGCCAGACACGATGACGGCGTGTCTGGCGTTCGGCCTGCTCAGTGGCGCGGAGGATGCGGGATTTGAACCCGCGAGGGTGTTACCCCAACACGATTTCCAATCGTGCGCACTAGGCCACTATGCGAATCCTCCGCGGGGGATGCTACCGGAGGGCTTACTGACCAGCCAAAACGGCTGGTAGAGCCGACTGCGCCGGCGATTGACGGATCGCCGGCGCAGCGGGCCCGGTCAGCCGAAGTAGCCGGTGAAGTTGTTCTGGAAGTCGAAGTTGTTGAAGTGGTCCCAGTTGATCGACCACGTCATCAGGCCACGAAGGTCGGGATGCGTGCCGTGGATCGCGTACGAGCCGCAGCTCGTGCCCTTGGTCAGGCAGTCCAGTGCCTGGTCCAGCTGTGCGTCGGGGATCCAGCCGTTGCCAGCGTTGGTGTTGGCCGGTACGCCGATCGCGATCTGGGACGGGGCCAGCGCGGGGAACATCGCCGTTGTCCTGCCGGCCACCGGAAATCCGGTCAGCAGCATGTCGGTCATGGCGATGTGGAAGTCCGCGCCGCCCATGGTGTGGAACTGGTTGTCCAGGCCGGTGATCGGGCCGGAGTTGTAGTCCTGCACGGTGAGCAGGGTGAGACTGTTGCGCATCGCGTAGATCACCGGCAGGAACGCGCCTGCCCTCGGGTCCTGGGCGTTGTTCGGTCCTGGGCCGTAGAACTGGTAGCCCAACTGCACGAAGAACGTCTCCGGTGCCATGGTGAGCACGAAGTTCGCGCCGTAGCGCGCCTTGAGCTGCTGTAGCGCCGCGATGAGATTGACGATCACCGGGGTGGTGGGGTTCTTGAAATCGGTGTCGCCCGCGTTCAGGGACAGGGACTGGTTCTCGAAGTCGATGTCGACGCCGTTGAGGCCCCACTTGTCGATGATCGCGCCGACGGACGTGACGAAGTTGGTCACGCTCTGCGCACTCGTGAGCTGGACCTCGCCGTTGGCGCCGCCGATGGAGATCAGCACCTTCCTACCCGCGGCCTGTTGTGCCTTGATGCCGGCCAGGAACGCGGCGTCACTCTCCGCGCCGGGGCAGTCCGTCGGCGAGCAGCGGTTGAACACGATGTTGCCGTTGCCCTGGGAGTCGGCGAAGGCCAGGTCGATCACGTTCCACGGTGCCGGCACCTGGCTGATGGGCACGTAGCCGGAGCCGTTGCCGAAGCTGGCGTGCAGGTAGCCGACGAGGGCGTGGGTCGGCAGGCCACCACCGGGCGGTGGGGGCGGTGGCGTGGTCGACGTCGTGGTGGTGGGCGGGGGGACGGTCGTGGTGGTCGTGGTGGGCGGTGGCGGCGGGGTGCCGCCGGGGCCGGTGAGGGACACGTCGTCGACGAAGATCGCGGGAGTGCCGTACCAGCCGTGGAAGTAGACGGTGGTGCTGGTTGTGTTGGCGCCGGTGGTGAACGTGGTGGTGAGCTGGGTGTAGGACGTGGCGCTCGGGGTCCACGTGCTGGTGTCGGTGGTGCCGGTGCCCAGGTCACCCAGGTACGCGTAGCTGCCCTCGACCCACGCGGTCAGGGTGTACTGCGAGTTGGGCTGCACGCTGACGACCTGCTCGCACTGCGCGTTGTCCTGCCCGGCGGGCACGCCGTTGGCCGCGAACGAACCGCTGTGCGTCGGCGTGCCGACGACGGACACCGTTGACGTGCACGTCCAGCCGGCCAGGGAGCCGGTCTCGAAACCGGCGTTGGCGACCAGGTTCACCGGGCCTGCCGCGAACGAGACGGCCGGCGCCTGCGCCGCGATGACGGCCGCGAGCGCGCCGATGCCGGCCACGACGGCGAGTAGGTGTGCCGATTTGGGGCGCATCTCGACCTCCACTCGGACCGGGCGTCGATGCGTCGGTCCGCACCTAGTGGACTAGACCACTGCTGTGGCAGTCAAGGTCTAGACCACAATGTGAATATCGACGGTCACGCGTGTCGTGGGCGGCCGGTCGAGTCGCGTTCGCGCAGGTTGGGTGGTTTCACGATCCGACGGCGGCGGGGGCGACCGTCGATGGCGGTGATCACTAGCTGCACGGCCGCCCGGATGATGCTCTCGAGGTCCCAGTCCACGGTGGTCAGCGTCGGCGACAGCAGCCTGGACACCGGGTGGTCGTCGTAGCCGACAATGGACACGTCCCCCGGGATCGCGAGGCCGACCGCGCGGGCCGCCGCGTAGCCGCCGTACGCGATGGAGTCCGAGAAGCAGAACAACGCCGTCGGGCGGTCCGGCGCCGCGAGTGCCTTGTGCGCCACGGCTTCCGCTTCGGCGACCGACTGGGGCGCGGCCAGCACCGTGAGGTCCAGCGCCAGCCGGGCGCCCTCCTCCAGGACGTACGTGTCCGCGGGGCGGTCGGGGGTGCTCGGGCGGGTCGTGGTGAGTACCGCGATCCGCTGGTGGCCCAGTCGGCTGAGGTGTTCCAGGGCGAGGGTCACGCCGGCCCGATTGTCGAACAGGACCGCGCCCGCCGCGCGCGCGTTGCTCAGCGAGTCGCCGATCGACACCACCGGCAGCGACTCGGCCAGTTCGGCCCAGGCGTGCGCGGACGGGTCGAGCGGGGACACGATCAGGCCGTCGACCCGCTGGTCGCGCAACTGCCTGGCCAGGGTGAGCTCGCGGGCCGGGTCGCCGCCCGCGTCCAGGATCAGGGCGTAGCGGTCCTTGTGCAGCAGTTCGCGGCCGAGGCTGAAGAAAAGCTGTTGCTGCCACAGGTCTTCCAGCGATCCGGACAGCAGGCCGACCATGCTGGTGCGGCCGCTGGCCAGCGCCCTGGCGATCGGGTCGGCCTCGTACCCGAGTTCGGCGGCGGCCTGCCGGACCCGCTTCTCGGTCTCCTTGGACACCTGGAGCCCACGCAGCGCGTAGGACACCGCCGCCGTCGACAGGCCGGTGGCCTCGGCCACTTCGCGCAACGTCGCGCGCTTCCGGGAGCCGGCCATTGAACCAGCCTAGCGATGGCACCCGTCAGTCGTCGCGGCCAGCCGACGTTTGGCCTGTTGGCGGGGCTTGACGGCGATCAGATTAAGCGCTTCACTGAAGCGCTTAAGTGAAGCGCATAAGTGGAGGAGGAGCAGGAGATGGACTTGGCGGATCTACCCGGCAGGAACCTGGACCGGCGTGAGCTGGCCGAGCTCGTGAACGCCCTGGCCGACGATCCGCTGCGCTGGCGCCCGCACGTCGCGTTCTCCGACGAGCACCGCCACTACGTCTGCGTCCACCGCGACGAGCACGTCGACGTGTGGCTGTTGTGCTGGACGGCCAGCAACGACACCGGCTGGCACGACCACGACGTCTCGTCCGGCGCGGTCCGCGTGGTGCAGGGCGCGCTGCACGAGAGCAACCCCCGGATCGGCGGCGACCACCTGACCGTGCGGGTGCGCGACGGCGAGTCGTTCAGCTTCGGACCCGACCACATCCACCGGCTCAACGGGGCGGTCGGCGGCGCGGTGTCCATCCACGCCTACTCGCCACCGCTGTGCCGAATGGGCCAGTACGAGTTCACCGCCGACGGCCTGATGCGCCGGGTGTCCGTCGGCTACGCGGACGAACTGCGGGCCGGCGCGGTATGACGGCCACCCTGCCCGAGGCACGCACGCTCCCGGTGCCGTTGGACGGGCACAGCCTGACCTGCGCACACGTGCACGCCATCGTGCGCGACCGGCTGCCGGTCGTGGTGACCGACGACGGCATGGCCAGCGCACGGGCCGCGCACCGGACCGCGACCGAACTGGCCGCGCGGCGACCCGTCTACGGCCGGACGACCGGCGTCGGCGCGAACCGCGAGTTCGACGTGGCCGACCTCGGCGACCCGGAACACGGCCTGCGGCTGCTGCGCAGCCATGCCGGCGGCGCGGGCCCCGCGGTCGACCCCCAGATCGCCCGCGCGATGCTCGCGGTCCGGCTCAACCAGCTGGCCGCGGGCGGTTCCGGCGTGGACCCGGCCCTGCTCGGCGTGCTCGCGGACGCGGTCAACCGCGGGCTGACCCCGCCGATGCGGCAGTACGGCGCCATCGGCACCGCCGATCTCACCTCGTTGGCATCGGCCGCGCTGTGCGTGCGTGGCGAACAGCCATGGGCGGGCGGCGAGCTGCCGGCCTACCCGCTGGCTTCCGCCGACGCACTGGCGTTCATCAGCAGCAACGCGGCCACGCTCGGCGAGGCCGCGCTGGCCTGCCACGACCTGTCCCGGCTGCTGCGGGCCGGCGTCGTGGTCACGGCCCTGTCGTTCGTCGCGGTGGACGGCTCGCCGGAGGCGTACGCGGCACCCGTGCACGAGTCGCGCCCGCATCCCGGGCAGCGCACGGTCGCCAGCCGGCTGCGCGCGTTGCTCGCCGACGCGGCCGGGCCACCGGCCCGGATCCAGGACCCGTTCGCGTTCCGGGCCGTGCCGCAGGTGCACGGGCCGGCCATGGACGCCATCGCGTACCTCGATCGGGTGCTCACCGTGGAGATGAACGCGGCGAGTGAGAACCCGCTGATGGCCGAGCACGACGTGTTCCACAACGGGAACTTCCACACGGCCTACGTCACGCAGGCCCTGGACACGACGCGGGCCGCGCTGTTCGGCACCGCGTCGCTGTCGGTCGCGCGCCTGGCAACCCTGGTCGAGCCCGGCTACACG
>DASXXM010000137.1:0-18743 GCA_036503065.1 Pseudonocardiaceae bacterium | reverse complement strand
ACTGGCCGCGTTGGTCGGGCCCGGGTCGATGTACGCGTTGGGGGAGGCAAAGGGCCTGCTCGCACAACGCAACGGTGACGGCAGCATTCGTCTGTACATCGCGGTGCGCGCGGCAGAGGACTGGGTGGCCACGAAGGTCGTAGACGCGGACGACCCGGCCGGTACTCGCGCCCGGCTGCTGGACATCTTCGCGGATTGGGCGCCGAACCTGCGCGCCCTCATCGCCCGCAGCGACGATCGACTGGTGCCACGCCCGATCAGCGCGCTGCGCGTCGGTCACCGGTGGGATCGGGTTCCCGGCGTCACGCTGCTCGGCGACGCCGCGCACGTGATGTCGCCGTTCGCCGGTGAGGGCGCCAACCTTGCCATGCTCGACGCCGCCGAACTGGCTGTCGCCATTGCCGAGCACGACGATGCGGACGGGGCGCTGTCCGCCTACGAGACCGCGCTGTTCCCGCGTAGCGAGGAAGCTGCGCGGGAGTCGGCTGACAATCTGGTGCAGTGCTTCGAACCCGGTGCGCCCCAGGGCATGCTCGACCTGATGGCCGCGCATACCGCCGCCGCGAGCGAAAACTGAAGGCATCAGGCTGCCGAGTTCACCAGCGCATCGCGGCGAAATCGACCGGCTGGGGTCGGAGCGCCGCCGTGCGGACGACCAGGTCGCGCAGCCGGGCGGCCATCTCGGCGGCGGGCAGGTGCCTGCGGTCACCGTGGCCGGGCAGCACCCATTCGCAGCGAATCCTCGGCACCGTGCGGGCGAGTGACGCGGCGAGTTCGGTGATCGAGTACCAGGTGACGGCCTCGGCGACCTCGACGTCACCGGTCGTCCGCGACCAGTAGAAACTGTCGCCGGTGAAGCAGTAGGTGTCGTCGGCGAGGAAGAGCACGCTGCCCTTGGTGTGGCCGGGCAGCGGATGGGCGCTCACTCCGTCGGCGATCTCGGTCGGCTCGATCCCGCGCAGGACCTGATCCGCGTCGGGTGCCGCGTCCAGGTCGTCCTCGTGGATCCACAACCGCGCGCCGAAGTGGTCGGCATAGGCGCGGCCGTGCGCGGCGTGGTCGCGATGGGTGAGCAGCACGTCGGTCACCGGGCCCAGCGCCGCGTAGCGGTCGGCCAGCGCCGCACTCCACCGCGGCGTGTCGATCATCATCAGGCCGTCGGGCCGACGCAGTAGGTAGGCGTTGGCGCCCGCGGTGAGCCGGGAGTTGTGCCCGCACAGGGCAACGCGCTCGTCCAACCACATCGGGAACGGGTCCAGCGCCGCGTCGAGGCGCCCGGCCAGCCGCAGTGACCGAGGCGGGCAGGCGAACGCGGCCGCGTGCATGGCGCGGTGTTCGGCGTCCGTACCGGGCTGTCGGATGACCTCGGAGCGTCCGTCGACCTCCGCGATCAGGTCGGTGGCGAGCTGACGGGACACATCGCAGTTCGTACACCGCTCGTCCACCTGCCAACCGGCCAACTGATTGCTCATGACGTATTCCTCCTCGCGATCGACACCTCAACAATTACCACGGTCGACGAGAAAACCAACCGTCAAATGGGTGTTGACTTCTTCCGAAACTTGCTCTCTCACGTTGACGAACAGGAAGCCGATGAGCTCCGAAGGGCGCGAAAACCAAATCCCGGACACGAAAGAACTCGACCGTTGGGCGCCGCTGCGCCGGGGCAAGGAGATCAGCCGTCGATGTAGCCGTCCAACACCACCAGGACGGATTGCGGCTGATCGGGGTTGTGGCACGGGCTTCCCGACCGGCGGAGATCACCAAAACCAGCGGACCGACTGTCACGCACCGTCGCGGATGATGAGCGCGTTGTGAACGCCGCGACGACGGGTGCTGCGCCGGCGTCCGGTTGGTCCGCTCAGCGGAACGAGGTTGGCGGGCGTGGTTGTCGGCCGCCAAGCTGAGTGACAGGGGACGACGGGCACGAGTCGTCACGGGGCGGCCGGGGGTGCGATGACGACTGAGATCGAGATCGAATCGGTCGGCCCGACCGCCGTCGGGAACTACTTCGTCGCCAACTATCCGCCGTTCTCCGTCTGGGTGCCCAGTGCGGTCGGCGCCGCCCATCGCGTACTCGGCGGGCCGGCACCCGCCAGCACCGATCTCGGTCTGTACCTGCACATTCCGTTCTGTCGGAAGAGATGCCATTTCTGCTACTTCAAGGTTTATACCGACCGCTCCAAGGACGAGATCTCGGCGTATGTCGCCGCACTGGTTCGCGAGATGGCCAGCTACGCGGAAAAGCCGGTCGTGGCCGGCCGTGCGCCTGCGTTCTTATATTTCGGCGGCGGCACCCCATCCTATCTGTCCGTGCGCAACCTGCGGCATCTCGGCGCCGAGTTGCACGCGAGGTTCGACCTGACCGAACTGCGTGAGTTCACCTTCGAAGGCGAACCCGGCACGCTCACGCCGGCGAAGATCGGCGCACTCAGGGACATCGGAGTCACCAGGCTCAGCATCGGCGTCGAGAGCTTCGACGACCGGATTCTCGAACTGAACGGGCGCGCGCACGACAGCCGGCAGATCCAGGCGGCCTACGACGCGGCCGGCGCGGCCGGGTTTCCGCAGATCAACATCGACCTCATTGCCGGCATGGTGGGGGAAACAGAACAGACTTGGCTGGCGTCGCTGGACAGGACGATCGAGTTCCGGCCCGACAGCGTCACCATCTATCAGATGGAAGTCCCGCACAACACCGGCCTCTCCGCGCAGATGCGCGGTCAGGGCGCCGTGGACATGGTCGCCGACTGGCCGACGAAACGACGGTGGGTCGACCATGCGTTCGGTGAACTCGAGCGGGCCGGCTATCAGGTGAGCAGCGGCTATACGATGTCCAGGGCCGGACGGGACAGCGGCTTCGTCTACCGCGACAGCCTGTGGCACGGGGCCGATCTGATCGGCATGGGTGTTTCGTCATTCTCCCACGTCGGCGGTGTCCACTTCCAGAACGAACACAATCTGGCCGAGTACCTGGCCAGGATACAGGCCGGCGAACTGCCGATCAGTCGTGCGCTGGAATTGTCGCCCGGTGAGCTGCTGGTCCGCGAGTTCATCTTGCAGCTCAAGCTCGGCAGGGTCGATCAGGAATATTTCCACGAGAAGTTCGCGGTCGATATCTTCGAGGAGTTCCGGGTGCCCCTGGCCGGTCTCGCCGAACGAGGCATGATCACGATCACCGAGGACGAGGTAGTGCTGTCCAGGCAGGCCCTGCTGTGTGTCGACGGCCTGCTGCCCGCCTTCTTCCTGCCGCAGCACAGAAACGTCCGTTACACGTGACCGGCGAACGTCCGGACGTCATCGTCGTCGGCGGCGGTCCGGCAGGCACCACGGCGTCGACACTCCTCGCGAAAGCGGGCCGGAAAGTACTCCTCCTGGAGAAGGAGACGTTCCCGCGGTACCACATCGGCGAGTCCCTCATGCCGTTCACCTACTTCACGTTCGAACGACTCGGCATCACCGAACAGGTCAAGAGCGCCGGGTTTCCGGAAAAGTACAGCGTGCAGTTCGTGGACAGCAGGGGCAACCTCTCGATCCCGTTCTATTTCGACAGCCACTTCGACCATCCGGCGGCACAGACCTGGCAGGTGCCGCGTGCCGTCTTCGACCAGCTACTCCTGGACAACGCCAGGGAAAATGGCGTCCGGATCGAGACCGGGGCGGCGGTGACCCGACTGGCCGTTTCGGACGGTGTCGTGACCGGCGTGGACGTTCGGGACGCCGCCGGCACCGAACGGACCGTGACCGCTCCCGTGACGATCGACGCGTCGGGTCGGGGCGCGCTGGCGGTTCGCCAGTTCGGTTGGCGGGTCAAGGACCCGAAACTGGACCGGTTCGCACTGTGGACTTACTACAAGGGCGCGCTCCGCGATCCCGGCCGAGATGCCGGGGCGACCACGGTTGCCTATGTGCCCGACCGGGGTTGGTTCTGGTACATCCCACTGCCGGGGGACATCGTCAGTGTCGGGATCGTGGCCAGGAAGGAGTACCTGTTCCGGGACACCACCGACCTGAGTGCGATTTTCCAGCGGGAGGCGCTGGTGAATCCGTGGATCGCCGATCATCTCGCGCCCGGCGTGCCACAGGGCGAATACCGACTGACGAGTGAGTATTCCTATCGGTCCCGTTACTGCGCGACGGACGGGCTGGTACTGGCCGGCGACGCGTTCGGATTTCTCGACCCGGTGTTCTCGTCCGGCGTGTTCCTCGCGCTGCACGGCGGCGCGCTCGCGGCCGATGCCGTCGACGCGGCACTGGACTGCGGGGACATCTCGGCCGATGCGTTCGCGGGCTACGGCGCACGACTCAGTTCCGACATCGAGAAGATTCGCATGCTCGTCTGTTCCTTCTACGACGAGAACTTCAGTTTCGGCAGGCTCATCAGAAAATATCCCGAACTCCGCCGTGATGTCACGGACTGTTTGATCGGCAATACCGACCGAGACTTCAGCGAACTCGCCGCCGCGATCGCCGATTTCGTCGAGCCACCCGCTCCGCTGGACGTCGGCGGCCCGGCCCGGCGGCAGGCCGATCCGAGATGACCGTGACCCAGGACATCGCGGACGTCCAGCGGGAACTACTGCGCGAACTGCTGGCGACCGTGGCGAAGCGGAACCCGTTCTATCGGCACAAGATCCATCAGAGCGGCTTCGACATCGCGGCCGCCGACATCGCGTTCGGCGCCTTTCCGTTCACCACCAAGGCCGAGCTGATCGAGGACCAGCGTCGCCATCCGCCCTACGGGACGAACCTCAGCTTCCCGATCGAGGACTACACGCGGTATTACCAGACCAGCGGCACGTCCGCGACACCGATGCGATGGCTGGACACCCACCAGAGCTGGACCTGGATGCTGGACAGCTGGGCCTACATGTTCCAGGCCATGGGAGTGACCCGGCGGGACCGGGTCCTGGCCGCCTTCTCGTTCGGCCCGTTCCTGGGTTTCTGGACCGCGTTCGAATGCGCGCAGCGGATGGGCTGCCTGTGCTTCCCCGGCGGGGGCATGAACAGTGAGGCGCGGCTGCGGATGCTGGCGGACAACGAGATCACGGTGCTGCTCTGCACACCGACGTACGCCGTCCGGCTCGGCCAGGAGGCCAGGAAGATCGACGGTGGTTCGGCGGTGGACTCGGTACGGCGGATCATCGTCGCAGGCGAGCCCGGCGGCAGCATTCCCGCGACCCGCAACCGCCTTGCCGAGCTGTGGCCCAACGCCACCGTGCTCGACCACTACGGCACGACCGAGACCGGGCCGGTCGCCTACCAGCTCCCGGACGAGCCGGGAAACCTGCGCACCAACGACAGCGCGTACCTCGTCGAGATCATCGATCCGGAGACCTCACGTCCGGTCGACACGGGCGAGGTGGGCGAGCTGGTGCTGACCGGCCTCGGCCGGCTCGGCTCGCCGTTGCTCAGGTACCGCACCGGCGACCTGGTCCGGCGCGGCGCGCCGGACGGCAGGTGCCCGGACCGGATGCTGGCGGGTGGGGTCATCGGCCGTGCGGACGACATGGTCGTCGTGCGTGGTGTCAACATCTACCCGTCGGCCGTCGAATCCGTGCTGCACACCTTTCCCGAGATCGTGGAGTTCCGGGTGACCCAGCTGACGTCGGACGGGACGTCGGAGCTGGAGGTCGAGGTCGAACTCGACGAGGACACGGCCGATGTCGGTGCCACGGTCGCGGACATCGGCGAGGCACTGCGGTCGAACCTGTTGATCCGGTTCGCGGTGCGGCCGGTCGGCCCTGGCGCGCTGCCCCGGTTCGACATGAAGGCGCGTCGCTGGTCGCGGCGTTGACCGACGAAGGGGAACGTTGCCGGCTATGCGGGACTTCGATTTCGTGCACCGCCCCAGGATCGTCTTCGGGTGCGGCGCCTCGGCGCGTGTCGGTGAGCTTGCGCTGGCCGAGAACGCCACCAGGGTGCTGCTCGTCAGCGACAACGGGGTGCTCGCCGCGGGCCACACCGACGCGGTGGCAGCCGCGCTCCGAGACCATCGGATGTCCGTGGCCGTGTTCACCGACGTCCACGAGAATCCGACCCACCACGATGTCAGCGCCTGCGTCGAGCTGGCCCGCCGGCAGGTTCCCGACCTGATCATCGGGCTGGGCGGCGGCAGCGCCCTGGACGTCGCGAAGGCATGCAACATGGTGTGCGCGGAGGGGAGCGAGATCACGCGGCACCCCGGTACCACCCGCGCGACGAAGCCGCACCGCCCGATGATCGCGATCCCGACCACGGCCGGCACCGGCAGCGAGTGCCAGGCCCACGCGGTGATCTCGGACGCAGAAACCGGCGCGAAAACGGCGTTCGCCACCTCGGAGTCGCTGCCGAAGACCGTCATTCTGGACCCGGTACTGACACTGACCCAGCCGCGCCGGGTCACCGTACACAGTGGACTCGACGCGATCGTGCATGCTGTCGAGGTCACCGTCACGACGTCACGGAATCCGCTGTCCACCCTGTTTGCCGCGGAGGCATTCGGCCTGCTCAACCAGAATCTGCCCATCGTGCTCGCCAGCCCGGACGACCTCGACGCACGCGGCGCGATGCAGTTGGGCGCGGCCTTGGCCGGTCTCGCGATCGCACACAGCATGCTGGGCGCCGCGCACGCGGCCGGAAACCCGCTCACGGCTCGGTACCACATCACCCACGGCGAATCCGTCGCATCCATGCTGCCGGCCGTGATCCGGTTCAACGCGCAGGACGACGGCGCACGCGCCTGCTACGCGGATCTGGCCGCTCGCGCGGGACTCGCCGCCGATGCGGCCGACCCGCACGAACGCGTCCAGGCTCTGCTCACCCGGCTGGCCCAGTTGTGGTCATTGACCGGCAACCCGCCCGATCTTGCCGGATACGGTGTCCGTGCCGACGATGTCGACGACCTCGCCGTAGCCGCCGCCCAGCAGTGGACCGGAACGTTCAATCCGCGCCCTGTCGACGCCGACGCGTTTCGCGGACTCTATCTGGACGCGTTGGCCGCCGACGCAGGCACGGTCCTGGTCTGAACGTGTGTCCTGCCGCCCCTTCCCATACCCTTGACCAGGTCGCCTGCATCAGGGAGTCGGATGGACGTCGACCTGCGCAAACTTCGGTACTTCGTGGCCGTCGCGGAGGAACTCCACTTCGGCCGTGCCGCCGCTCGACTGCACATCGCGCAACCGGTGCTGTCCCGGCAGATCAGGGCCCTGGAGGACGAACTGCACGTGCAGTTGTTCGTTCGCGACCGGCGCTCGACCGAGCTGACCGCGGCCGGCCGCCAACTGCGCGAGGACGCCCGGCCGCTGCTCGCCTCGGCGGACGCGCTGCGGCGGCGGGTGGCGCGAGCGGCACGCGGGACGTCCGGGTTCACCGTGGGATTCATGCCGGGCATCACGGTGACCGCCGCGGTGCGCGAGCTGTCCGCCCGGCATCCGGAAGTCACCGTCGAGCTCGTCCGCACATCCTGGGACGACCAGGTCGAGGTGCTGCACGACGGCCGCGCCGACGTGAGCATCGTGCGGTTGCCGATCGACACCCGCGGCCTGGGCGTCCGGCCGCTGCACGCCGAGCCCCGGATGGTCGCGCTGCGCGCGGACCACCGCTTGGCCGGCAAGGAGTCGGTGCTCGTCGCCGACCTCGCCGACGAGCACCTGCTCCAGGACCCGGACGCGGTGCCGGAGTGGCGGGACATCGCGGTCGAGTTGCGCGAGAGCACCAGCCCCGGCTATCCCACGTTCCACAGCGTCGAGGAGAAACTCGAACACGTCGCGGCCGGGCACGGCATCGCGATCATCCCGGCCTCGACCGCCGGCTACTACACCCGGCCCGACGTCACCTGTCTCCCGGTCGAGGACATCGAGCCCAACCAGGTGTGTCTCGCCTGGATCGCGACCAGACGATCACGGTTGATCCACGAGTTCGCGGACATCGCGACCGATGTCGGCACCGTGGGCTAGACCGAACCGGCGGCGCAGCTACGGGTGGATGCCGAACGCGGCGAGGTGGTCGAAGTCGATGCGTACGGACGCGACCATGGCCTGCGCGACGTATCGAAATCGGCTGGCGCGTAGCGAAAGAGGGCAATAGCGTGCTCGCGTGAATCTTGAACCGGGGAAGACCGTGCCTGCCGCGCCCGTTCCACTCGATGCCGAACTTCAGGCCGCTTACGACGCGTACATGGCCGAAGAGCCGGAGTTGGCGCCGATGAGCCTCGAGATACTGGCGGGGATCCGCGCGGAGGTCGACGCCGCGGTGGCCGCGCTCGAGGACCTCAGCCGCGGCGGGCGCTTCACCGTCTCCCAGCCATCGGTACCCGGGCTGGACGGCGACCCCGAGATCCCGCTGCTGATCTGCACGCCCGCCAACGCGCCCGCATCGCGCCCGGCGCTCTACTACCTGCACGGCGGCGGCTTCTTCTGCAACGATCACCGCACCGGGCTCGACCAGGTACTCGAGACGGCCGAGCGGTTCGGCGCCACGCTGATCTCGACTGGCTACCGGCTCGCGCCCGAGCACCCCTATCCCGCCCAGATCAACGATGCCTACGCCGGCCTGCTGTGGACCGCGGAGCACGCGGACGAACTCGGCATCGACCCCGAACGCATCGTCGTCACGGGCCCCAGCGCCGGCGGCGGCCTGAGCGCCGCGCTCGCCCTGACCGTGCGCGACAAGGGCGGTCCCCGCCTGCTCGGCCAACTGCTGATGTGCCCGATGCTCGATGATCGCAACGACAGTGCCTCGGCCATGCAGATGGATGGCATCGAATTCTGGAACCGCAGCTACAACGGGTTCGGCTGGAGCTCCCTGCTCGGCGCTCTCCAGGGCGGAGCGGACGTACCGCAGTACGCTGCGCCCGCACGCGCCACCGACCTGGTCGGCCTGCCGCCCGCGTTCCTCGATGTCGGCTCCGCCGAGTGCCTGCGTGACGAGGTCCTCGGCTACGCCGACAGGATCTGGCAGGCGGGCGGCAGGGCCGAGCTGCACGTGTGGCCCGGCGGCCTCCATGCCTTCGATCGGGAGGTTCCCGAGGCGCGGATCAGCAAGGCCGCTGTCGCGGCGCGCCACAACTGGCTGGAGCGCCTCCTCACCACCGACTGACGGGCCCGCACTGGTGCGCACCATCTACGTCATCACCCATCCCGAGGCCACGCACCACGTCGAGAGGGTGGTGGGCGGGTGGCATGACTCGCGACTCACGCCCGCCGGCATCCGCACGGCAATCTCCATCGCCGCGGTGTTGCGAGCCCGGGTACCCGACCACGCCGAGGTGGAAGTGATCTCCTCGGACCTGCGACGCACCCGCCGCACGGCCGACGAGACGGCGACATCATTTGGCGTGGCAGTGATCGAGGACCGCCGGCTGCGGGAGAGGTCCTACGGCGTGGCGGAGGGTCGGCCGCAGGAGTGGCTGGACCAGCGGTTCGTCCCGCCGCCGGCCATCGGGGACCGGATGGGGCACGACGTGGGTGTGCCGGGTGCGGAGACCACCAGGGCGTTCGCGCGGCGCGTCTACGCGGCCATGGACGAGATCCTGCGACGCCCGTGCGAGCACCAGATCGTCGTGACGCACGGTGGTGCCCTGACGTTCGTCGTCGCGTGCTGGATCGGGATGCCGATCGAGTCGCTGGGCCAGGTGAATTTTCGGGTGGCCGCCTGCAGTATCACCACGTTGCGCGAAGACGACTACTTTCACAACCGCCAGGTCATCAGCCTCGGCGACACCCGCCATCTGAACACGTGAGGTGACGTCCTAAACCGGCCCGGCCGGCCTGGCGTGTCCGCCTCGAAGGTGATCTCGCCGACTGCCATCCTGGCCTCCAGATGGGTGGGTCGTCTCGCTCATCCTCGACGGACTCCGGGCCCGGTTACTCGGCTATGGTCGTTGACCTGGCTGGCGGTCGACGAGGTTCGGCATAGCGACCGATACAGTTCGATGTGCCGCTGCGCGGCCGATGACCAGGTGTGGCGGGCGGCCAGTTCGCTGCCTGCGCGCCGCATCGCGGGGTCGTCCTGGGTGAGCGCGACCAGCAGCGCGTCCGCGATGGACGGCGGATCGGTGGCGAACCGGGCGGCGCCGCCGAAGACCTCGCGCAGTACCAGCAGGTCGCGGGTCACCACGGGAACTCCCGCGGCCAGCGCCTCCATCGCCGCCAGCCCGAATCCCTCCTGAGTGGACGGAAACGCGAACACCCCGGCACCGGCGACCACACCCGGCAGGTCGTCGTGCGGGACCGGCCCGAGCACGACCGGATCGACACCCAGCTCGTCGGCTCTGCGTTCCCAGTCCGCGCGGTAGTCCCGGTAGTCGAACAACGTCTCGCCACCCGCGATCACCAACCGCACGTCCGGCAGGCGTGCCCGCACCAGCGCGTACGCGTCCAGCAGATCGATGCTGCCCTTGCGCGGTTCGATCCCGCCGACAGCCAGGATGTAGCGGCCCCAGCGACCGGCGGGCTGTGCCGTTGCGAACCGCTGGTAGTCGACGCCGTTCGGGATCACGGTCGGTGTGAGATGCCAGCCCTGCCGCAGTTCGTCGGCCACCACGGCGGACACGCACACGTGCGCGTACGGCCGGATGATGGCCTGTTCGTGGCAGGCGATCAGTTCCGGCGTGGTGAAGTGGTCGATATGGTGCACCGTGCGCACGCATCGTCCCGCGGCGTTGGCGCTGATGCAGTCCTGTGCGTGCACGATGTCGTACCGGGTCGGGTCGAATGCGTTGCGCAGCACGGCAATGGACCGCAGCACCCGCTCGCCGACCGTCTCGCCCGGCACCTCCGGGAACGGCACGACGGACAGCCGGACGGCCGGATCGACCGGGCGGAAGAAGCTCGTGTCGCCGCCCCGGCCGAGCGTCCACACCGTCACGTCGACGTCCAGCGCGGCCAGTGCCTCGGCCAGCGCCAGCGTGTGCACGACGCCGCCCCTCGGCTTCGTCGAGTAGGACAGCAACGCTACTTTCACCGGTACGCCTCGGGTTTGCGCTCGTCGAGGTGCCGCAGGACCCGCCGCGCCAGCGCGATCTCCGCGTCGGGATCCAGCTCGGCCACCGCGATTCCGGCCTTGGACCAGGTGCGGGCCAGGATGTCGCCGCCGGGACCGACCACTTTGGCCTGTCCGAGGAACCGCAGCCCGCCCAGCGTGCCGGTCTGGTTGGCCGACACGAGCACCACCTGGTTCTCCGCCGCCCGCGCCCGGTCGTACAGGTCGAACAGCCGGGACTGCCGGTCGTCGGCCATCCTGGGCGCGCGGTTGGTGACACTGGTCGGCCATGCGGACAGGCACGCCAGGATGCCGGCATTGTCCACCGCCAGCGTCCGCGCCGACTCCGGGAACGTCTTGTCGTAGTCGACAAGCATGCCGAGCCTGCCCAACGGTGTGTCGAAGGCCGCGAACTCGGTCCCCGCCGAGTAGGCCGCCGACTCGCCTGCCGGCTGGTGCACCTTGCGGTGCCGGCCGAGGATGCCGTCACCGGTGACGCAGATCGCGCTGTTGTAGCGCCGGTCGCCGTCGGCCTCGCAGTAGCCGACGCAGACCACCATGTCCCGTGCCAACTCGGCGACCGTCTTGATCTGCTCGCCCTCCGGGTCCAGCGCGGGCGGCAACGCGTTGAGGTCCGGGTTGCGCAGGTCGGCCAGGTAACCGCCGAGCGCCGCGTCCGGCAGCACCAGCAGCGCGACGCCGTCGCGGCGCGCATGGGCGATCAGCGTGCCGATCCGCTGCAGGTCGAAGTCCAGGTCCCGGCCGAACGTGGCGGCGACGGCGCCGATGCGGATCACACTCACGCCGACATCTTCGCCCGGCTCACGGGGCGCCCGCCAGCAGGGCCGCGCCCAGCGCCGGGTACGCGTCCGGCCGCCGGTCCCGCAGGTGACCCATGTGCCGGCGGGCCGCGCCCAGCGCCTGCGGCACGTCGATCTCCGCGACGGCGATGCCCTCGGCGACCCCGGTGCCGCTGAGCACGTCACCGCCGGGGCCGACCACCTTGGCACTGGCCACGAATCGCAACGAGCCGAACGTGCCGGACTGGTTGGCCGACAGCCACACCACCTGGTTCTCCAGTGCCCGGGCCTGGTCGAACAGGTCGAATCGCAGTTTCCAGCGGTCCGCGGCCAGATCGGGGGAGGGATTGGTGCGGCTGCCGGGCCATGCCGACACGCACACGATGATCTCGGCTCCGTCCAACGCCAGCGCCCGCGCCGACTCGGGAAACGCCTTGTCGTAGCAGATCATCATGCCCAGCCGGCCGACCGGCGTGTCGAACGCGGCGAAGCCGGTGCCCGCGCCGTAGCTGGAGTCCTCGGACAGCGGCTGGTGCACCTTGCGATGGTTGCCCAGCACACCGTCGCCCGTCACGCAGACCGCGCTGTTGTAGCGGGTGTCGCCCGCGTCCTCGCAGTAGCCCGCGACGACGACCATCTCGCCCGCCATCGCGCGGAGCCGGGTGATCTCCGGGCCGTCCAACCGCAACGCGGGCGGACCCGTCGCGCCACCGCTCAGATCCGCGAGATAGCCGCCGAGGCACGCCTCGGGCAACGCCAGCAGGCGTATTCCGTCCGCCCTTGCGCGTTCGATCAGTCCCGCCACACGGTCGAGATCGCCCGCCAGGTCGCGGTCGAACGGTGCCGACACCGCCGCCATCCGGATCGCTGTCATGCCGGCCCCATCCCGGTGACGCCGGCGGTGAGCGCCTCGGTCTCGGTGCCGTCCGGCCAGCGCAGCCGCACCCCGGCGCCCGGCACCAGCACGCCGCATTCGGCGCCGACAGCGGGCCCGGCGGGCAACGCGGTGCCGCCCGCGGTGATCATGCCGAAGCCGGGGAAGCACGTCAGCCAGTCGCCCATCGCGACGCCGGCAGGCCGGGGCACACATGCCACGTCCAGCACCGCGCCGCACCCGCATGCCTCGGCCAGCATGCCCAGCGTGCCGACGACGCCCGCCATGGACACATCCTTCGCGGCGGCGGGCCGCGCCGTGCCCACCGACTCGATCATGGCCCGCAGTTCCGCGCCGGACCTGTGCGACGTCGAGTCCCACTGGCGGCCGCGATAGCCGGGCCGCCAGCCACCGCCGGTGTCCATGGTCAGCGCAACCGGATCACCTGGCCTGCCGCCACCGCCCGGCACCGGCCGGTCCGTGCGGCCCAGCGCGGTCACACTCAGCGCGGCAGGCACGCCGAACTGCGTGTGCCCACCGAGAATCGGCACCCGGTAAGCCTGCGCGGCGGCACGCAGTCCGCGCAGTATCCGCGCCGCGAACGACGCGTCCCGCGCCGCGACGGCGTCCAGCAGGCCGACCGGAACGGCGCCCATCGCCGCGATGTCGTTGACGTTGACCAGGACCGAGCACCAGCCTGCCCACTCCGGGTCGCGCGCCACCATCGCGGGCAGGATCGCGTCGCACGCCGCCACCAGATCGCTGCCCGGCACCGGCGCCGCGTCGTCCCCGACGAACCCGGCCCCGCCCGGTGCGAGGCCGCGCAACAGCGGGCCGAGTTCGCGCTTGGTCGCGGCCACCAGCCGCTCGATCCGGTCGATCGGCCACCGCACCAGCAGGTGCGGCCGCCCGCGGACGGTTTCCGCGCGCACCACGAGCCAGCCCAGCCGCTCGAACAACCCGTGGTAGCGGGCCTGCACGGTCGCCTCGAACCGGAGCACCCCGGCCTGTTCCGCCCGCGCGCACGCCGCCCGCACCAGTGCCGCACCGGCACCCCGGCTGCCGGGCGACGTCCGGTCGACAACGAGCCGGCCGCCGTACCACCAGCCCACGTCGTCGCCGTGCCCGGCCGGGCCGAGCCGCACGCCGCCGATCACGGTGCCGTTGCCGTCCAACGCGACCAGCGCCACCGTCCTCGGGTCGCCGTCGTGTTCGTCGGTGTCGTCGCGAGCGAACATCCCCTGTTCGGTCACGAACGACCGCACCCGCAACGCGCGGTACGCGGCCAGCCGATCCGCGTCGGTCGCCTCCTCGATGCGGAACGCAGGCTCGGCCACGGGCAGCCGTGGCCCGCCGAGCAGCACCGACGTGTCCGTGCGCAGGTCGGCGCCCGCGCCCCACACGGCGGTCATCCGCCGGCCGCCCGCAGCGCGCCGCACGCCCCGCAGGCCGCACAACCGGCCTTCTGGTCGGCGCCGGTCATGCCCGCTGCCCGCAACAGCGCACCCACGCGGACGGTCACGGCCAGCACGACGGCGCGGTCCGGCGCAGGCCAGCCGTCCCGGCGGGCCAGCGTGCCCAGCATCGGCCGGAACGGCACGACGAACGGGTAGACGCCCCGCTCGATCAGCCTGCCCGCGCCCGCCACCAGTTCGTCGGGGTCCTCGCCGAGGCCGACCAGCAGATACGTGGAGACCCTGTTGTGACCGAACACCCTCACGGCCTCGTCCCAGGCCGCCTCGTACTCGGCCATCGGCACCGCACCCTTGCCCGGCATCCACCGCCTGCGCACGTCGTCGTCGAGGGACTCGACGTGGATGCCGATCGCGGTGGCGCCCGCGTCGCGCAGTTCGCGCAGCACAGTGAGATCGGCGGGCGGTTCGATCTGCACCTGCATGGGCAGGCCGGGCACCGCGGCCCGCACCGCGCGGACGCACCGCACCAGGTTGTGGGCGCCCCGGTCCGGGCCCGCGGTGGTACCGGTGGTCAGCACCATCTGCCGCACGCCGTCCAGCCGGACGGCGGCCGCGGCCACCTCGGCCAGTTGGGCCGGTGTCTTCGCGGCGACGGTGGCCCCGGACCGCAGCGACTCCTCGATCGTGCAGAACCGGCAGCGCTGGTCCGCCACGTACCGGATGCAGGTCTGGACCACTGTCGTGGCCAACACGTCGGCACCGTGCAGCCGCGCGATCTGCTCGTACGGCACACCGTCCGCAGTGGACAGATCGTAGAACGACGGCCGGCGAACGACGTCGAGGGACAGGCCGGTGTCCTCGCCACCGAGGAACACCTTGCCGTGCCGGACGTGGTAGGGGCTGTCCGGGTTGTTCGGCAGTGCGGCGTTGGCACCGTCGACCAGCACGTGACCGTCGTCGCTGGGACCCGCTCCCGCGGGCCGGTGCACCGGTGCCGCCATCCGCACACCGCGCAGGGCGATGTCCACCCTGGTGGCCAGCGCGTCCGTGTCGGTGCCGACGTCGGAGCTCATCACGGCCGCCTAGAACATGTAGGTGGAGTTGATGATCGCGCCCCTGCGCTTGTAGTGGATCAGCGCGTCCTGCACGTCCAGCGGGTGCGTCGGGATCACGCCCTCGATCAGGTCCTCCTCGCGGGCGCCGTGCAGCGAAAGGCCGAACCGGCAGCAGTACACCTTGCCGCCCTCGCTGATGAACGTGGCCAGTGAGCTGTTGATGTTGTGCTCGCCGGGGAACGCCGAGTTGCCCGTGGTCGGGAAGCCACGCGTGGCGAGGCAGTTCAGCGAACCCGGACCGTAGAAGTAGATCGCGGACTCGAATCCCTTGCGCAGCGCCCTTGTCGCCTGCAGGATCGCCACGAAGCTCACCGACGACTCGTGCGCGATGCCGTGCACGAGGGTGAAGTAGGACTCGCCGTTCTCGGCCTGGTAGTCCGGGAAGACCTTGGTGCCGCCGTAGATGCTCGACCCCTGCGGTAGCGACGGGTGCGGGATCTCGTCGAGGCTGGTCTTCTCCAGATCGGTCAGCTCGGACATCGTGTTTCTCCTTCTGGTGACGGTTATCCGTACAGCTTGCTGAAGGTGTCGCGGAAGACGAGGTCGGCGAGCGCGCCATCGCCCATCCCGGACGCGGTCCTGGCACGTTCGCCGTCGTGGTCGCCCCATGGTTCGTCGCTGGCGAACAGCACCCGGTCGTGTCCGATGCCGTGCCGCTCGATCTCGGCGGCCAGCCAGCGCGGCGCGAACCCGATCGCCCACGACAGGTCGGTGTAGACGCGCTTGCCCGCCGCGATCCACTGGAAGAACAGCGAACCGACCAGCTTGATGTGCCCGCTCATGCCGCCGCCGAAGTGCACCAGGTGCAGGTCGACCTGGTCGGCGTAGCGGTCGACCAGGTGCGCGACCTCGGAGACGTCCGACGCCGCGCCTGGCGACGTGTGCACGTGCACGACCAGGTCGTGTTCGGCGGCCGCGGCGAAGATCCGGTCCAGGCCCGGTTGGCACGCCGGCTCGGCAGGCCGGCCGCCGAGCAGGAAGCTGAGCTTCAACGCCCGCACCCCCGACTCGCCCGCCAGTCGCAGCGCGGCCTCGGTGCGGTCGGCGTCCTGCGCCTTCGGCGACACCCACAGGCCCGCCGAGATCCGGTCGTCGTCGGCAGCGGCCTGGACGCACAACTCGTTGAACGAGAACGCGACCGCCGGGTCGGGCACGCCGTAGTTGGGCATCACCAGTGCCCGCTCGGTGCCCTCGGCGTCCAGATCGGCGATGAGGTCGGCGATGGTCGCGCGTGCCCCGACGTCCGGCTGGACGGGCGGTCCGCCGTAGAACGGGTACGCGGGCAGCACGCCGAGATGGCGGTGCGCGTCGTGCACGAGCCGTCGGGCCATCGCGGCCACTCCCTTCGGTTTCGGTGCGTTCAGGTTTTCGGTGCGTTCAGGCGACCGTGCGCGGGGCGGTCCACTCGTCGTCCGACGGCCAGGTGCTGTCGCGGGTGCCCGCGATCCAGGCGACGTCGATGGACGCCTCGGTCTCGTGTCGCAGAATGTGCCGGGCCAGGTGCTCGGCATCGGCCGCGACGCCGCAGAACCGGCCGGAACCCCAGGTGTACTGCCAGGGCAGGCCGAGGAAGTACAGCCCGGGTCTGCCGGTCACACCACGGTCGTGCGTGGGACGGCCGCGCCCGTCGAACACCGGCACCTCGATCCACCGGTCATCCCTGCCGAACCCGGTACTCCACACGACCGTGCTGACGCCCGCCGCGGCCAGGTCGAGGGTCGTAGCCGGGTGCTCCGGCCGCCAGACCGGGGTGTAGCGGGCCTCGGTGGGTGCGGACGTGCCGGTGCGCTCGATCCACTGGTCGATCGAGTCCTTGATGCCCTCGGACACCGTGTCCGCGTTGTCCAGGTTGTGTTTCAGGTCGTCGGCGAAAGCGAGTACTGAACCGTCCACATCGGCCAGTCGACCGTGCAACACCATGCCGTCCCTTGCGAACGCGCGCAGGTCGATGTCCCTGCCGCCGTCCCGGCCGGTGACGTAGTGGTTGGCACGGAACCGGACCGCGTCGGCGTCCGCGAACTCGTCGATGCCGCGCCGGTAGTAGCCCATGTCGGCGAGCCACGCCACGACGTCCCGGCCCCGGTAGCGGCGCGCGACCCTCGGTGCCGACCCGACCGCCAGGTGGACCCGCCGGCCCGCGAGCTGGAGATCCTCCGCGATCTGTGCCCCCGACTGTCCACTCCCGACCACCAGCACCGCGCCATCCGGTAGTGCGACGGGATTCCGGTACTGGCTGGAGTGGAGTTGCGTGATGCCGGCCGGCAGCCGTTCGGCCATCCTCGGCCGCAACTGCACCTGATAGGGACCGGTGGCGACCACGACCTGGTCGGCGGTGAGTGTGCCGGCTGACGTGCGCAGTTCGAACCGGCCGTCGCGCAGGACGCGCAGCCGTGTCGCCGCGACGCCTTCGTACAGCGGCACGTCGAAGCTGCGCGCGTAGTCCTCGAGGTAGCCGACGATGTCGTCGCGCACCATGAATCCGTGCGGATCGTCGCCCTGGTAAGGAAATCCTGGCAACTGACACTGCCAGTTCGGCGTGACGAGGCAGAACGTGTCCCATCGGCGTCGCCGCCACTCGGTACCGACGCGATCCTTTTCCAGTACCACGTGGCGAATGTCGTGCCTGCGCAGCCACCAGCTCATCGACAGTCCGGCCTGCCCACCGCCGACCACGACGACGGGCACCCGACCGCCGTCCAAGGCGAGTGGCATCATTGAGCTGAGCACCCGACAAGTACAGCCAGCGCTCGTGTCCGGTGTGTTTCATCCGGAATGCCACTGTGCTACCGCAACGGCGTCAGGTTAACAACATGTTGTCGGTCCTAGCTGATGGTGTGCTGGATCGTGGCCACCATGCCGTAGACGGCGAACGCACACGACACGACTGCCAGCGTCCACGCCGGGATCCGCCGACCGCCCCGTTTCGCGACGAACCGCGGATACACGGCCGACACGATGAGTTGGCTCAACCACAGGGCGATCAGCGACGGTTTCAGCAGATCCCGGTAGAACGCGGCCGGATCGATCAGGCTGATCGGTGCCGTGACGACCAACGCCACCGCGACCGCGGCGGTGATCCTGCGCAGTGGCCGGCCGGTGAGCGCGTGCACCAGCCTGGTCAGCGCGATGTACTCCACCAGCATCACGCCTGCCACGCTGGCGGCAACGCCGACACCGACCGACACGGCCAGCGTGCGGCTGCCGAACACCTGCGCCACCGCGACGCCGGGAATCGGCTCGAAGCCGAAGGACGGGTTGGCGGCGAGCGGGAACACCGTCGCCACGACGCCCACCGCCACCAGCAGGTAGCCGGTGACGAGGCCGCGCGGAATAGTCCGATGTGGACGGACGACCTCGCCGCCGAGGAACAGCGGCAGGCTCCCGCACACGTACAGCAGCGCGGTCTGCGCCGCGTCCCTGACCAGGGCGCCACTGGGCGCGGTCGCGCCGAACGAGTCCAGCGGTGCGTCGTGCCCGATCGTGACGCCGGCGAGGATCCCCACGAGTGCCAGTTGCCCCACGGCGAGCAGACCGGTCACCGCCAGTGTCACGGTCCGGCCGGCAAGCATGATGCCGG
>DASXXM010000136.1:0-1621 GCA_036503065.1 Pseudonocardiaceae bacterium | reverse complement strand
TGGATGCTCAGTTCGACGTCGAGGTCCTTGGCACGGTCGGCGAAGAGGCCGATCAGGCCGGGCGCCGCGTGCTCGGCGAACAGGTTGGACGCGGCGACCCGCAACAACCGACGGCCGCTGCCGGCCTGTTTCACCTCCAGGACGGTCCGGTCCTGCAGGCCCAGCATCTCGGCGGCACGGCTGGCCAGCCGGAGGCCACCGGGGGTGAACGCCAGGCCGGCGCCGGTGCGGAGAAAGAGCTTGTCGCCCAGTTCCTTGCGCAGCTGGCCGACGTGCAGCGACACCGCGGCCTCCGAGACGTGCAGGTCGGCCGCTGCGCCCTTGACCGACCCGAGCCGTACGACCGCCGTGAAGGCCCGTAGTTGTGTCGGCGTCAAACCCTGGCCCTTCGCCTCGTCGCTGCCGGTGGCGTCAGCCTAAACCCGGACGAGCACAGTCTCGTCCGATCGGACCACGCGCGGACAGGCCGACGGCATGCGGTCAGCATGCCGCTGCGACCGCCACGGCGGGAGGGTGACGTAAGCATCGACTTAACTCAGTATTGCCGTCCCGTAACGCGCGGTGAACTATGACCCGAGTTATTCCCGGCGACGGCGCCCCGGCGCTCCGCTTCTGAAAGGTCGCGAGCCCATGCGTGTCGAGTCCGACGGCCACAGCCGCGGCAATCCCCGACTGTACGAGTTGTTCGAAAACGCTCCGAAAACCGGTGGGAGCCCGACGGTCTGGGCGTTTCCGGAACTCGTGGATTTCCTGAAGGTGGCCGGCCAACCCGTTCAGGGGCCGTGGCCACCGCACCAGATCCCGAGGCCGGATCCCACCGACGAGGAGTCTCCGGTCGCGGTCCCCGACCCCGCGGCCGATGTGGACTACTACCCCAGGACCCGCGGGGACGACGCGTCCTGATCGCGTTACCGGCCCTGGTCGCCGCACGGCCGTCCACCACCTGTCACCCCGGAGGTGAGGATGTACCCCTCGCGCTTCCGCTACGAAGCGCCGCACTCGATCGGCGACGCGATCGAGTTGCTGCGTTCGGGCAACGGCGAGGCCAAGGTGCTGGCCGGCGGTCAGAGCCTGGTGCCGCTGCTCAAGCTGCGGTTCGCCGGGCCGGAACTGCTCGTCGACATCAACGCGCTGCCCGGTCTGGACTACCACCGCGTCGACGCGGACGGCGCGATCCACGTGGGCGCGTTGTGCCGGCACGCCGACCTGGAGCGGTCCGGTCTGCTGGCGCAGCGCCAGCCGACGATGGCCGCGGTCGCCCCGCTGGTCGCCGATCCCATCGTGCGCACCCGGGGCACGCTGGTCGGTTCGCTGTGCCACGCCGACCCGCAGGGGGACTGGGCCGCGGCCGTGACCGCGCTCGGTGGGCACGTCGTGGCGCAGGGGCCGGGCGGCACGCGCGGCATCCCGATCACCGAGTTCGTCCGGGGCCCGTTCCAGAACACGCTGTCCTACGACGAGATCGCGGTGGAAGCCGTCATCCCGGCGCCGCGAGGCACGCCCGCAGGTGGCTATCTGAAGCTGGAGCGGCGGATCGGTGACTTCGCGACCGCCGGTGTGGCCGTGGCCATCGAGACCGGCGGCGGCGTCGTGCTGCGGGCCGGCATCGCGCTGACCGGGG
>DASXXM010000135.1:0-21842 GCA_036503065.1 Pseudonocardiaceae bacterium | reverse complement strand
AATGCCCTGGTGGCGGCGAAGTCGGCCTGGAATGCCGGCGGGTGGGCGAACCACTCGAACATCGCTCGCTGGTCGGCGTCGCCTGCGAGCATTTCGATCGGCAGCGGGTCGTATCGTGCGGGGACGTTGTAGCGGTGTTGGTAGGCCGCCGCGATCTGTTCGCCGGTCAGCTCGTCGCCGGCGATTTCGATCGACCCGCCGGCGACGCGGTCAGGGTTCAGCGCCACGGCAGCGGCGACCGCGCCGATGTCCGCTGCGGCGATCATCTGGAGCGGGATTCCGGCTGGCAGGGGCAGCCGCACCACCAGCGTGCCGTCCGCCATGGCTGGCGTCGCGAACTGCGCGAAGTTGTCCATGAAGAACACCGGCCGTACGAAGGTGGTGGACAGACCCCGCGCGGTGAGGTACTCCTCGACGTCGCGTTTGCTGTCGAAATGGGGAATCCCGGTGTGGCGCTCCGCTCCGCCGACCGAGCTGTAGATCACATGCGGGACACCGGCTGCCGCTGCCGCGTCGGCGATCGCGTGGCCGTGACTCACCTCGAGGTCGGTGCGTTGGTCGTATCCGGGTGTGGTCATGGCGAAGACTCCGCGCACGCCGGTGAAGGCTGTGCGGAGACTGTCGGGATCGTCGAGGTCGGCCGCGACGAGGTCGGCGCCGAGCTCGGCCAGGGCGCGTGCCGTATCGGTGTCGGTGCGGCGTGCCAGCGCCCGGACGGGGGTGTTCGCGTCCAGGAGTGCGCGGACGGTGGCGCCGCCTTGCAGGCCGGTCGCACCGACCACCGCGACCGGTCTCCGTGATATCGCGTCGAGGCTTATCACCGTTTCTTCCTTCCGTTCGTCAGACGGGGACGCGTTCGGCCTTGGCAAGATGCGTCGACAGGAGCTGTCCGGCTCGGTCCAGCGCCGCGGCCGCTTCCTCGAGGATCGGGTGATATGCCTGGAACACGTGGGGCACCCCGGGAGTGACGTCGAGGGTGACCTCGACGTCGGCGGTGGCGGCCGCGGCGGCGAGGCGGACGGCGTCGTCGAGCAGAACCTCGTGTGTGCCGGCCTGGATGATCAACGGGGGCAGGCCGGTCAGCTCGGCGAACAGGGGGCTGATGAGGCCCTGCGCGGCATCCCGCCCCGACGTGTAGTCGACGACCCTGGCGCGGAGTGCTTCCAGGCTGAGCAGCGGATCGGTGTCGCGCTTGGTTTTCATGGTCGCCCCGGTCAGGGTGAGGTCGGTATACGGCGACATGACGAACGCCGCGGCGGGCAGGGGCAGCCCGCGATCGCGGGCGTTGACCAGGGTGGCGACGGCGAGTCCGCCGCCTGCGGATTCGCCCGCCAAGACGATGTCCGAGGGCGCTGTGCCGTTGTGCAGCAGGGCTTCGTAGGCCGCCAGGGCATCGTCGACGGCGGCCGGATACGGATGCTCGGGGGCGAGCCGGTAGTCGACGGAGATGACCTTGGCCCGGGTCCGCCGACCGACCTGCGAGGCCAGATCGACGCCGAGGAAGGCGTCCCCCATCACGTACACACCGCCGTGGAAGTACAGGACGACATGGCGAGGTTCGACGCCGTCGACTGTGATCTCGGCCGTCCGGACGCCGCCCAGCACGGCCGCCGTCACGGTCACGTCGGCGGGCAGCGGCTGCGCCGACAACAACTCCCGCAGTTGTCGCCGCAGCTCGTCAACGTCGCTGTCGGCGGGGAAGGCCGACTGCCGCAGGATCGCATCGAGGTTCTCGCGCTGTTCGGCGCTCACGGAGGCTGTCCCTTCGGTTGGGATTCGGGTGCGCCGCGACGACGTTGGTCGCCAGGCAAGTGAGCCGGCCTCAACTGATCACGGTGATTCGCGCGCCTTACCGTTCGGGCGCCGCGACCGCGGCGGTGAAGTTCGGCAGTACCCCCATCTGCGCGAACATGGTGGTCATACCGATATGGCAGTCGAACACCCGGACTTTGCCGTCGCGTAGGTACCAGAAGTCGGCGGTCGGGATGTCGAGCCTGGTCCCCGTCGGCTGGATCACGCCGTTGGGCGTCTGGAACGGTCCGAGGAAGGTGCCCTGGATCGACAGTTCGATCGCGACGACGTCCCCGAGCACGTTGAACCGGTGAAACTCCCGGTGGATGTCGGGAAGCAGCTTGCCCAACCAGACGATCAGATCGCCCATCCGCGCACCCCGGTAGCTCTCCTGGCCGGACACGCCGCCGATGCCGTTGAACACACCGTCCTGCGCGAACAGGTCGATGAACCCCTGGACGTCCAGGACATCACCCTCCGCGCAGTGGTACGCACGGCGCACGAGCGCTTCGGCGTCGGTTGTCATCGTGATCTCCCACCTGCGTGTCGACTCCGGGCGCGTCGAGGTTCGCCGCCGGCAAGGTGAGAGGCGATCACCGTATTCCGGTGATTGTCGAGTCCGGCAGGCAAGACAGGCGGGCCCAGATCCCCGGGATCCGCAGCCGGTGTGGTGCTGGCCGGCGTGTTCGTCGTGATCGAGCGGCGTCGCGGTCTTCGGCAGCCTGTTCCTCACGCTGTCCCCCGCGTCCCCCGGCACACGCGCTCTCGACCACGCTGGTGCGGCTCGCGGTGCTGGTCACGGCCGGCGCGCTCGTCTCGGTGCTGTTGGCCCGAACGGTGCTGCGCGCCGGCCGTTGACCGTCATCGGAGCACGCGAAAGCCGATGTGTGTCGCGGCCGGGGTCACCAGTGCCTGGGTACGTTCGAGGGTGATCGACGAGTCCAGCGTGCTGAACAGCGGCGTGCCGCCACCCAGCAGGACCGGGATCACGTGTACGCGGACCTCGTCGACCAGGCCGAGCGGGAGTGCCTGCTGCATAACGGTCGCGCCGTGCAGCCCGACGACCTTGTCCCCGGCGATGTCCTTGGCCTGTTCGATCGCGCTGGCCACGCCGTCGGTGACGAATGTGAATACGGACGAGTGCGACGTGGTCGGCTTGTTGTGGGTGACCACAAAACACGGGGTATCGCCCAGCGGGCCGCCGTCGCCCCACCCGCCGTCGCCCTCGGTGTGGTCGAACGACCTGCGGCCCATCACGACCGCGCCGCAACCGCCGATCGCTGCCCGCAGGATGGCCCGGTCTTCGTCGGTCGACGCGTCGAACATCCAGTCGTGCAGCATCCCGGCGCCGTCGCCAAAGGGATTCTCGCGGCTGTCGTTCGGGCCGGTGACGTACCCGTCGACCGACATTGACATGTCGCAGATCACGAGTGCCATGGTGTTACTCCTGTCCGGTCGACGTGGCCGTGAGCTCGTCGAGGCGCTCGTGGGATTCGATGATGCCGCTTTCCATGCCGCTCGCGACCGCCGCGTCCCTCGCATCGACCGACGGGAACGTGGAGTGGCTGCGCATCCGGGTCCCGCCGTCGTGGTTCTCGAAGGTCACGGATTCGAGGCAGACCTCACCGGGGGCGCCTTCGAACTCGAAGGTCTGGATGATCCGCTCGTCCTTGGACACTGTGTGGTAAACGCCGTTGAAGTAGTAGGCCTCGGAGCCGCGCCGGTGTACGTAGCGGTACTTGCCACCGGGGCGCGGGTCGAACTCCAGCAGTTCCATCGTGAGGGAGCGCGGGCCGAGCCACTGCGTGATCAGCTCGGGATCGGTGTACGCGCGGAACAACTGGGCCGGGGTCGCGTCGAAATGACGCTCGATGTCCACGTACGGGGTGTCCGGCTGCGCGGTGATGGTGGTCGGGTTGTGAGTGGTCACTGTTCTGTCTCCTTGATCGTGTTCAGGACGGCGTCGAGACGGCGGTGGCGCTGCTCGACGATCAGTCGGCAGTTGTCGATCCAACTGGTCAGTGCTTCCAGCGCGGCCGGGTCCAGGTGGCACGGGCGACGCTGGGCGTCCCGGCTGCGCGTGATCAGTCCGGCCGCCTCCAGCACCTGAATGTGCCGGGACACGGCCTGTTTGGTGATGGCGAACGGCTCGGCCAGTTCGTTCACCGTCGCGTCGCCGCGCGACAGGCGCGCGATCAGCGCCCGGCGTACCGGGTCGCCCAGCGCGGTGAACGCCCTGTCCAGCCACTCGTCGTCGTAGTCCATCGTGTTCAACCAATCGCTTTATCAACCGATGTGTTGAATACAAGCACGGCGAGCGGCGCCCGTCAACCCCGATCGTCCGGACACGACGACGGTCCGGCGCGGACAACCCGCGCCGGACCGTCGTGCTGTTGTTTGTCTAGTTCACGCTCGCCGGGGTCACGGCGGCTGGTTCGGGCTCCGGTCGCGGTGCTGTGGTGTCCGGCCTGCGCACGACGTCGCTGCTGGCCCAGAACTCCCGCATCGTCCGCTCCGGACCGTAATGCCTGCGCAGCCACAGGTAACCGAGGAACGCGAACGGACCGAACCAGGTCTGCGCCGGCACGAGGATGTCGGTGCGGGGGCCGATGTAGTGGATCACCAGCGTGGTCAGCGACGGCAGCGCGACACCGAACACGACGATCAGGCCGGTCGCGAACCACGCGGCGCCGCGACCGTACGCTTTGTAGCAGGCGACCGCGAACAACGCGTAGACCAGCACATCACCGAGGCCGACGGTGGCGTCGTCGAAACCCACCCGGAAACCGATCTCCGGGTTGAGCGGGAATCCGATGAAATGCTCGACGAGGTGTTCGGTGACCGGGATGATGGCGGTGAACACCAGGTCGTACGCACCGAACACGAGCCCCAACCACGCCACCACCCGCAGGCGCATGCCGCCCTGCACATAGAGGTTCGCCACCGTCACCGCGGCGAGCAACACGACGATGCTGTTCTCCACCCAGAAGATCTGCCACCCCAGTTCGGTGCCCAGCATGGTTCGGCCCAACCAGATGTCAGCACCGATCAGCAGCCCGACGACGAGCCACACCATGCCGGGCCGCATGATCTCCCGGAACCCGATGGACAGCGATGCCGCGAACGTCAACATCAGGGCCCCAGTCAACGCCCACTGCGGCAACCACACGTAGAGCGTCGGCAGGACGACCAGAAACGTGAGCAGCACGATGACATCACGTCCGTTGAACCGGCCGATCGCCGGGCGCTCCATCCGCACGCGCCGCAGGTAGACCAGCGCGCACGCGATGGTGGCGAGCGTGCCGACCAGCACCGTGATCATCTCGAATATCGTCTGGTCGCTCAGGGGAGAGAGCAGCAGGGGAGAGGTCATGTCAGGCTCCGATGAGTGCCGGTCGGGCAACGAACGTCGTTTCACGCAGGTCGCAGCGCAGCGGACGCAGCGACCGCGCCTCGTCATCGGCGACCGTCCTCAGGTGCACGTCCACGCCGTGATCAGCGAAATGGCGGACGGCGGCGGCTTCGCCGATGTCGGCGATCGCGCTGACCGGCAACGTCAGCGCGACGCCCCCGTCGACTGCCGTCGCGGCGAACCGGGCCGGCCACGGTCGGGTGGGTAGTGCCTCGACGGCCTCGGTCAACTGCCGAGGCGTGATCACATCATGCGGGCCCAGATGCAGCAGGTGATCGGCCTTGCCGAGGATCGGGCCAGTGGCGGGCACGGCGGCGAAGGCACACGTCAACGGCTCGTCCGGTAGCACCCGCACCACATCGCGGGTGTCATAACGGAAGACCGGCATGCAGTCGCGGTACGGGAAGAACGGGGTGATCACGATCGTGGCCAGCGCACCGGGCGCGGCGGGTTCGCCGGTGTCCAGGTCAAGGTGTTCGACGAGGCCCAGATTGTTGTCGTAGTGGAGATGGCCCTGGTCGCACGTGCGGCGGCTGATCGGCACCACCTCGGTCATGCCGAACAGGTCGCTCACGTCCGGCACGCCGAACGTCTCGCGCGCCGCGCTGGCCAGGCTCGACGACAGCACCTCACCGCCGACGTCGATACGGCGAAGTCGGAAATCGTCCGGCTGCATGCCGCGCCGCCGCGCCGCGACCTCCAGTTCACCCAGGTAGCTGGGGCAGGTCGAGAGCAGGGTCACGCCGTCGGCCAGGCTGTCCAACGCTTCGTCCATCGGGACGATGCCCTGTACGCGGCAACCGGCGCCGGCGAGGCGGCAACCCCCGACGTCCAGATGCACGGAGACCGTCGCCCGCGAGCTGATGTTGACCTGCATGACGTCGGTGGGCCGGAGGGCGTCCCGCAGCACGCTGGCCAGCGCGCCCAGCGCCGACCACAGTTCGATCTCGTAGCGGGACAGCCAGATTTCGGCGGGTCGTCCGGTGGTGCCGGTGGTCCTGGTGGCGAGGTGGCGTGGCACGTCGACGCACTGGAAATCTGCCGGCTGTCGGATCAGATCGGCCTTCACCGTGACAGGGATCGCTTGCAGGCCGGCCAGATCCAGCTTCGCGGGGTTGATGCCGGCCGCAGTGAATCGGCGGGCGTAGAACGGCGACTGCTCGGACAGCCGGCGAGCGGTGCGCTGGACGCCGCGGGTGGCGATGTGCAGTTGCGCCTCGGCGTCGGCCGGCGGGCCGTCGATGAGGGCTTCAACATCAGCGCCGGGTTCGCCGAACTCGGCGAGAGTGCCCAACGCGTCGTCGACGAGCCGGGCGATATTGCTGGGGTCCAGACGTCGCCCCCAGACCATGCCCAGCGCCATCCGGAACTGGCGGACCCCGGTCTCGAACATCGCCCACTCCTCTTCGGTCTGTCGCATTACCTCGCGGTGGACCGGGTGGCGTACCACCCGGTCCACGCTAGATCACTGAGACTGTCCAACGGTCGCGGCGAACAGCACCGCGGTCAGCGAACCCATCACGTAACGAGCGTGCTTCACGCTGCTGAGCAGTGACGACATGATTACCTCCCTCCGGATACTCGATGGGACTTGCGGCCCTGGGTGTTATTCAGTTGGTCACGATGACCTTGACCGTCATTTCCGGGTGCACCGCGCAGGTCACCCAGTACGTGCCCGGGGTGTTCCACGGTGGGGTCGTGTACGTGTCGTCGGTCTGCATCAGAATTCGGCCGACCATCGGCTCGCCCGGCGGGCCTTGGACCAAATTGCCGTCCTGACCGGCGCCGATGATGTGGATGAAGAGCGAGTTGTTCGCGAGGACCAGGCGCTGGCCGCGGTGAATGGTTACTGAGTGCTGCATGAACATCTCGTGCGCCATGGTGACAGTGGCGTCGGGCGGCGGGCTCTTCGGCGTGACGGCAGCCGGCACGAAGATCCCCGCGACCAGCAACGGAACAGCGAACAGGATGCGTGGAATTGCCATCAGTGGACTCCCCCAGCCGCGTCCAGAACGAAGTGGTCAGTAACCGGAGTGCGCCTCTTGCGCATTCTGGAAATCGTTCCTGAACTCCGAATAGTGCATTGTCGGGATGCGCGTGTCAACGAAGGCGCCCGAACGACGCACATTGGTGCAACCCAGCGGGCACCACGAATGGCCTAACGTCGGGCTGGTGACCGGCAACTGAAACGTGGACGTCTGTCCGGCAACCGCTCGCGAGCCTGGCGGAGGACAGCATCGTGGTCGACGTCGTGGCGCACCCGCTGGACCTACGTGGACTGCGGCTGCCGCTGCCGGACGGTGCCGTCGGTCATGACGTCGCCGCCGGTGCACCGCCATTGCACCTTGCCGCCCTGGAACTGCTCCTGGTACAGCGACGCGTACACACCACCGTCGCGCAGCAGAGCGCGGTGGGTGCCGGATTCGACCACGCGGCCACCGTCGATGACGTTGATGACGTCGGCGTTGACGATGGTGGACAGGCGATGCGCGATGGCGATGGTGGTCCGTGATCCCATCAGGGTGTCCAGGGCATTCTGGACCTCACGCTCGCTGGCGGTGTCCAGAGCCGAGGTCGCCTCGTCCAGGATGAGGATGCGGGGGTCGTGCAACAGCACCCGCGCGATCGCCAGGCGCTGCTTCTCGCCGCCGGACAGGCGGTAGCCCCGCTCGCCGACGATCGTGTCGTAGCCGTCGGAGAACTCCATGATCCGATCGTGGATGTACGCCGCGCGGGCGGCCTCCTCGACCTCCTCGAGGGAGGCGGCGGGACGGCTGTACCGGATGTTGGCCAGGATGCTGTCGTGGAAGAGGTAGCTCTCCTGGGTCACGAAGCCGATGGCGGCGGCGAGCGATGCCTGGCGGACGTTCCGCACGTCGGCGCCGTCGATCCGGACCGAACCGCCGGTGACGTCGTACAGCCGTGGGATCAGGTAGCTGATGGTGGTCTTGCCGGCGCCGCTCGGCCCGACCAGCGCCACGAGCTGGCCGGGGTCGGCCTCGAAGCTGACGCCCGCCAGCGAATCCTCCGAGGTGCCGGGATAGCGGAAGTGGACCTCGCTGACCGCCACTCGGCGGCCGCCGTTGACCGCCGGCAGGTCCCCGGCGTCGGGGGCGTCGACGATGTCGGGCACCACGTCCAGGTACTCGAAGATCCGGTCGAACAGGGCCACGGATGACCGCAGCTCCACCGAGACCTGCAACAGTTGCCCGATCGGGAAGTACAGGCGGGTCTGCAGTGTGGTGAACGCGACCACGGTGCCCGCCGAGACGGCCATGCCGTGCGCCAGCAGCAGGCCGGCGATCAGGTACACCGCGGCCGGGGTGATCGACAGAAACGTCTGCACGATCGCGAAGAAGCCCTGGCCGATCATCTGCTGGCGGACTTCAAGGCCGGCCAGGCGTTCGTTCTCCTGGTGGTAGCGGTCGGCGTCCCGAGCCTGGTTGCCGAACACCTTGGCCAGCAGCACCCCGGACACCGACAGGGTCTCCTCGGACAGGGCGCTCATGGCCGCCAGCGACTCCTGGGTCGAGCGCGCCACCCGGCGGCGCCGCTCGCCGACCATCCTGGTGAGCCAGAAGAACACCGGCACGGTGATGAGCGCGACGATGGTCAGCTGCCAGCTCAGGACGATCATTGCGACGACGGTGGACACGAAGATGACGACGTTGGCCAGGATGCTCGAGGCGGTGGTGGTGACCACCGACTGGACGCCGCCCACGTCATTGGCCAGCCGGGACTGGATCTCGCCGGTCTTGGTGCCGGTGAAGAAGGCGAGCGGCAGTTTCTGCAGGTGCGCGTAGAGCCGGTCGCGCAGGTCGCGCATGACCAACTGGCCGACCCGGGTGGTCTGGTAGGTCTGCAGGATGCCGATGGCGCCGTTGACGACCGGGACGACGGCCATGACGGCGACCAGGATGACGAGCAGTGGGACGTTCGGGCCGCCGCGAACGAACAGGGCCTGGTTGAACACCACCTGGATCAGTAGTGGGTTGACGATGCCGATCGTCGAGGTCAGCACGATCAGCCCGACGACGGCGGCCACCTGTGCCCGGTAGGGGCGGAACAGCGGCACCACCCGGCGGGCCGTGTTCCGGTTGGCGTGGGCGGGCGGCTCCGGAGCTGTCATGTCACCCGCCTGCGAACCGACGGCGTGCCCGGCCCGATGTGCAGCGTCATACGCGGCCTCCGCTTGCATTCTGGCCGTCCGACCGGGTTCAGCGCGAGCGGTGCGGCGGATCCAGGATCGTTTCGAGCGAGGTTAGCGGTCGTCACCGGATCCCGGCGATCCGCCGTTCTGGCGGTGCCGAGGCCGGCGACCGGTGCCAGGATGGCGAACGTGGACATCAGGGCGGGCCGTTGACGGTGGCTCCGACAGGTTCCTGGCTGATCGACCGGGGCGATCTTGTCGCCACCCTGGATCGCGCGGCGGCGAGCACGGTGACGGTCATCTCGGCGCCGGCCGGCAGCGGGAAGACGTCGCTGCTGCGCACCTGGGCCGGCCGGCCGGGGCAGCCGCGCCGGCGCGCCATCGTGCAGGTGCGGCGCGGGCAGCAGGACGCCCAGGAGTTCTGGCTGGCCCTGCTCGACGCGATCCGGCACGCGTCCGCCACGGCCGGCCACCTGGAACCGCCAGTGGCGACGCCCGACTTCAACGCGCCGGAGATGCTCGACCGAGTGCTCGCGGAGCTCGCCGGCGCGCACGGCGGCGTCACGCTGGTCGTCGATGATCTTCACGAACTGCGCTCACCGGAGACCTTCCCGCTGCTCACCAGCCTGCTGACGAACCTCCCCCCGAATGCGCGCGCGATCCTGACCACGCGCCACGACGTGCCGCTGCGGCTGCATCAGTTGCGCCTGGCCGGCGAGCTGGTGGAGATCCGCGCCGCGGATCTGCGCTTTACCGAGCGCGAAACCCGTGCGCTGCTCGACGCCTCGGACATCGCGCTGTCCGACTCCGGGGTGGCGCTGCTGCACCAGCGGACCGAAGGGTGGGCCGCGGGACTGCGGCTCGCGGCGCTCTCCCTGGCCGGTCACGTCGACCCCGAGCGTTTCGTTGCGGAGTTCTCCGGCAGCCACCGCACCGTCGCCGAGTACCTGATCGCCGAGATGCTCGAACGGCGGCCCGCCGACGTCCAGGAGTTGCTGCTGTGCACCTCCCTGCTCGACCGGGTCAACGGCGAGCTGGCCGATCTGCTGACCGGCCGGGCGGGCTCGGAACAGGTCCTGCTGGGGCTCGAGGACGCGAACGCGTTTGTCGTCTCGCTCGACCCCGGGCGCACCTGGTTTCGTTACCACCAGCTGTTCGCGGATCTCCTGCGGCTGGAGTTGCGCCGGACGCCGCCCCGAGACGTGCCCGAGTTACACCGGCGCGCCGCCGGCTGGTTCGCCTTGCACGGCCAGCCCGTCAACGCCATCCGGCACACCCAGGCAGCGGGCGACTGGGCTGACGCGGCCCGCCTGCTCGCCGAGCATTCGTTCAGCCTGACGCTCGACGGGCACGCGCAGACCATGCAGGCGCTGGTGCGCGCCTTCCCGCCGGGCGAGGATCACCCCGAGCTGGCTTTGGTGCGCGCGATGGGCGACCTCGCCCGGGGGCGTCTGCACGAGGCGGCCGCGCATCTCGCGGTGGCCGAGACGTATGCCGAGACGGCCCCACCCGATCGCCGGCGCCGCCTGCGGGTGGGGGTCGCGTCGCTGACGCTGTCGCTGGCCCGACGGCGCGGTCACCTGTCCGGCGTCATCGAACAGGCCAGGTTCCTCGCTTCCCCGGTGACCGGGCAGTCCGGCGAGGACATCGCCCTCGGCCGCGACCTGCGAGCGGTGGCGCTGATGAATCTGGGGACCGCCGAGGCGTGGACCCTGGGGACGCCGGCCGCGCCGGCCGCCGAACGCCACCTCCGCGAAGGCGCCGACCTGGCCCGCCAGATCGGCCGCCCCTACTTGGCAGTCGGCTGCCTGGCTCAGCTCGGGTTCGCCTCGCTGGTGCTCCACTCGTACGCCACGACCCAGCGGCGCTGCCACGAGGCGATCGCCCTCGCCGAGCGGCACGGCTGGGGCGCGGAACCGCTGATCGCCCCCGCGCTGATCATGCTCGCCGGCACGTTGATCTGGACGGGTGAGTTCGACGAGGGCGACCGATGGCTGCAACGAACCAGGCAGGCCCTGCAGACGGACACCGGGCCGGACAGCACGCTCCTGCTGCACCAGACGGCCGGGATACTGCACGCCGGCCGCGGCCGCCACCCCGAGGCGCTGGCGGAGTTCAGCGCGGCCGAACACCTGGGATCGCAGCTGGCGGACTCGCCGGCGCTGGCCACCCGGACCACCCGCTGGCTGCTGGCCACCCAGGCCCGCCTCGGGATGACCAGCGAGGCCCGCGCCCTGCTTGCGACGTTCGATGACGAGCTGGCCAACTCGGGTGAGATGCGCAACGCCCTCGCGGTGATCCGCCTCGCGGAAGGCGAGCCGGCCGCGGCGCTGGTCGCGGTGGCCGGCGTTCTGGACGGCACGGCGCCGGTCCACGGATATGTCACGGTCATGGAGGCTCACCTGCTGGCCGGGCTCGCGCACCGCCGGCTCGGTGACCATCGCGCGGCCGGCCAGGCGGCGGAACGTGCACTGGCGCTGGCGGAGTCCGACCGGCTGGTCCTGCCGTTCGCGATGGCCGACGCGGCCGGGCTGCTGGCGGCGATACCGCGGCACGAGACCGCGCACGCCGCGCTGCGCGCCGACATCCTCGACGTCCTGCATGGCGCACCCCCGGCGGCCTCCTCATTGCCGCCGACGGAGAAGCTCAGCCGGAGCGAGCTCAAGGTGCTGCGTTATCTGCCGACGAACCTGTCCCGGCCCGAGATCGCCAACGAACTGTCCGTCTCGGTGAACACCGTCAGCACGCACCTGCGCAGCATCTACGCGAAACTTCAGGTCCCCGACCGCTCCTCGGCGGTGCGGCGAGCACGGGAACTGCGGTTGCTGGCGCCCAGCCGCGCGCGTCAGCCCGGGGTCATCTGATCCCGGTGATACGGGTTCACCTGCCGGCCCTCGACCATGCCCGCATGGACCCCACGCCCGCCTCGTACACGATCCGGATCCACGGCCACCTCGGCGATGCCATGCTGTCCGCGTTCCCGGCGCTACAGGCGCGGCGGCACGGCGCCGACACCGTGCTCGCCGGGTTGCTGGACCGGTCGGCGTTCTACGGCGTGTTGGTCGAGGCCGAGGCGCTCGGGCTCGACCTGGTCGAGGTCCGCCGGCTCGCGCCGGACCGAGATCGTCGTAGCCTCGCGGACATGACTGCCATTCGTCTGATCGGACCACCCGCCGCTGATGGTGAGTATGTCGCCCTGGACGAGCACGAAGTCATCCACCTGCACGACTATCCGCGAATTTATGCCGTTCCCGGTCTCTACGAACGCATCGTGCAGGAGCACCTGCGATGTCGATCCCCTCAGGTCGCGGTCGAGGGGTTTCTGCGCGCGATCACGCGGCTGGCGATGGGGTCGAGTGCTATGACTGTCCTCGACTTCGGCTCCGGGACGGGTTTGGTCGGGGAACTGCTGCATGATGGCGGCATAGCCCGTGTTGTGGGTGTCGATTCGTTGGCAGCGGGACGTGCGGCGTGTCTGCGTGATCGGCCCGGCGTCTACGCCGACTACCTCGTCGGCGATGTCGGCTCGGACTCCGGGACACTATCCGCGCGGTTGCGTGGATATGCGCTTGGCGGGTTGGTCTCGGCCGGGGCGTTCGGTGGCGCCCATGCACCACCGGCGGCGCTGATCAATGCGCTCTCGGTCCTTCCGGCCGGTGCTCCGGTGTCCATCACAATCCACGAGCAGTGGATGGACCGCGCCGATCCGGACGGGTTCGGCGCCGCCATCGCGCGACTGGAGGAACGCGGCGATTTCGTGCCGATGGAACGACACCGGTTCCAACACCGCGTCACCACCACCGGCGAACCGATCTTCTACGAGCTCATCGTCGGAACAACCGGCAGGTGAGCCGCGCGCCGACGATTTGGCCACGGTCTACGTCGAGCGACCGGGGAGTCAGGCCGATGGAATGCGCCTTCCCATCGACATATGTCGAGCCGCGAGGAGTGTCAAGAGGACGCGTCCTCCGCCTGCGAGATGCCCTAAATGCCTGAATTCTGTGGTCGCATCGGACGCATCTGCCCTCATTCGACTCAACGGGAGTGCATCCGGAGCCCGCAGCGTTCTTGACGCGTAGGAGCACGGCACCTACGGTTGGAATCCGTATTCCAGGCGGGGCAGAGGAGCACGGTGTCGACATCTGACTCACAACGCGTGCGCGTCGCGATGAACGGCGTGACGGGCCGCATGGGGTACCGGCAGCACCTCACCCGCTCGATCCTGGAGATCCGGGAGCAGGGCGGGGTGGCGCTGCCCGACGGCACGCGACTCGAGGTCGAACCGGTACTCGTCGGGCGCGACGAGGGACGCCTGCGTCGTATCGCGCAGCGCCATCAGGTGCAGCAGTGGACCACCGACCTGTCAGCGGTCCTGGACGACCCGTCGATCGACGTCTACTTCGACGCCCAGGTCACCGCGGCACGCCCGGCGGCCGTGAAGAGCGCGATCGCGGCCGGCAAGCACGTCTTCACCGAGAAGCCCACGGCCCCGACGCTGGCCGAGGCGGTGGAGTTGGCCTCGCTGGCGCACCAGGCCGGGGTGGTGGCCGGAGTCGTGCACGACAAGCTCTACCTGCCGGGCATCGTCAAGCTACGACGGCTGGTCGACGAGGGCTTCTTCGGGCGCGTGTTGTCACTGCGCGGCGAGTTCGGCTACTGGGTCTTCGAGGGCGACGTCCAGCCCGCCCAACGCCCGTCCTGGAACTACCGCGCCGAGGACGGCGGCGGCGTGACCGTGGACATGTACAGCCACTGGAACTATCTCCTGGAGCACCTGCTCGGCTCCGTCCAGGCGGTCACCGCCAAGGCCGTGACACACATCCCGGTCCGCTGGGACGAGCAGGGCCGCGAGTACCGGGCCACCGCTGATGACGCCGTGTACGGCATGTTCGAGATCGACGGCGGCGCCATCGCGCAGATCAACTCGTCGTGGGTGATACGGGTCCACCGTGACGAACTGGTCGAGTTCCAGATCGACGGCACGCACGGGTCGGCGGTCGCGGGGCTGCGCCGGTGTGTGGCCCAGCAGCGCGCCCACACGCCGCGACCCGAGTGGAATCCGGACCTGCCGGCCACCGACGCGTTCCGGTCGCAATGGCTCGAGGTGCCCGACAACGCCGTGCTGGACAACGGCTTCAAGCTGCAGTGGGAGGAGTTCCTGCGCGACGTGACGGCCGGTCGGCAACACCGCCACGACCTGCTGTCCGCCGCGCGCGGCGTCCAACTGGCCGAACTCGCGCTGCGCTCGTCCCGGGAGGGGCGCCGGGTGCGGATTCCGGAGATCGTGCTGTGAGCGAGGCGTCGATCCGCCTGCCGGCCGGCGTGGTGCGGTTGAGCCCGCCGGCCGCGTGGTCCCGGCCGGCCGCACCCCTGACCAGCCGGAGCGTCTACGCCGCCGCGCACGTCATCCCGACCGTCTGGGCTGATACGACCCCGGGCGCGCCGGCCGACCTCGACTGGGAGGCGACCGTTGCCTACCGTCGCGAGATCTGGTCGTACGGCCTTGGCGTCGCGGAGGCGATGGACACCGCGCAGCGCGGCATGGGGCTGGACTGGGACACGGCGCGTGAGCTGATCGTGCGCACCGCGGCGGCCGCGCGAGACGTCAATGGACCGCTGGTGTGCGGAGTCGGCACCGATCAGCTCGACCCGAGTGACATCCCCGCCGGCTCGGCCGGACTGGACCGGGTCGCCGACGCCTACCGGGAGCAGCTCGCGGTCGTGCGCGAGGCCGGCGCCGGCGTCGTGCTGATGGCCTCGCGTCAGTTGGCTCGGGCGGCGTCCGGGGCCCAGGACTACCTCCGGGTCTACCGGCACGTGCTCGACGAGGTGGACCAGCCGGTGATCCTGCACTGGCTCGGGGAGATGTTCGATCCCGCACTCGCCGGCTACTGGGGCACACGGGATACCCGGACTGCGACGTCGACCGTGCTGGAACTGCTGGACTCCCATGCGGAGAAGGTCGCCGGCATCAAGGTCAGCCTGCTCGATGCCGGTCACGAGATCACGCTGCGGCGGATGTTGCCGGCCGGCGTGCGCCTCTACACGGGTGACGACCTCGACTACCCCGACCTGATCGTCGGCGACGGCACCCACCACTCCGATGCGCTGCTGGGCATCTTCGCCACGATCTACCCCGCGGCGTCGGCGGCGATGCAGGCCCTCGACGCCGGCGACGCGGACCGGGCGTGGAAAGTCCTCGACTCGACGCGGGAACTCGGCCGCACGATCTTCGGCGCGCCCACCCGGTACTACAAGACCGGCATCGCCCTCGTGTCGTGGCTCAACGGCCACCAGCGCGGCTTCACGATGCTCGACGGACTGCACGGCGCGCGGCCGCTCGCGTACCTGGTCGAGGTCTTCCGGCACGCCGACCGGGCGGGGCTGTTGCGCGATCCCGAACTGGCGGCACGGCGGATGCGCGACCTGCTCGCCGTCCACGGATGGCCGGCATGACACCGGACGCGCGCCTGGCCAGGCTCTCGCTGAACACCGCGACCACCAAGCGTTGGACGCTGCGGGAGGCGATCGACGGGGCCACCCGCGCCGGGCTGCCGGCGGTCGGCCTCTGGCGGGACCGGGTCGCCGAGGTCGGGTTGCCGACCGCGGCGCGCATCGTCCGGGACGCGGGGCTGCGGGTGTCGTCGCTGTGCCGCGGCGGCTTCCTGACCGGGCCTGGTCCCACGCGGCGGCGTGCGGCGCTGGACGACAACCGGGCGGCGATCGACGAGGCGGCCGAACTGGGCACGCAGGAGTTGATCATGGTCGTCGGTGGGCTGCCGGACGGCGACCGGGACATCGTCGGCGCGCGCCAACGGGTCGCCGACGCCCTGGCCGAGTTGGCTCCCTATGCGGCGGCACGGCAGGTGCGCCTGGCGCTGGAGGCCATGCATCCCATGTACTGCGCCGATCGCGCGGTGATCTCCACCCTGCGCAACGCGCTCGACCTCGCCGCGCCGCACGACGCGCGGGTCGTCGGCGTCGTGGTCGACACCTTCCACGTCTGGTGGGATCCCGATCTCCAGGCGCAGATCGCCCGCGCCGGGGTGGCAGGCCGGCTGGCCGCCTACCAGGTGTCCGACTGGCTGGTGCCCATCGCGGCCGACGCCCTGCTGTCCAGGGGCATGATGGGCGACGGGCACGTCGACTTCACCACGATCGGCCGTTGGGTCACCGAGGCCGGATACGCGGGTGACGTCGAGGTCGAGATCTTCAACGAGGACATCTGGGCCGCCGACGGCGCGCAGGTGATCGCCCACATGATCGATCGTTACCTGGACGTCGTGCTGCCCGGCATGCTGCCGGCGGCCGGGCGCCGGGCCGGGCCGGCCGCGGTGTAGGCGATACTCACACCTCTGCGCGGGAAGGTGAACCGAGTGCCAGGCGTGACCCTCAGAGATGTGGCCGTGCTTGCGGGCGTGTCCCAGCCGACGGCGTCCCGGGTGCTCAACGGCTCCACCAGAAGGCCGTCCCCGGACATTGTCGAGGCGGTACGCCGTGCCGCGGACGAACTCGGCTACATCTCGAACGCCCAGGCGCAGGCGCTGGCGCGATCCCAGACGGGGCTGATCGGCCTCGTCGTGCACGACATCGCGGACCCGTACTTCTCGACCGTCGCGGCGGGCGTGCAGGCCGAGGCATCGCAGCGCGACCGCCAGGTGCTGCTCGCCACCACGTTGCGCAGCACCGAGCAGGAGATCCGCGCGGTCAACGCCTTCATCGCCTACCGCACCGACGCGATCGTGCTGGTGGGATCGCGACTGCACACCGACGACGGCCGGCGCGACCAGGAGCGGCTGACGGGCCTGCTGGACCGCTATCGAAACCTGGGCGGCCGGATCGCGGTCATCGGCCAGCCGTTGCCGGGCACGCACACCATCACGCCGGACAACCGAGCCGGCGCGGCGGCGCTCGCCAAGGCGCTGCTCGCGGAGGCGCCAAGGGAGTTCGTCGTGCTGTCCGGGCCGCCCAAGCTGGCGACCGCCGTCGACCGCACCGCCGGTTTCGTCAGGGAACTGCGCCGCACCGGCATCAAGCCGTTGGCGGTGGTCCCTGGCGAGTTCACCCGGGACGGCGGCTACGCGGCGGCGCAACAGGTCATCGCGTCCCTGAACCCCAAACCCCGTTGGGGCGCCTGCGTATTCGCGGTGAACGACGTGATGGCCCTTGGCGCGATGGCCGCGTTCCGAGCCGGGCACCTGCGGATCGCGCAGGACGTCCAGGTCGCGGGATTCGACGACATTCCCACGTTGCGCGATCACCACCCCGGCCTGACCACCGTCGCGCTGCCGCTCCAGGAGATGGGGCGGCGGGCGATCGAGATGGCGCTGGCGTCGGACACCGGGGTGCAGTCGGTCACCCGAGCGACCGGACGCGTGATCCTGCGGGAGAGCACGAAACCCCACTGATTCACCGCCCGCGGCTCCGGATCGGTGCAAGGCTACCGAAGTACCCGCCGTCGTCACGATTATGTGCGTCATTACACATTATCCTCATCGAGGTCACACGAACAAAGTGTCTAATAAAGGCGCATATTATTTTCCGAAGGCAGGAGTGCGGGGAATGCACAAGCTTCGTTTACGCCGTATCGCGGGATTGCTGGCCGCGCTGACGTTGGGAATCATCGCGATCAGCCCGGCGGCGGGCGCGGAATCGCGTGATCTCGACTGGGTGCCCGCCGGCCACCACGGTGGCTGCCTCGGCACGAACCTCGGCGTCTTTCCGCTGACCAGCGACACGACGCCGATCATGTGGGTGAAGTCGGCGCCCAATGACGTCGTCGGCGATTATCAGGATGACGACAGCCAATTGTCCGCCCAGGTGTACTACAACACCGACGAGACCACGGGAAACGTCACCTACGGCGCCAACCTCCTGGACGGGGTCCTCCAGCCCAATACAACACCGGTCGCGAACCTGCGAGGCACGGTGATCGACTGCGACACGATGTCGCTGAGCGGTGGCGGTTGGACCGGGACCGCCACGAATGGACACCTGACCGCCACCAACGGCACCCGGACCATCGACCTGCGTCACGTGGAACCCGTGTTGCGGACGTTGGGTGAGCGGGCGCCGGAAGGCGCGATCAACCTCTTCGACGGGACGGACTTCTCCCATTGGGGTGCCATTGACTGCAATGGCACCAAGGACTGGACCAAGATCGCCGGTCCCGTGCAGTGGAAGATCGTGGACGGCGCCATGGAGGTAGTCCCGAACACGTGCTCGATCATCTCCCGGGAAACCTTCGGCAGCGCGAAGTATCATATCGAGTTCCGAACTCTGGGCACACCGACCCATAGCGGCGTATTTCCGCAGGCCCAGTACCAGACGACCATACTTCAGGACTACGGCGTCTCCGTCGGCAGCGCCACCGGCGGCTATGGCAACCAACCGGATTCAAAAAACCCGAACAAGGCGACCGCCGTGAATCCGGCCATCCGCGCGGCTCGCCCGCCGCTCGAATGGCAAACCCTGGACCTCACGTACACGGCGCCGAAATTCGAGCCCAACGGAGCCCCGCTCACCGAGGCCACGGAAACCGTCGTACTCAACGGCGTCAAGATCTTCGACGGCCTCGTGCAGGACCCACCCGCAGGCGCCGCCAGTCGAGTTTATTCCCGGGCGCGCACGGGAACGAATCTTCCGCTCCTGCTGGAGTACCACGGGATGCCGGTGCAGTACCGGAACATCTGGGCGCTGCCGAGCAAGGACGGCGACGGCTCGCCCTACCCGCGTGTCGCGCCGCCGGAGTTCCGGCATCCCGGCGTACTGGTCAATCAAGCGCAACTGAACTTCGTCAGGGCCAGGGTGGCCAACGGGGAACAGCCGTGGACCGACGCGCTCAACGCCGCGAAGGCCAGTTCCTGGGGCTCGCTCACCTACACGCCGGCCCCGGTGCCGACGGTCAAGTGTGGGTCGAATTCGAACCCGGACATCGGCTGCAAGGCGGAGCAGAACGATGCGTCAGCGGCGTGGACCGATGCCCTGTTGTGGTACGTCTCCGGTGACCAGGCCTATGCGCAGAAGGCAATCCAGATCATGAACGCCTGGTCGAGCACGCTGACCGGCGGACACACACTCAGCAACGGGCCGGTGGAGTCCGGTTGGACCGGCTCGACCTGGGCCGAGGCCGCGGAACTCATCCGGTACACCAATGCCGGGTGGTCGCCGAACGACGTCGCGGCGTTCGAGAACATGCTGGGCACCCAGTACGTGCCGAACCTGCTGACCGGTGGCCCGGCGTGCTTCAACGGGAACTGGGAACTGACGATCGCCGAAGCGCTGATGAACATCGCGGTCTTCAACGACAACAAGACGTGGTTCGACACGGCCGTCGCATACTGGCGGGACCGGACACCCACGTACATGTACCTGGCGTCGGACGGTCCCCAGCCGCCCATGCCGAAGGTGCCGCACGTGTGCACCCAATACACGGCCGACCAGTTCTGGGTGCAGACCCAGTATGTCCCCGGCCTCGCCCAGGAAACCTCCCGGGACTTCCACCACACCTTCTGGGGGCTGGGCGCGGCCACCAATGTCGCCGAAACCGCACTCCAGCAAGGCGTCGATCTCTATCCGGAGAACGCCGACCGCATCGTCGCCGCCTACGAGTGGGCGAACTCGATCAACAACGGAGCCACCCCGCCGGCCGGGATCAACATCGGGCCGATCGGTGGCAACACCTTCTCGATGGAGGTCGCCTACAACGAGTTCCACACTCGGCTGGGCATCCCGATGCCGCAGACCGCCCTACAACTCGCCAAGGTCCGACCCACCGGCAACGACTCGCACTTCCTTGAGTGGCAGACGCTCACCGATGCCGGCGTGGGCTGGATCGGTATCCCACGGCACTGACGGCAGGACAGGACGGTGGAGCAGTCGCGGCTGCTCCACCGTTTTCGTGACCAGACCCCACAAAACGACGAAACCAGCGACCCCGCGTCGTCCGACGAAACCGGACGACGCGGGGTCGCTGGTTGGGCACCCACGTTCGGGCGCTGTCAGAATCTGAGTTCCGCTGTTTCCTCGATCGCGTCGCGGACCGTCTGCAGGAACTGCGGCGTGACCACGAACGGGTTGTACGGGGTGTTGAACTCCTCCAGCACCTCGATCGGCAATGGCCGGCGGAACGAACTCTGCCGAATGATGGTCATCAGCTTCGTCACGTCGGTCCGCTCACTGGGTAGCGGAGTGTGCCGCTTGACCGGGACCAGGCAGGTCTTGACCTGGGCATTGACCGAGAAGGGCAGGATACGGGCGATGGCGCCGTACCAGTCGGGGGAGCCGTCCGGTTTCGTGTCCGTGAAATAGCCGGTGTCGTCGTCGGCGCCGAGACCACGTGGATTGTCGATCATCTTCAGCACCTTGATGAACTGAGCCGATGTGGCCAGCATGTCGCCATGGTTCTGCAAGCACACCTTGATACCGGCGTCCTCGGCAGCATCGGCGCACTGTCGCAGGCTGTCCACCATCCACGAGGCGACTTCGTCCCACTTGTTCTCGAAGCCGACCGGCACCGGACCGGCGAACACCCGGATCACCGGCGCTTCGATCACCTTGGCGACGTGAATCCATCGCCGGAAGTTCTCGACGTCGGCGGCGCGGGCGACCGGATCCGGGCTGGCGAAGTCGTTGTGGATGCCGGTTCCGGTGATCGGAATGCCGAGATCGTCGGCCTTGCGCTTGAATGCCTTCAGGTAGGCGTTCGTCGGCATCGTGAACGGTTGGCCCATGAAGTTTCCCGGCGGGAAGTAGTAGCCGGTGGCGTCCAGGGTGTCGAACTTGTGCGCCGGATCGGCGCACCAGTCCAGCAGCTTCATCAGGTCCATGTCGTCCGGACCGCCCTTGAGCTGTTCCAGCATGATCTTGTTGAAGCAGTACGCGTTGCAGGCGATTTTGATCGGACCCCGGTAGTAGTGGTCACGATCCTCGTCCGCTTGCGCAGTGCCGGCGCCGAGTGCGAGTCCGGCACCGGCCGCGACGGCGACCGTGGCCGTACCCTTGATGAAATCCCGGCGATTCATCGCGAAGCTCATCAGACCTCCAGTTGCTGATTTATGATCGGGCATTGGTACAGGCCAGTGTGGACAGTTCGGCACCGGCGAGGAGGAACGCGCCGACGCCGTAGGACGCGGTGGAACCGGCCGTGACGGGCTGGCCGTCGGTGGGGCCGGAACCGGGACCCTGGACGTAGCCGAGCGCCCCGTTGGGCTGCACGGACGTGGCGACCATGGCGTTCCAGGCCCTGGTGACAACGGGGATGTAGGTGGCCGGATCGAGGATGCCGTGGTTGATGCCCCAGGTGATGGCGTAGGTGAAGAACGCGGTACCGCTGGTTTCCGGTCCGGGGAGCTGGGCCGGGTCGCCGAGGTTGACGTACCAGAAGCCGTCCGGTTGTTGCGCGGTCTTCAGCGCGGCGGCCATCTGTTGCAGGGTCTGGACGTATTCGGCGCGGTGCGGATCGGTGGCGGGCAGCACGTCCAGGACGCG
>DASXXM010000134.1:0-3861 GCA_036503065.1 Pseudonocardiaceae bacterium | reverse complement strand
GATGATGCCCGAGGAGATCATCGCGATCCCGACGTATCTGGTGTTGGGAAAGATAGCCGACCCGTTCACCGGTGGCTCGCTGATCAATTCCTACGGCGGTCTGATCCTGCCACTGGTCGGCTGGGCCCTGCCGGTATACGTGCTGACCGGCTTCATGAAGACGATTCCGGTGCAGTTGGAAGAAGCGGCCAGAATTGATGGAGCCGGCGACATCGCGATATTCTTCCGGATCATCCTGCCGCTGTGCGGGCCGGCGCTGGGCACCTGCGCCGTCTTCGGCTTCCTGATGATCTGGGACCAGTACCTGTTGCCGCTGCTGGTCGCGCAGAGTCCCGACCTCTACACGCTCAACCTGGTGGTGACCAACCTGCAGTCCAGTCAGGACCTCAGCGAGGGTGTCCGGATGGCTGCGGCACTGGTCCTGATGGTGCCCAGCATCGCGGTGTACCTGGTGCTACAGCGGTTCTTCACCCGCGGGCTACTGGCCGGCGCGCTCAAGTGACCGCGGCATGCACGAGCGTGGCCTCCCAGCCGCGCAGGCAGGCGCTCACGTCGGCAGGCGACAGGTGGTGGGTGTCCGCCCGCATCATCACATCGAGCGTGTCGGGCACGTCGTTGACGTGGCAGAACAGCTTGTGGGTCGGTCCGGTCGGCCTGCTGATGAGGCGTTCGGTGCCCAGCGGGAGCGCGGCGTGGATCTGGGCCGCGGTCGGCAGCGGTCCGTCGGGCCTGCGGTCGGCGCGTCTGCGATCGTTGAAGTACGACGAGATGTCGATGTCCGCGCCGCGGTCCCGGCCCACCATGGCGACCATCTCGTTGCGCCGGAACATATCGTAGTACGCGTTCTTGCCCGCGCTGACCGTGGCGCGGCCGGCCTGCGCCACCAGTTCGTCGAACGGGCCGCCGGTGACGTCCAGGACGCACAGCCCGGTCTGCGTGAGCGCGCCGACCACGTCGGCAAGTCCTGGCCGGAACCGGTTGCTCACCAGCAACTGCGTCACCACCGGACGATGGTCGGTGACCTCGGCCAGCGCCACCGCGAACGCCGCCAGCAGCACGGCGGACGTGCCGGTGCCGGTCCGCGCCGCGATCACCTGGGCGGCCAGATGCCCGGCCGGCGAACGGTAGCCGACCTCGACGAAACGTGGCACCCGCTTGTCGGCCGAATCGCCGAACCGCTGTGGCGGCACGACACGCAGCAGTCGCTCCCAGTGCTTCAGCGCCGCATTGCCGGCCTTCAGCGCTGCCGGGGACCGCTGCCGGCCGGCCAGGTCCAGCGGTTGCAGCGCGGTGACCGGCCGGATCTCCTTGCCGGTGGCGGGATCGAGGTTGGCGAGATCGGCCGTGAGGATGTCCAGGCTGCGCTGGTCCACGGCTAATTGGTTGTACATCACGACAAGGTGCGTCTGCCGTACCACGGCCGTCCGCACCGGCCACTCGGTCGGGTCGAACGGGGTTTCCTGGTAGCGCAGGCGTACCTCGTCCGGGTCCTCGGTGTCCACCACTTCCAGTGCGATCACTCCGTCACTGGACACGACCTGTTGCGGCCGGCCGTCGTCGACCGACCATGTGGTCCGCAGGGACTGGTGCCTGCCGACCAGGAAGCCCAGCACGGTGGCCATCTGCTCGATTGTCGTGCCTGGCGGCAGGGGTATCGCCGCGCCCATGTTGAGCGACCGCCCGCCAAGGCGCATCGCCAGCCAGATCCGCTGCTGTCCCCATGTCAGGTCCTCGATGCCGGAACCGTTGCCGTGGAACGGAACGAGGATCTGCTCACCCATCGACGCTCCCCGGCGTGGCCCGCATGAGCCGGACGTTGTAGGAATCCCATTGGGACAGTGTGAAGTAGATGTCCGGCCCGTCGGCCGCCCATGGGTGCAGATAGCCGCCGTAGAGCCCAGGATAGTCGGTGCCCGACACCAGCACGACCGGCTCGCGCCACGGCCCGGTCAGCTCGGGGGCGGACCGCAGCACGATCGCGGCGCGGTGCTCGTCCAGGTGCGTCGCCAGCCATTCGCCGCGGAACGTGTTGCGCTGCAAGGAAAGCTCGCCGACCGGGCCGGGCAGCACCGGTCTGGCGGCGAACGGATCGGCCACCCAGTCCCGGCCCGTCCAGTACCGATAGTCGGCCACTTCGGCCACCCGGTGCTGGTCCACCCGAGCCAGGCAGCCGGCACCGAACCGGCCGTTCGGGGTGGCCATGAGGTAGACGTGGTCGTCCTGGCGCGCGAACGCGCCGAGTTGGAACGGATGCTTGCGCCGCCGGTTGGGCCAGTGCGCCGACGCCGGTTTCGACCAGGTGCGCCCGAAGTCGTGCGACACCGCGATGCCGCTGTAGTTGGTGTGCCACTGTCCCGGCGGGCCCCACTTCCGCACGGACATGTAGTGCAGGTAGTTGACGCCCGCCGCGGCAATGCCGGACGTGGGAATGACCGTTTCCTCGCGCGAAAGACCGGTGTCGCGGTCCAGGAGCTGCCCTGCCGTGCCGTCCGGCCGGGTCACCACCGGATACAGGGCCAGCCCGCCGGTCAGGTCGGTCGTGGTCGAGCCGGCGAGCACGTTGTACCGCCAGTCGGCGTTCGCCGGGCCGGGGCCGCTGCCGGCCCAGCCCGCGCCGTAGCTGTCACCGAAGGCCACCAGGACTTCGTCGTGCCCGTTGTCCCACATGATGCCGAGATCGGTGCCGTAGACACCGAACCGGCTGCCGGTGCGATTCGCCGACGCCTCCCCGGTGATCATCCCGACGTCCGTGACCCGGTACACCGCACCAGACTACGAGCAGCGCCGCTGGCCTAGACCACTCTGTCACAGCATCGTCATGAGAGAGCGCTCTCGCACGTGCTACAAAGGAAGCATGAGCGACCGATTGGCGACACGTCCACCGACGTTGGACCACGTCGCGCAGGTGGCCGGGGTGTCGCGGGCGACCGTGTCCCGGGTGGTCAACGGGGCACCGAACGTCGATCCCGGGTTGCAGGACCTGGTCCGCAGGGCCATCGAGGAGACCGGGTACGTGCCCAACCGGGCGGCCCGTTCGCTGGTCACGCGGCGGACCGGGTCCGTGGCGCTGGTCGTGTCCGAGCCGGAGCGGCACGCAGACGACCCGGCCACGGTGTTCACCGACCCGTTCTTCGGCCGCATCGTCAGCGGCGTGCTCGGCGTGCTCGGGCCGCGTGACGTGCACCCCGTGCTGATGCTCGTCGACTCGGGGTCGGTGCGTGCCGGGCTGGTGAACCGGTTGCGGCAGGACCACATCGACGGTGTGCTGCTGATCTCCATCTACCCGGACGACACGCTGCCGACGCTGCTCACCGCCGCGGACGTGCCGACCGTGCTGTTCAGCAAGCCGGCCCGGCCCGCGCCGGTCAGCTACGTGGACGTCGCACACCGCGAGGGCACGAAGCTGGCCGCCGACCGGCTCGTCGACCGCGGCTGCGCGCGGATCGCCACGATCGCGGGCCCACGGGACGTGCCGGCCGGGCAGGAGCGGCTGGTCGGCTTCCAGGACGCGATGGCACGGCACGGCAGGCCGTTCGTGGCCAGCGTCGAGGGCAACTTCACCCAGCAGGGTGGCGAGCAGGCGATGGAACGGCTGTTGGCCGAGCAGCCGGACGTGGACGGGATCTTCGTGGCCAACGACCTGATGGCCGCCGGGGCAGTGGCCGTGCTGCGGGAACACGGACGGCGGGTGCCCGACGACGTCGCGGTGATCGGCTTCGACGACAGCGCCGCCGCGCGCGACTGCCGGCCCCCGCTCACCACGGTCCGCCAACCGGTCGAGAACATGGCCGCCGAGATGGCCCGCATGCTGCTCGACCGCATCGAGCGGCCCGACCAGCCGCCGGCATCGGTGATCTTCGA
>DASXXM010000133.1:0-13034 GCA_036503065.1 Pseudonocardiaceae bacterium | reverse complement strand
CGATGATCGGCGTCAACGACGACTCCGCCGAGGTGTTCTCCGAAGCCAACGCCTCCAGCGTGGTCAGCTTCGCCAACTCCAACGGCATCGGCCGCCTCGCCTTCTGGTCCGTCGACCGCGACCAACCCTGCGGCGGCTCGGTCAACGGCCTGCCGGTGTGCAGCGAGATCGGCCAGGCGAAGCTGGACTTCACCAAGATCTTCAACGGCTTCTCCGGTGGAGGTGGCGGTGGCGGTGGCGGTAACCCGCCGCCCAACGGCAACCAGATCGTCGGCTTCGGCGGCAAGTGCGTCGACGTGGCCGGCGCCAACTCCACCGACGGCACCCAGGTCCAGCTGTTCACCTGCAACGGCACCGGCGCGCAGTCGTGGACCCACAACGGCAGCACCTACCAGGCACTGGGCAAGTGCCTGGACGTCCGAGCAGCCGGCACCGCCAACGGCACCAGGGTCCAGCTGTTCACCTGCAACGGCACCGGCGCCCAATCCTGGACACACACCTCGTCCAACCAGCTGGTCAACACCAACTCCGGCAGGTGCCTCGACGCCACCGGCGTCAGCTCCGCGGACGGCACCCCGCTGCAGATCTGGGACTGCTCCGGCGGTGCCAACCAGGCATGGGTCGGCCCGTAGTCGGCAAACAGATCACCCGACGGGGAGTGCTTCGGCGCTCCCCGTCGTCGTGCCGACATACTCGTCGTATGCATGAGGACGACGTGGCACGGGCTCGTGCCGAGACGCCCGGCTGTGCCGACGTGATCCACCTGAACAACGCAGGTGCCGCGCTGCCGCCCGCCGGGGTGACCGACACGGTCGTCGAGCACCTCCGTGCCGAAGCCCGGCGCGGCGGCTACGAGGCGGCAGCGGCCGCAGGCCCGGCGCTGGCGGCGACGTACGACTCCTTCGCGCGCCTGCTGAACGCCGACAGCACGGACATCGCGCTGATGGACAGTGCGACAACGGCCTGGCAGGCGGTCTTCTACTCGCTCCCCTTCGGCCCCGGCGACCGGATCCTGACGTGCCGGACCGAATACACCAGCAACGCCATCGCCTACCTCCAGGTGGCCCGCAGAACCGGCGCCGAGGTCGAGTTCGTGGCGAACGACGAGAGCGGCCAACTCGACGTGGCCGACCTGGCCCGCCGCATGGACGACCGGGTCCGGCTGATCGCGCTGACCCACGTGCCGAGCCACACCGGCCTGGTCAATCCGGCCGAGGAGGTCGGCCGGATCGCGCAGGACGCGGGCGTGCCGTTCCTGCTGGACGCCTGCCAGTCCGCGGGCCAGCTGCCGCTGGACGTCGCGGTACTGGGCTGCGACGCGCTGAGCGGCACCGGCCGCAAGTTCCTGCGCGGCCCGCGCGGCACCGGCTTCCTCTACGTGAGCCCACGGCTGCGCGACGATCTCGAACCGTCCCGTTTGGACATGCACTCGGCCGACTGGACCGCGCCGGAGGAGTACCGGGTCCGCGCCGACGCCCGCCGCTTCGAGACCTGGGAGTACGACGTGGCCGGGCGGCTCGGGCTCGGCGCCGCGGTGGACTACGCCCTGTCCTGGGGCCTGCCGGCGATCGAGGCCCGCATCGGTCGGCTGGCCGGGCATCTGCGCGCCGAACTGAGCCAGGTGCCCGGCGTGACAGTGTTGGACCGGGGTGTCCGGCAGTGCGGCATCGTCAGCTTCGCGGTCGCCGGCCGGTCCGCCGCCGAAGTCCAGCAAGGCCTGCGCACGGCCGCGATCAACACGTCGATCGCAGCGGGCAACCTGGCCCAGTACGATCTGGTCCCGCGCGGCGTCGCCGACATCGTCCGGGCGTCGGTGCACTACTACAACACGGTCGAGGAACTGGACCGCATGGTCGCCGAGACCGACCACATCGCCGGCACGGCCGCCTAACCCGGCTTCGCCGGCCGCGCCGAACCGGCAGACCGACCGGCAGACTCACGATAAAGTTCCGGTAGCTCAGCGAACTGGCATATCGATGGGCGAGGCATGAGTGGCGACGCATTCGGAGCCCTGCTGCATGCCGGTCGCCGGTCGGCCGGGCTGTCGCAGGAAGAACTGGCCGAACGGTCCGGGCTGAGCGTCCGCACCATCAGGGAACTGGAACACGGCCGCACCCGCCGGCCCTACCGGGACTCCGTGCACCGCCTCGCCGACGCCCTCGAACTGCGCGACACGGCCAGAGCCGAATTCATCGCCGCGGGCCGGCGACCGTCCCGGCCCGCGACCGCCCCGCCGGTGGGCGGCAACACCCAGCAGCCCGGCGGCGGCCGGGTCGTGCCACGTCAACTGCCCGGCCGGCCACCCACGTTCGTCGGCAGGCAGGACCAACTCGCCGTGTTGTCGCGCGTGCTGCACCAGCCCGGCGGCACCGCGATCATCACCGCCATCCGCGGCACCGCCGGCGTCGGCAAAACAGCGCTGGCGGTGCAGTGGGCGTACCAGGTCGCCGCCGAGTTCCCCGACGGGCAACTCTTCCTGAACCTACGGGGCTTCGACCCGTCGGGGACACCGGTGCCATCGGACGACGCCCTCCGCGTGTTCCTCGACGGCCTGGGCATTCCGGCCGACCAACTACCCACGACGATGGACGCGCAACGGGGCCTGTATCGCAGCCTGCTGGTCGGTAAGCGGATGCTGGTCGTGCTGGACAACGCCCATGACGCGGCCCAGGTGCGACCACTGCTGCCCGGCTCCCCCACCTGCCGCGTGGTCGTCACGAGCCGCAACCAACTCGTCGGCCTGGTCGCTGTCGACGCCGCCCAGCCACTGACGCTGGATGTGCTGACCGACGTCGAAGCCCACCAGTTGCTGCGCCAGCGCCTGGGCGTCGAGCGGCTGGCCGTGGACCACGATGCGGTGACCCAGATCATCACGTCGTGCGCGCGCCTGCCGTTGGCGTTGTGCATCGTCGCCGCCTACGCCGCGACCCGGCCGGACCTGCCGCTGGCGCACGTCGCCGCCGACCTGGCCGCGCACCCCACCCTGGCGACGTTCACCGACGATGCCGACCCGGCGGCGGACATCCGCGCCGTGTTCTCCTGGTCCTACCGGCAGTTGTCGCCCGACACGGCCCGCGTTTTCCGGCTGATCGGCCTGCATCCCGGTCCGGACCTGGAACCGTACGCGGTCGCCGCACTCACCTCCGGCACGGTCGACGAGGCCGAGCACGCGCTGGACCTGCTGGCACGCGCGTCGCTGATCCAGCCCGTCGGCCCGACCCGGTACGGCATGCACGACCTGCTGCGCGGCTACGCGCGTGAGCTGGCGACCGCCGGAAACGACGAGCAGGATCGGCAGGCGGCACTGACCCGCCTGTTCGACTACTACTGCGACGCGGCCACGACCGCGATGGATGCCGCGTTCCCCGCCGAACACCACCGCAGGCCCACGGTGCCACCGGCAGTCACGCCCGTGCCGGTCTTCACCGACGAACTTGCCGCGCTCGCGTGGCTGGACGTGGCACGGCCCAGTCTGGTCGCGGTCACCGGCCATGCCGCCGAGGAGGGCTGGGCCGGTCACGCGATCCTGCTGTCGGCCATCCTGTTCCGCTACCTGGACAGCGGTGCCCACTTCACCGACGCCCTCATCGTGCACGGCCATGCCCGACGCGCGGCCCGCGAGGTCGGCGACCGCAGGGGTGAGGCGAACGCGCTCGTCTGTCTGGGCCTCGTCAACGGGCATCAGGGCCGGCAACCGCAGGCGACCGCCCAGTTCGAGCGGGCGCTGGCCCTGCACAACGAGACCGGCGACCTGGACGGTCAGGCACGCGCGCTCAACTACCTCGGCCTCGCGCACGCCCGCGAAGGCCGCTACCAGCAGGCCCAGTACGACTTCCAGCGAACCGTGACCCTGTTCCGGACAGTCGGCGAACGGAACGGAGAAGCGTTCGCCCTCAGCAACCTCGGCGCGATCAGCCTGCGGCAGGGCGATCTCCGACAGGCCATCGACTATCAGTCACAGGCCCTGGCCGCCTTCCGCGAGATCGGCGACCGGGACGCGGAGGCCACCGTCCTTTCCAGACTCGGTCTGGTCAACCTGCAGCTGGGCGACTACCAGCAGGCCAGGGACGTCATTCGCCAGGCCCTGGCTCGATTCCACGAGGTCGGTGACCGGGAGGGTGAGGCCGACGCCCTGGCCAGGCTCGGCCTGGTCGACACCCGGCGGGGCTATTACGAGGACGCCGCCGAAAACCTCCGGCAGGCCCTGATCCAGTTCCAGAATATCGGCGACCAGTTCGGCCAGGCCGAGGCACTCAACGCACTGGGTGAAGTGCACATCGCCACGAGTCACCATGCCGATGCGCGCGTTCGCCATTCAGCCGCACTCCGCATAGCGGAACAGGTCGGCGAAAAGAACGAGCAGGCCCGTGCGCACAACGGTTTGGCCAGTGCATACCAGGCCGACGGCGACACACGCAAAGCCCGCCGCCACTGGCGCGAAGCGCTCGATTTGTATACCGATCTCGGCGCCCCGGAAGCGGCAGAAGTCCGCGCCCGGCTACAACTGTGCCGGTAACACCGCCGTTCCTGGAAACCCTGGCGGCCCGACCCTCGGCGCCCGGCGGGCCGATCCGTGCCGGACCGGAGTCTGCCGGTAGGACTGCCTGTTCATCCCCGATACGGACATTAAGATCGGCGACGTCAATCGGTCGCGGGCAATAGCAAGTATTGAGGTTTGGCCGGGCCGGTATGTCAGCATCAGAAGGAGACGATTCAACATGTTCAGCCCTCGTAAGATCTGCGGCAGCATAGCGGTGGTGGCGTGCGCGGTCGCCGTCAGCCTCGGTGTACTGTCCGGCCCGACGTCCGCATTCGCTGCCACCACCACCGCGGCCCATGTCGGTTCCGCGGCCGGCCTGAGCCCCGCCAGTTCGGGAACGAAGTCCTATGCGTTACGCGACCGTTGCGGAGGGGCCAACGGCAACGTCGCATGGGGCGGCACCGGCGCATCGGCCTGGGGCATAGTCTGGACTCTGCACAGTTCCACGTGCGGTACCGGCACCCATTGGGTGGAACTGGTGGTCAACGGATCAGATTTCCTGGGCGCGGGGGCAGCAGCACCCGGCGCGGGAGTGGGGTACAACATCGGCCCGTCCAACACTTCCGACGGCCAACCGGTCGGCGAGATCCAGGTGTTCCTGTGCAGTTCCGAAACCGGCGGTGCCTGCAACGATTCGAGAACATGGTTCGTGTAAGCCCGTTGTCAACCTGGTAGCGCCGGGTGCGTGACCCGGTTGATCATGGATGGAGCCCTTGGTTGATCATTTCCTCCGGCCGCGGACGGAAGATCACACCAAGGGCTTCGATCATCAGTGCACGACGTCCCGCAAGGAAACGGTTCTTCCGAAGGTTGTCGGCAACCAACGACCGGCACTGGCCCGGCGCTGCCGGAGTCGATATGTCGGTCGACACGGCGACAGGTCAACCGGCTGCCTGGACGCCGGTTGTCGCGTAGGCGTCCCGTAGCCGCTTGTGGGCCGCCTCGTCCAGGCCGAGATGGTCCAGACCGAGCAGTGCCGCCCCGGCGATGGGCGGCACGTCGACCACCCCTACCCGGGCGCCCGGAGCTTCCGCGCGCACCCGATCCGCGATTCCCTGCACCAGACGGGGATTGCGCGCCATCAACAGGCCGCCGCCCAACACCACCTCGGTGTCCTGCCGGATCAGGTCCAGTCGCCGCATCGCCACCACGGCCATCGCGCTGACCTCGTCGGCCAGGCGGTCCACCAGGCGCATCGCGACCGGGTCGCCCGCGTCGGAGACCTGGAACAGGACATGCGTCAGGCGGATCAGGTCGTCCGTGTCGATCTCGCCGAGGTGGATGCCGATCGCGACCTCCGACGCGTTCGCCCGGCCGAAGTACTCGGCCACCGCGGTCGCCAGCGCGGTCGGCTCGCCTCGGCCGTCCTCGGCGCGCATGGCCCACCACATCACCTCGACGCCCATGTCGAGGCCGCCGCCCCAGTCGCCGGTGAAACGGCCCAGCGCCAGGAAGCGCGTCTGCGTGCCGTCCGGTGCCACGCCGACACAGTTGATGCCGGCGCCGCACGTGACGGCGACGCCCCACGGGCGCTGGGTGCCGGCGCGCAGGACGGCGAACGTGTCGTTGCCGACCCGGATGCTCGGACTCCACGATCGCGTCGCCAGCTCGTCGGCCAGGCGCTGTTCCTCCTCCGGTAGGTCGACTCCGGCGATGAACGCGGACGTGTGCGCGGCGATCTCGCCGGCCGGGTCGATGCCGGCCTGTCTGGCCACCGCGGTGACCAGGTCGTCCAGCACCACCTTCGACGTGTCGAACCGGCGGGCGTCCACCGACGTGCCCGGCCCCCGCGCGCTGGCCAGGACCGAGCCGTCCGGACCGACCAGGACCACATCCGTCTTACTGTTGCCGCCGTCGATCGCCAGGACCGCCGCCGGTGCGCTCGCCACTGTCACGACGTCCCCCCGAAGACGCTCGACGGCGTCGTGACCGCCGTGTTTGCTGTGTGAACCGACGACACAGCCGATGTCACGGAGCCGCCCAGAACAGGTGCTGGTGGTTCTCGGCGATCAACCGGTCGGTCAGCTGGCTGGCGATGTCGATCTGGCCGATCAGCGGGTGCGCCAACATGGTCTGGAACACCCTGTCCCGTCCGCCGCGCACCGCGGCCGACACGGCCAGTTCCTCGTATGCGGTCACATGCGCGATCAGGCCGGCGTACAGCGGTTCGACGGGGGCGATCGGCAGCGCGACCGGACCGTCGGCGCCGATCGTCGCGGGCACCTCGATCACGGCATCGTCCGGCAGGAACGGGAGGCTGCCGTTGTTGCGCAGGTTGACCACCTGCGTGTCGCCGGTGTCCGCGTCGAGCGACGCGAGCAGCGCCACGGCCGCCTCCGAGTAGAACGCGCCGCCGCGCTTGGACAGCAACTCCGGCTTCTGGTTCAGCGCCGGGTCGGCGTACATGTCCAGCAGTTCCTTCTCATACCCGGCAACGACTTCCGCTCTGGTCGGCGTGCCGCGCTGCTCCCGCACCACAAGGTCGTGGGCATAGTAGTAACGCAGGTAGTACGACGGGATCACGCCGAGCTGCCGGATGATGTCCACCGGCAGGCCGATGTCCGCGGCGATCTCGTCGCCGTAGGAGTCGAGCAGTTCCGGCAGCACGTCCCGGCCGTCCACGTGCACCGACCGCTCCCACGTCAGGTGGTTCAGGCCGACGTGGCCGAGGCTGACCTGGTCCGGCGCGACACCCAGCTTGGCCGCGAACCGACGCTGGAAGCCGATGGCCACGTTGCACAGCCCGACCGCGCGGTGTCCCGCGTCCAGCAGGGCGCGCGTGACGATGCCGACCGGGTTGGTGAAGTCCACGATCCACGCGTTCGGCGCGGCGAGCTTGCGGGCCCGCTCCGCGATGTCCAGCACGATCGGCACGGTGCGCAGCGCCTTGGCCAGCCCGCCTGCGCCGGTGGTCTCCTGACCGACGCAGCCGCAGGTCAGCGGCCAGGTCTCGTCGCGGTGCCGGGCGGCCTGGCCGCCGACCCGCAGTTGCAGCAGCACCGCGCCCGCGCCGTCGAGCCCGTCGTCCAGGTCGGTGGTGCCGCGGACCGTGGCCGGATGGCCGTAGGCGGCCATGATGCGCGCGGAGATCCCGCCGACCCGGTCCAGCCGGAGTTCGTCCGGGTCCACCAGCACCAGTTCCCGCACCGGCAGCGTCTGCGCCAGCCGGGCGATGCCGTCCACCAGTTCCGGGGTGTACGTGGAACCGCCACCCACGACGACGAGCTTCATTCGGTCACATCCTCTTCGTTCGTACCAACGAGCGCGCCGACCGACGAATCCACTGTGGCCACATGACAGGCCGCGGAATGGCGCGGCGCCAACAATCTCGGCTCCGGCGTGACCTCGGAGCAGAGGTCGACGACGAGCGGGCAGCGCCCGCGGAACCGGCAGCCGGGCTTCGGGTTGATCACCTTGGGCGGCTCGCCCCGGTCGGTCTCCGCGGTCACGTTGAGCGGTGCGCGCGGGTCCGGCACCGCGGACAGCAGCAGTTGCGTGTAGGGGTGTTTCGGGTTGCGCAGGACCTCCTCGGTGGGTCCGGTCTCCACGATGTGGCCGCCGTACATGATCACCAGCCGGTCGGCCACGTACCGGGCGCTTGCTATATCATGTGTGATATAGAGGAACGACACGCCCTCCTTCTCGCGGAGGCCCGCCATCAGGTTCAGCAGGCCGATCCGAATCGAGACGTCCAACATGGACACCGGCTCGTCGGCCAGGATCAGCTTGGGGCGACAGGCAAGGGCCTGCGCGAAGCCGACCCGCTGCCGCTGGCCGCCGGAGAACTCGTACGGGTACTTGTCCAGCACCTCCGACGGCGGTGTCAGGCCGACGACCTCCAGCACCCGCTCCGCCTCGGCGCGCTGCTCGTCGGCGGACAGGTCCGGCCGGTGCAGTTTCAGGCTGCGCAGGATGCCGTGCGAGATCCGGTACGCCGGGTTGAGCGAGCTGAACGGGTCCTGGAAGACCATCGGCACCTCGCCGCGGTACGCCATGACGTCCCTGCGGGACTTCAGCTGTGACAACGGCTTGCCGCGGAAGTAGATCTCGCCGGACGTCGGCTGGTAGACCATGGCGAGCAGTCGGGCGATGGTGCTCTTGCCGCTGCCGCTCTCGCCCGCCAGCGCGACGATCTCGCGCTCGTTGATCACCAGGTCCGCGTTGTCCACCGCGTGCAAATTGGTGCGGGAGAACGCGTTGCCGATGGTGAAGTGTCGCGTCAGCTTGTCGGTGCGCAGCAGGGGCTCAGACATGGACCGCACCCTTCGCGTGCCGCAGACACCGCACCTCGACATCGCCCACGGCGTACAGCGCGGGCTCGATCTCGACGCACTCCGGCATCACGACCGGGCAGCGGGGGCTGAACCGGCACCCGGGCGGCGGATCGATCAGCTCCGGCGGGTTGCCCGGAATGCCGGTCATGTGCACGCGCGGACCGCGGATGGACGGGAACGCCTCCAGCAGTCCTTTGCTGTAGGGATGGGCGGGCGAGTCGAACACCGTGCGGGTGCTGCCCTCCTCGGCCACCTGCCCCGCGTACATCACGATCAGCCGGTCGGAGAAGTGGCTCACCAACGACATGTCGTGCGTGACGAAGACGACCGCGAAGCCCAGTTTCTGTTGCAGTTCCTTGATCTGCACCATCAGCGACCGCTGCGCGACCACGTCCAGCGCGGACGTCGGCTCGTCCATGATGATCAGGTCCGGTGTGAACAGCAGCGCCATCGCGATCATCGCGCGCTGCCGCATGCCGCCGGAGAGCTGGTGCGGATAGCTCCGCACGTGGATCGGGTCGATGCCGACCAGCCGCAGCACCTCGGCGGACCGCTGCCGCAACTGCTCGCGAGACCACTTCCGGTGCGCCAGGATGGCGTCCTTGAACTGCGCGCCGATCGTCTTCACCGGGTTGAACGCGTTCATCGCGCTCTGCATGACCACGGACATGTCCTGCCACCGGGTCGCGGCGAGCTGCTTGTCGGTCATGCCGACGAGGTTGTTGCCCTTGAAGACCACGCTGCCCGCGGTGATCGCGGCAGGCGGCGTGAGCAGCTGGGCGATCGCGAACAGCAGGGTCGACTTGCCGCAGCCGGACTCGCCGACGACGCCGAGAAACTCGCCGGCGGAAACGTCGAGGCTGACCCGGTCGACCGCGCCCACCGAGCCCCGCGCCACCGCGTATTCGACGGTCAGGTCGCGGACTTCAAGAATGGGTTCGCTTGACACGGATCCTCCGAACCGGTCGCAGGGCGGGGTTGCTGATCTCGTCGAAGGCGTTGTTCAACAGGGCGAACGCGGTGCCCAGCGCCGCGATGCACAGGCCGGGGACGGCCGCCCACAGGTACTGGCCGGTCTGCAGGGCCTCGTTGTTCTGCGCCCAGTACAGCATCGTGCCCCAGTCGACACTGGCCGTGTTGCCGAGACCGAGGAACTCGAGGCCGGACGCGGTGAGGATGGAGTACAGGGCGGCGCCGAGGAAGTTGGCCACGATCAGCGAGGTCATCGTCGGCAGCAGTTCGAACACGATGATGTAGGAGCGTTTCTCGCCGCGAACCTTGGCCGCCTGCAGGAAGTCCCGGTTGCGCAGCGACAGCGCCTGGGACCGCAACTGCCGGGCGCCGTAGGACCAGCCGGTGATCACCAGCACGATGATGAGCACGCTCAGGCTGTGGCTGGAGGCGTACGCGGCGATCACGATGACCAGCGGCAGGGTCGGGATCACCAGGAACACGTCGGTGAGCAGGTTGAGCAGGTCGTCCGCGATGCCGCCGAGATAGGCACCCGTCACGCCGATGAGCACCGAGAGCACCGTCGCGAACAGGCCCGCCACGATGGCGATCAGCAGTGCCGGCCGGGCACCCCAGATCACCTCGGACAGGATGTCCTGCCCGTAGGCGGTGGTGCCCAGCAGGTGCGCTCCGCTCGGTCCCTCCATCCGGCCGAAGATCTCCGCGCCCGGATCGCCCGGCGCGAGCCACTGCGGGATGATCGCCAGCACGACGAACGCCCCCAGGATGATCAGGCCTGCCGTTGCCTTGCCGTTGGACCGGATCGCGCGCCAGAGGTTGCCGCCGGACCGGCGTCGGTTGTTCCCGGACTTGCCACTGGTCACGTGCGCGGGCGCCTCGTCGACACCGGCTGACACGTCTATGGTCGCCATCGGAGCTACCTCTGGGTCCGGGTACGGGGGTCGAGCAGGGCGGTCGCGATGTCGGCCAGCAGCACGGCGACCAGCACCGCGACGGTGATCAACAGGAACAGGCACTGCATGAGCGGGAAGTCCTCGTTCTGCACCGCCTGCACCAGCATGAAGCCGACACCGGGATAGTTGAAGACGTCCTCGACCAGCACCGCGCCGCTGACCACGAAACCGAGCGACATGGCGAAGCCGGTCAGGTTGGGCAGGATCGAGTTGCGGGCCGCGTAGTCGACCATGATCCGGCGATTGGGCAGGCCCTTGGCCCGCGCCATCCGGATGTAGTCCTCGGCCAGCGTGGTGACCATGGTGTTGCGCATCGTCAGCACCCACGCGCCGATCGACGTGATCAGCAGGGCCGCGGCCGGCAGGATGGCGTGCTGCAGGATGTTGCTGATGGCGGGCCAGTTGAAGCCGACGTCGATGCCGGGGTCGATGCCCAACGCCACCGGCAGCCACGGGTTGATCTCGGCGAACAGGATGATCAGGATCATGCCGACCCAGAAGTAGGGCAGCCCGGTGCCGACCACGAACACCGGCGGCAGCACGCTGTCCAGCTTGCCGCCACGCTTCCACGCGGCGAGCGCGCCGATCCCGGTGCCGAGAATGAACGCGACGATCGTGGTGATGCCGACCAGGGCCAGTGTCCACGGGATCGCCTGGGCGACGATCTTGGCCACCGGCTGGAAGGACTGCACCGAATCGCCGAAGTTCAGCGTCACCGTGTTGCCGATGTACTGGAAGTACTGCGACACGATGCCCTGGTTGGTGTTGATGCCGAGCGACGCCTCGATCGCGTGCAGCGCCGTCGGCGAGAGCCGGCCGTGGAACCGGGCCAGGATCGCGGTGGCCGGGCTCCCCGGCATCAGCCGCGGAATCAGGAAGTTGATCGTCAGGGCGGCCCACAGGGTGAGCACGAAGAACCCCAGGCGACGAATTAGGTACCTCACGACAGGCTCCCGTTACTCACCCTGCGGACCTCTTACCTGATTGTGCGGCGGTGTGCGGTTACTTGGGCGACAGGTGCAGCAGCACGATGCCCATGTCCGGCACCTGGAACGCGGCCGGCAGCGCGAACTGGTTCTGCGGCGTCGGCCACCCGGTGAAGTGCGACGTGTCGTACTGGTACCAGTCGACCGACTCGGTGACCGGGATGACCGGCACCTGTGTCAGCACGACCTGCTCCAGCTTGGCGATGATCTGCTTCTGCTGGGCCAGATCGGTGGTCTGGCCGTACTGGTCGAGCAGCGCGTCGGTCTGCGGGTCGCTGTAGCGCTCGAAGTTCGTCGACGCCTGCTGGCCGATCGGGGCGCTGTTCGCCGAGTAGAGCCACTGCCGCAGCTCGTAGTACGGCGACGGTCCGCCGGTCTCGCCGTAGTACGCGAGATCGAAGTTGCCGTTGAACAACTTGTCGTTGTAGTCGTTGGACGACAGGTTGTCCGGAATGATCTCGATGCCCGCTGCCTTGGCGCCCTGGATCACCACCTGCATGGTGGCCACCCAGTCGGAGTAGCCGCCCTGGTTGATCACGTGGAAGGACAGGCGCTTGCCGGCCGGCGAGACGTAGATGCCGTCCGAACCCTTGTGGTAGCCGGCCGCCTCGAGCATCGACGACGCCTTGGTCGGGTTGTAGTTGAACGCGGCCGCCGCCGACTGGGCGGCCGGGTCGACCCAGCTCTGGTACGTCGGGGTGACGATGCCCATCTGGTTGCCGGGCGGCTCGTAGCCGTACTCGCCGACGCTGGACGCCTTGTTGCGGTCCACGGCCAGTGCGAGCGCCTTGCGGACGACCGGGTCGTTCAGCGGTGCGACCTTCTCATTCGGGAACAGCGAAACCTGGGCGATCGGCGGGAACCAGTAGTGGTGGTCCGGGCTCTTCTTGGCGTAGAAGGCATCGATGTTCGGGATGAACTGGCTGCCCCACTGGGCCTGGCCGGTGGCGAGGTAGTTGTTGGCCGGGTCGTTGGAGGTGAACGCCGGGTACAGCACCTTGGCGACCTTGGGCAGGCCGGGCTGCCAGTAGTTCTTGTTGGCGGTGAAGGTGATGTTCTGCGGGGTGCAGGGGTTCACCTCGTACGCGCCGGTGGCCACCGGCTTGGCGTCGACGTAGTGCACCGGGTCGGCGACGGTCGACCAGACGTGCTGCGGGACGATCGCGATCTGGTCGGCGATGTAGAAGAAGTACGGCACCGCGGGCGCCTTGAAGTTGAAGACAACCTGGTCGGTGCCCTGCTGCGCGACGCTGTCCAGTACGGACCACACGGAGTTCAGGTCCAGTGCCGCGTTCTTCTTCAGCAGGTT
>DASXXM010000132.1:0-11682 GCA_036503065.1 Pseudonocardiaceae bacterium | reverse complement strand
CTCGGACGACAGCGAGCCCGGCCGGCACGCCTCGTTCGACAACCCGCTGGCCGACTCCGGGGTGAGCCAGATCAACATCGTGACCTGACACCGCATCCGTAGGCTCATCTCATGAACGGGGCCATGAACTCGACGGACAACTGGATCACGAAGCTGCCGGTGGTCGGCGACCGGGTCGATCGGCGGCCGGTCGTCGCGGTGGTGAAGCTGCACGGGGTGATCTCGCCGGCGGCCACCCCGATCGGGCGCGGCTCGATCAATCTCGGCGCGGTGGAGTCCGCGCTGACCAGGGCGTTCCACCACGATCGGCTGGTCTGCGTCGCGCTCGCGGTGAACTCGCCCGGTGGCGCGGCGACCCAGTCGGCGATGGTCGCGGAGCGGATTCGCGGGCTGGCCGCCGAGGCCAGGGTGCCGGTGCTCGGGTTCTGCGAGGACGTGGCCGCGTCCGGCGGCTACTGGCTGGCCTGTGCCGCGGACGAGATCTACGCGCACGCCACGTCGCTGGTCGGCTCGATCGGCGTGGTGTCCGCCGGGTTCGGCGTGGCCGGGCTGCTGGAGCGGTTCGGCGTGGAGCGCCGGGTGCACACGGCTGGTACCCGCAAGGTCCGGCTCGACCCGTTCCGGCCGGAGCGCCAGGAGGACGTGGCGTGGCTGGCCGGGCTGCAGGGCGAACTGCACGAGCAGTTCGTGGCCTGGGTGCGGGAGCGGCGCGGCGACAAGCTGACCGGCGCCACCGACGACCTGTTCTCCGGCGAGGTCTGGACCGGCGCGAAAGCGGTCGAACTGGGCCTGGTGGACGGCTTGGGCACGCTGCGTGGCGTGCTGGACAAGCGGTATCCGAACGCGCACGTGGTGTCGGTCGAGCCGCGTCGTTCGGTGCTGGCCCGGATCGGGGTCGGCGGCGCCGCGGCCCGACTCGGCCTCGGCGGCGCGCCAGGCGACCAGGTACTGGCTCTGTTGGACCTGTTGGAACAGCGCGCCACGTGGTCACGTTTCGGTCTCTGACGGCCCGGATCGGGTCAACAGAACCGATCCGACCTGCGACAAGGACACTTGCCGATGCCGGTAGGACGAGTCTCACCCACCCGGGGGTAGATTGACAGTGGACAATCCAGCCCCCAGGTGGGCAGTATTCGCGTCACAGTGAGTACTCGTGACGGCACCCCAGGTCTCGTCGTGTTGGCCGTGGATGACGAGCCGCACGGCTTGAACGAGTTGGCCTACATGCTGGAGCGCAACCAGCACGTGCGCCGGGCCCTGTCCGCCGGTGACGCGGCCGAGGCGCTCGGCGTGGTCGGCGGCAGCGATCCCGAGGTCGTGGTGCGCAAGCGCGCCAAGCTGCCCCCCGTCGACGCCGTGTTCATCGACATCAACATGCCCGGACTGTCCGGTGTGGAGCTGGCCAGGGTGTTGGCGCAGCTCAAGCCGCCGCCGGCACTCGTGTTTGTGACGGGCATCGGGGACGAGGCGGTCACCGCGTTCGACCTGGGCGCGGTGGACTACGTGCTCAAGCCGCTCAAGCAGGAACGGCTGGACAAGGCCGTGGAGCGGGTGCTGGCCAAGCGCGCCCCGGCCGCCGCCAACGGTGGCAGCGCGTTGAGCCCGGAGCCGGGCGACGACGAGGTGATCCCGGTGGAACTGGCCGGCACCACGAAACTGGTGCCGCGCGCCGCGGTGCGCTGGGTGGAGGCGCAGGGCGACTACGCACGGCTGCACACGTCGGATGGTTCACACCTGGTGCGGATTCCGTTGGCGCAGTTGGAGGAACGCTGGGGCGAGGCCGGGTTCGTGCGCATCCACCGCTCGTTCCTGGTGGCGTTGTCGCTGATCACCGAGCTGAAGATGGGCGCGTCCGGCTACACGGTGGTGATCGGCGACAACGAGAAGGAACTCCCGGTCAGCCGTAGGCACACCCGCCAGCTCAAGGACAAGCTGGTGCGGGCACCGAAGAACGGCTGGGGCGGATGAGCAGGCACTCCGGCGGCACCAGGCCGCCGGACGACGAGCATACCGAGGCCCCCAAGTCGGTGTCCGCGCGCAAGCCGCGCCGCAAGCGCGTGGTGCTCAACGACTCCCGGAACCCCGTGACCGTGGTGCGCGTGATGACCGAACTGGAGGAGCAGACCAGCGTCGGCGAGGCGCTGGTACGCAACCTGGTTCGCGCCCAGCTGAAGATGGCGTTGTGGCTGGCCCTGGTGACCGCGGTGATCTTCGGCAGCCTGCCGCTGGCGTTCTACCTGTCGCCGCGGTTCGCCAACACGTCGGTGTTCGGCGTCCGGTTGCCGTGGCTGATCCTGGGGGTCCTACCCTTTCCCATACTGTTCGCGATCGGCCTGCTCTACAACCGGCTGGCCGAGCGACACGAGAAGGACTTCGTGAACATGGTGGAGAGCTGACCGCCCGACACCGCAGAGCTTGTCCCAACCATCCCGCCCAGGTGCATAGGCCGTGGAACTGAACACCAGCGCCGTCGTCGGCATCGGCCTGATCGGTGCGACCACGTTCTACCTGGGCTTCCACTCCTCCCGGCTGGCCAACACCACCCCGGACTTCCTGGTGGCCCGGCGGATCGTGCGCTCTCGACGCAACGCCGCCGCGATCACCGGCGAGTACCTGTCCGCCGCGTCGTTCCTCGGCATCGCCGGGTTGATCCTCAAGGACGGCGTCGACTCGCTCTGGTACGCGGTCGGCTTCACCGCCGGGTATCTGGCGCTGCTGCTGTTCGTGGCCGCGCCGCTGCGCCGCTCCGGCGCCTACACGCTGCCCGACTTCGCGGAGGCCCGGCTGGGTTCCACGGCGCTGCGCCGGCTGTGCACGGTGTTCGTGGTGGTGATCAGCGTGCTGTACCTGGTGCCGCAGTTGCAGGGCGCCGGGCTCACGTTGTCCACGATCATGCCGGTGCCGCCGTGGGTGGGCATGGCGCTGGTGATCGTGCTGGTCACGGTGAACGCGTTCGGCGGCGGGATGCGGTCGATCACCGTGGTGCAGGCGTTCCAGTACTGGGTCAAGCTGGTCGCGCTCGCGCTGCCCACGTTCGTGTTGGTGGTGGTCTTCGTCGGCGGCCACCCGCCGGACTCGCTGTCCTCGACCGGGCCGCCGGTGTTCCCGCACGGCATGACGGTCACGGTGCCCGTGACAGTGCAGCTGCAGGTGAAGGAACCGGTGCGGGTGCAGGCGTCCGGCACGGTCAACGACTTTCCGGCGGGCGGCCCGCTGCTGATGAACCCGGGCATCCCGTACAAGGTGGCCGCACACACCAAACTGGTCTTCCCGCCCGGTTCGTACTCGCCGACGCCGACGGACTCGCCGGAGACCAACGCGGCGTGGCTGACCCCGCAGTCCGGCGGGATCTCGGCACTGTTCAGCACGTATTCGCTGATCATCGCGCTGTTCCTGGGCACGATGGGCCTGCCGCACGTGCTGGTTCGCTTCTACACCAACCCGAACGGCCGGGCCGCCCGCCGCACCACGCTGCACGTGCTGCTGCTGCTCGGCCTGTTCTACCTGTTTCCGACCATGCTGGGCGCGCTGTCCCGGTTGTACACACCGGAACTGCTGGTCACCGGTCAGACGGACGCCGCGATCCTGTTGCTGCCCAGCAAGCTGCTGCCCGGGATGGGCGGCGAGATCGTGGGGGCGGTGATCGTGGCGGGCGCGTTCGCCGCGTTCCTGTCCACGTCGTCAGGTCTGCTGGTGAGCATCGCGGGCGTGGTATCCACCGAGGTGTTCCCCGGCCGGGTGCGGGACTTCCGGTGGGCGACGGTGATCGCCGCCGTCATCCCGCTCATTCTGGCGCTGACGCTGCCGCAGACCGACATCTCGCTGAGCGTGGGGCTGTCGTTCGCGCTGGCCGCGTCGACGTTCTGCCCGGTCCTGGTGATCGGCATCTGGTGGCGCAGGCTGACCTGGGTCGGCGCGGCCGCCGGGATGATCATCGGCGGCGGGCTGGTGCTGGTCGCGCTGGTGCTCAACATCATCAGCAGGTACACGGGTTCCTGGGCGCCGTGGCCGGTGATCCAGCCCGCCCTGATCACCGTGCCGGTCGCGTTCGCCGCGGTGTTCCTCGGCAGCCTCGCCACCCAGAGCCGGGTGCCCGACGACGTGAGCCGCATTCTGTTGCGCCTGCACGCGCCCGATCCGCTCGGCTTCATCCGGGACCGGGACGTGGCCCGCTTCGGCGGCGCGAGTCCGCCGGACCGGCCGGTGGACGGCCGGCACCATCGTTGAGGTGCGGCGGCCGAACCCGCGCGCACGGGGGCGCCATGTCATGGCAACATCAATGGTGTGAACCCGCAGTCCGTGCCCAGCGTGTCCGTGTCCGAACTGGCCCCCGAGTTGCCGGCCGACGCCGTGCTGCTCGACGTCCGCGAGGACGACGAGTGGGCTGCGGGCCATGCCCCGCAGGCGGTGCACATCCCGATGGGCGAGATCTCCGGCCGGCTGGCCGACCTCCCGTCGGACGGCAGCCTGTACGTGATCTGCCGTGCCGGCGGCCGGTCCGCCAGGGCCACCGCGTACCTCAACTCGAACGGCTGGACGGCGGTGAACGTCGACGGCGGCATGCAGTCCTGGGCCGCGGCCGGCTACCCGCTGGTCGCTGAGCTGACCGGCGCCGCGCCCGAGATCATCTGACGCCGTGACGTATCCGGGTCAGCGCACGACCTGGGTGGCCAGTCCGCCATCCGGCCCGATCCCGGCCGGCCGGCCGGGCCCGCGCCGATTCCGCTATGCCGGCCCGCCCGCCTATCGGACCGTGCCGCGCTGGGGCCTGCCCCGGCTCGGCTGGCGGGAGCCGACGTCCGTGCCGGGCACCACGGCCCGCAGGCCGGGCACCCCCGCGCTGCTGGTTCGGCACGCGCACATGGCCGTCGCGGTGCTGTGGATGGTCGCGATCTCGGCGTTCCTGGCGGCCGGCGGTGAGGTCTGGCGCTACGTGCTGCTGGTGCTCGGCCGGTCCGAGGCGCTGCCCGGCCAGGTGGTCGCGATCTCCGACGCGCTGGTGAACACCGGTGCCGCGCTGGCCGCGGTCACCGGCGTGATCGCGCTGGTGCTGGTGCCGCGCTGGCTGCTGACCGCCCGCGAGCTGGCCGCGACGGTGGCCGGCACGGAGCCTGCCCGCCCGGACTGGCAGGCGTTGCTGGGTGTGCTGCTGCCCGGGTTCAACCTGTTCGTGGCGGGCTCGGTGCTGGCCGAACTGGAGCACATGGCGTTGGGCCGGACCGGCCGGGACCGGTTGCGGCCATCGCGGCTGGTGCTGGTCTGGTGGCTGGTGTGGGCCGCTGGCGAGGCAGCCGCGGTCACCACCGTCGCGCTGGGCCTGCGTTCCGGCGTCGCGGCGCATGCCAATGGTGTGGTCTGGTACGCGGCCACCGACGTGCTGGCCGTCGCGGTGGCGGTGCTGACCGTGTTCGTGCTCGGCGCGATCACCGCGCTGCTGGCCCCCGGCTCGGTCCGCGCCAACCAGCGGTCGCGGGTGGTCAGCGTGACCGGCGCGCCGGAGCCGACGCTGCGCCGCGCCCGCCCGTCGGGCGCCGTCCGCTAGTGCGACCCGAGGTCATCGCGCACCGGGGCGCCTCCGCGCACCGCGCGGAGCACACCCTGGCCGCCTACGCGCTGGCCATCGAGCACGGCGCGGACGGCCTGGAGTGCGATGTCCGGCTGACCAGGGACGGCGAACTGGTGTGCGTGCACGACCGGACCGTCAACCGGACATCCGACGGCCGCGGTGTGGTCAGCACGCTGACCATGGACCATATGTCGCGCCTCGACTTCGGCGGCTGGTACGACGAGCTCCCCGAGTCAGCGGACGACCTGGTGATCGAACGGACGAGTCAGCGGGCCGGCCCGCTGACCCTGGCCGCACTGCTCGGCCTGCTCGCGGACCTGGCACCGGACACCCGGCTGTTCGTGGAGACCAAGCACCCGGTCCGCTACGGCGCCCTCGTCGAGGCGAAGCTGGTGGCCCTGCTGGCCCGCCACGGCTTCGCGCGGCCGGCGACCAGGGCCGACTCCCGCATCGTGGTGATGTCGTTCTGGTCCACGGCGATCCGCCGCATCCGGGATGACGCGCCGCGGCTGCCCACGGTGTTGCTGCTCAACCGGCTGGGGGGCGGCCTCGCGGACGGTTCGCTGCCGCCGTGGGCCGACCTGACCGGACCGGGCATCCACCTGCTGCGGCGCGATCCCGACTACGTGGCACGCGCCATGGCGCGGGGCCACGACACGTACTGCTGGACCGTCGACGACGCGGCCGACGTGGCACTGTGCCGGCGCCTCGGCGTGCGTCACCTGGCCACGAACTCCCCGGCCGACACCCGCGCCCGGTTGGCGGGCTAACCTCCCGAACACACCCAACCGGCAGTCGTCGACAAGGAGAACCACGTGGCCAAGCGGGCGGCGGTCAAGGCCGAGCCGAAGCAACGCGACGGGCTCAACCCCCGACAGCCCTGCCCGTGCGGGTCGGGCCGACGCTACAAGGCCTGCCACGGCGCGGCGGGCGGCCCGGTGGACGTGGCGGTGAGCCGTCCGTTCGACGGGCTCGCGGGTGAGTGCGAGCTGGTGGCGCTGCGCGAGTTCGTGCCGTCGGCGACCGTGCCGCTGCCGCTGCTGGTGTCGGCCGACCGTGCGGTGACACTGGCCACCGTGCTGCCGATGGCGGCCGCGAGCCTGGTCCGGTCGGACGGCGTGGCCTTCGTCGGCATGCAGGTGCAGACCCGATCGGGTGACATCGGCCGGGACGTGGCCCGCTCGATCCGCTGGGCACTGACCGCGGAGCCCGGCGCCGTGCTGTCGGTCGTCGGCCCGATCGACGCGGACCCGGACGCCGTGGACCGGCTGGTGGACCTGGTCGATCCCAAGGCAGAACTGGTGCCCGAGCTACACGCCGACTTCGGCTGGTGGCTCCCGACCGACGCGGACGAGCCGACCGGCGACGTCGCGCTGTCGCTGGAACGGGCCAACGCGGCCATCATGCCCACCGACCGGCTCACCGCGGACGGCGTGCGCGCCGCCTACTGGGTGGACGCGGGCGAGCGGGCGCACCTGCGCTGGGTGCGGCCGGAGCCGGAGGAGGAGCTGCTCGCCGGGCTGGCCCGGCTCTCCGTGCGCGGCGAGCTGGACCTGGGCGAGGGCTCCCGGTATGCCGGGTCGTTCCGGGCGCACGGCCTGCTGGTGCCGGTGTGGGACCTGGACCGTGAGATGCACGCCCGCGAATGGGACGAGCCTGCGAAGGCGCTCGGCGAGCGGCTGGCGGCGGCCGTCGCATCGCTGGCCGACGAGCCGACCACCGAGGCCGAGCGCCGGGCCAGGGACGGGTTGCGCGGCCGTCAGGTCACACTGCGCTGACCTGTCCACAACTAACGTCAGCTGTCCACAGGGCTGTCCACAGGAGCTGTGTACAACGTGATCCTGCACATCATCAGCCGGAACGAACTGTCGGAGTGCGTTGCCGACGGCGAGTACCGCGCGCCGTCGCTGGCCGATGTGGGTTTCACGCACTGTTCCGACCCGGGCACCGTGCATCTGCCGGCCAACGAACGGTACGCAGGCCGCACCGACCTGCTCCTGATGGTGATCGACCCGGCCCTGCTGACCGTGCCGGTCCGGTGGGAGCCGGGCGACCCGCCGCAGCCCGGCGGCCCGTGGTTCCCGCACGTCTACGGCCCGATCTCGATGTCCGCCGTGCTGAGCGTCCTGGAGTTTCCGTCGCGGGCCGACGGCACGTTCCAGCTGCCGGCCGCGCTGGCGCAGGCCAGGGCAACCTGAGCCCCCGGCGGCGCGTGTTCTTCCTGACGGCTGCCGACCGGAAGCCGGGAGGGAGTCCGGTGGTGGTCGCAGCCATGCCGACGACAGCGGCGTTGCCCGCTGTCGCCGACACCGACTGGGCGGACCCCACGACGCCGGCCCGCCAGGACGCGCCGGACGAAGAATTCGCCGAGTTCGTGCGTGCCGCGCTGCCCGGCCTGTTGCGCTACGGCCACGCACTGGCCGGCAATCCGCACGACGCGGCCGACCTGGTCCAGGGTGTGCTGGAGCGGATCGGCGCGCGCTGGGCCACGGTGGTCCGCCGCACCGGCGACCCGCTGGCCTACGCCCGGCGCGCCATGGCCAACGCGCACGTCAGCCGGTGGCGCCGGACGCGGCGGGAGAACCTGGTCGCGGACCTGCCGGAAACGTCCGCGGTGTGGCAGCCCGACCGGTTCGCGGACGAGCCGCTGTGGCAGGCCATGCGGGCCCTGCCGCCCCGGCAGCGCGCGGTGATCGTGCTGCGCTACTACGAGGACCTGTCCGAGGCCGAGATCGCGCGGACACTGGGCATCGCCAAGGGCACGGTCAAGAGCCAGGCGAACAAGGCGATGGCGACGTTGCGCACCAGACTGGGCGTGCTGGCCGAGGGGAGGGGGGACAGATGAACGAGCGCGACGAGCCGGACCTGGACGAGGAACTGCGTCGGCTGTTCGCCGACGAGCGCCTCGACCTGCCGGTCGCCCGGAACGCCGGCGCGGCCGTGGTGGCCGGGGCCCGGCGGCGCAGGCGCAATCGGGTGGCGCTGACCGCGGCCGGCGGCGTGCTCGCGGTGGTGGCCGTCGTCTCCGCAGGCCTCACGCTCGGTGGCATCGGCAGGCCGAGCACGGTGCCCGCGGCGGCCGGACCGGTGCTGACCATGACCGTCCCGCCCGCGACGCCAACGACGGCGCCCGCCACCGCGCCGTTGCCGCTGGCGGACGGCGTGCTGTTCGTGCTGGGGCCCGACGGCTACGACAAGCTGACGCTGGGCCTGCCGTTGGACAAGGCGATCGCGGCCGGGCTGTTCTACAAGGCACCGGCGTCGCCGGTGTCCGCGGGCTGCCTGCGCTACACGACGGTGCTCACCGGGACGTACGTCGTGCGGACACCGCCGGGGGCCTCCGGGGCGGCCACGTCGGCCGTGCCGGTCCGGGGCAAGCTGAGGGTGCTGGTCAGTCTGAGCGAGGGGGTGGTCGAGCTGAACGGCGACCCGCTGACGCGCACCCCGGAGGGTATCGGGGTCGGCTCGCCCGAGGAACTCCTCGCCCAGGCGTATCCCCAGTTGGACGTGTCGCGTGGCACGGCGACCGTGCACGTGAGCGGGAACCCGGCTGCGATCTACGTGTTCGGGCTCGACGGCACCGGCACGGTCACGTCGTTCTCGTTGCGGTTGGCCAAATCCGACTGCCCCGGCTGATTACCCGACTTCTGGGTCATTGCGCACGTCGTCCATACCCGGCACTGTCACTGCCGGGTGAGTTGCAGCTCTCACTAGGAGTAACTCTCACTAGGAGCTACCATGGGCGACGTGACAACCGATCCCGTGGCCATCGGCGACGAGCTGATGACCACCATGGCCGCGATGCGCCGGCAGGTGCGTCGTGAGCTGCGCCCGAAGGGGATCGGTCCACAGTTGCGCGGCGCCCAGATCGAACTGCTGCGCGTCGCGCAGGACCGGCCCGGCATCGGTGTCGCGGCGGCCGCCCGTGAGCTGCACCTCGCGCCCAACTCGGTGAGCACGCTGGTCAACCAGCTCACCGATCTCGGCATGCTGATCAGGGAGATCGATCCGGACGACCGCAGGGCGATCCGGCTGTACCCGGCGGAGGAGGCCACGAAACGGCTGGCCGAATGGCGCACGGCGCGGGCCGAACTGGTCGGCACCGGCATCGCAGGGCTGTCCCCGGCGGATCGCGCGGCCATCGCCGCCGCGCTGCCCGCGCTGCGTGCGCTGCTGTCCGATTTGGACCGAAGGGACACCGTCGATGGGTGACCGACTTGCCGTGCACTGCGTCGGGCTGCGCCACAGTTTCGGCGAGACGGTCGCGGTGGACGACGTCGACCTCGACGTCGTGGCAGGCTCGGTGTTCGGCCTGCTGGGCCCCAACGGTGCCGGGAAGACCACCACCATCCGCATGATCACCACGCTGCTGCCGGCGCCACCGGGTGCCATCGGTGTGTTCGGTGTGGACGTCGCCCGGCGCAAGCTGGACGTGCGACGGCTGATCGGCTATGTGCCGCAACAGTTGTCCGCCGACGGCGCGCTGACCGGCCGGGAGAACGTGGCCCTGTTCGCGCGGCTGTTCGACGTGCCGCGGTCGGCGCGGAAGGCCGCGGTCGCCGACGCGCTCGCGTCGGTCGCACTGTCCGATGTGGCCGATCGCACCGCCAGTACGTACTCCGGCGGCATGATCCGCAGGCTGGAACTGGCGCAGGCACTGGTCAGCGCGCCGCGACTGCTCGTGCTGGACGAGCCGACCATCGGCCTCGACCCGATCGGCCGGGCGAGCGTGTGGGAACGGATCAACCAGGTCCGCGCCGACACCGGCATGACCGTGCTGGTCACCACGCACTACATGGACGAAGCCGACCAGCAGTGCGACCGGATCGCCCTGATGCACCGCGGCCGGATCCGCGCCGAAGGCACCCCCACCGAACTCAAGGCGATGGTCGGCGACGACGCAACGCTCGACGACGTGTTCCGGGCCACCACCGGCGACGACCTCGGCGCAGGCGCCGGGGAAAGGATGCGCGATGTCCGCTCCGCTCGACGTACCGCTCGCCGCCTCGGCTGACGGCCCCGCGACCCGCCCGCGCAGGTTCGGCTTCGCCGGCCTCGTCCTGGCCCGGACCGGCACGATGTGCCTGGTCGAACTGCAGAAGCTGCGACACGACCGAACCGAACTGATCACCAGGGCGATCCAGCCCGCCCTGTGGCTGCTGATCTTCGGCGAGACGTTCACCCGCCTGCGCGCCATCCCGACCGGCAAGGTGCCCTACCTCGACTACCTCGCACCCGGCATCCTGGCCCAGTCGGCCCTGTTCATCTCGATCTTCTACGGCATCCAGATCATCTGGGAGCGCGACGCGGGCGTGCTGGCCAAGCTGCTCGTCACGCCGACCCCCCGGATCGCGCTGGTCACCGGCAAAGCGTTCGCCGCCGGCGTGCGCGCGCTGGTGCAGGCGTTGGTGGTGCTGGTACTCGCGGCCGTCCTCGGTGTCGGCCTGACGGCGAATCCGTTGCGGCTGCTGGCAATGTGCGTCGTGGTGATCCTCGGCTCGGCATTCTTCTGCTGCCTGTCCATCACGATCGCCGGCCTGGTGTTGACCCGCGACCGGCTGATGGGCATCGGCCAGGCCATCACCATGCCACTGTTCTTCGGCTCGAACGCCCTGTACCCGGTGAGCCTGATGCCCGGCTGGCTCCAGGTGATCAACCGCGTCAATCCGCTCGGCTACGAGGTGGATGCGTTGCGGGGCCTACTGATCGGCACCCCGGCCGCGTTCGCCACGGACTTCCTGGTGCTGATCGTCGCGGCCGCGTTCATGGTCACGGTGTCCTCGGCCCTACTACCCCGCCTGGCCAAGTAGCACGACACCAACACAAGCAGGTCCCCAACCGGCCGAAACATCGAGCCACCCGGCCAACAACTGGCCAAACTAAGGACATCCCGCCATCTGGGCACCCGTTCCACCCAGGACCCCTACGCTGAACAGCGGACCATGCTCACCCAGGGGGCGTAGTGACACGCGGTGTGTTCATCAACTACCGGGGCGAGGACAGCGACAGCTACGGTGCCTTGCTCTACACCGAGCTGGCCCGGCAGTTCGGCAACGAGCACGTGTTCCTGGACTGCGAGTCCATCCCCGCGGGCGCCGACTTCGCGCAGGAGCTGC
>DASXXM010000131.1:0-6608 GCA_036503065.1 Pseudonocardiaceae bacterium | reverse complement strand
CGGTCGAACGTGGGTGCCGGGCCGTCGTCGACGCCGTCGGTGGCGTCGGCGTAGCCGTCGTGCAGGAGTAGGACGGAGCCGCGGCGGACCGTTGCGGCGCGGGCGGCGATGTCCGCTATCGGGTCGTCGTCCCAGTCGTTCACCTCGTTGGACCAGACCACCGACTCCATGCCGGCGGACCGGATGGCCGCCCAGGTGGTCGGGTACTGCGCGCCGTAGGGCGGGCGGAACCAGCGGATGTGTTGCCCGGCAAGGTCTTCCAGCTCCTTGCGACCGTCGATGGTGCGCCGTCGGACCTGGCCCGCGGAGAACTCCGTGAGCCGGACGTGGTCGATACCGTGCAGGGCGATCTCGTGGCCCGCGGCGACCACGTCGGCGAGCAGGCCGGGGTGGCGGCGGGCGCGGCCGACCAGGATGAAGAACGTCGCCGTCGCGCCCACCTCGGCCAAGGCAGCCAGCACTCGTTCGGTGCCGCCGGGTTGCGGGCCGTCGTCGTACGTGAGCACGGCGACGTCCCGCTCGGGGCGCACGGCACGGACCGAACCGACGGGCGCGGTCAACGGGAGGATCAGCCGACGGACGGCGGTGGCGGGCATGGCGCACATGCTGCCAGCGGGGCCGCCGACCCGCACCGATGTAACAAGAACGCGATCCGACCCGATCAGGTCAACGCGAAGTCCGTCGGTCCGAAAGTAGGGGTTACCCAATGGATCAAGGCGCCGACGGCGTGACGGTCTCCATTGTCATGGTGAGTTACAACGCCGCTGCCGAACTCGGGCGCACCCTGACCGCGATCACCGGTCCGGCCGCGCCGCACGTGCCGTACGAGATCCTGGTCACAGACAACGGATCGACCGACAACGCCGCTGACGTGGCCGAAGATCTCCTCGGGCCGGGTGCCGTGGTGCGGCTCGGCCGTAACACCGGCTTCGGTTTCGCCGTCAACCGGACGGTCGAGCGGGCCGTCGGCGGCTACCTCCTGCTGCTCAATCCGGACGCCTGCCCCAAGCCGGGCGCGATCGACAGCCTGCTCAACCACCTGCTGGCCCACCCGTCCGACGGGATCGTCGGCGGCCGGTCGCTCGATCCGGCCGGGCACCTCGACCCGCGTAGCTGTTTCGGCCGCATCACGCCGTGGAGCCTGACCAGTTGGGCGGCCGGGCTGTCCGTGCTGGGCCGGCACAACCGCTGGCTGGCGCCGGAGTCGCTGGGGAGCTGGCGGCGGGACACGGTGCGGCACGTCGACGTGATCAGCGGCGGGTTCCTGCTGACCGGGCGCGACACGTGGCACCGGCTGGCCGGGTTCGACGAGATGTACCGGATCTACGGCGAGGACCAGGACCTGTGCCTACGGGCCGCGGCAGCGGGCTTCCGGCCGTCGATCACGCCGGACGCCGTGGTGGTGCACGCGGTGGGCGCGTCGTCGGACAACAGGGCCAACCGGGACGTGCTGGTGCTGACCGGCCGGGCCACCGTCGTGCGGCTGCATCTGGGCCCCTGGCGCGGCTACGGCCTGGCCGCGCTGCGGTTCGGCGTGGCGTGGCGGTCGGCGGGCGAGCGGGTGCTGCGCAGGCCGGGCCGGTGGACCGCGGTGTGGCGGCGGCGGCACGAATGGGCGGCCGGCTGGCGGTCGGACACCCCGATGCCGGTGTTCACCTCATGACCACTCCCCTGGCCAGCGTGGTGATTCCGGCCCACGACGAACGCGCGGTGATCGGGCGGTGCCTGCGCCACCTCATGGACGGCTCGCTGGACGTGATCGTGGTGGCCAACGCGTGCCACGACGACACCGCGGCACTCGCGAGGGCCGCGGGCGCCCGAGTGGTCGAGACGCCGGTGGCCGGCAAGGCGCACGCACTGCGGCTGGGTGACGCCGAATGCCGGGCGTTCCCTCGCCTCTACCTGGACGCGGACATCGAGTTGACCGCGGACGACGTGCGGCTGATGGTCAAGACGCTGGACGACGCACTGGCCTGCGCACCCACCCCGCACTTCGATCTTACCGGAGCTTCGTCGGCCGCCCGCCGGTTTCACGTTGTGCTGCAACGGTTACTGGGTGCACGGACCGGCCTGGCCGGCGCGGGCGCCTACCTGCTGAGCGAAGCGGGGCACCAGCGGGTCTTCCCGATGCCGGACATCATCGCCGACGACGGCTGGGTGCACCGGTCGTTCACCGCCGACGAACGGGTGATCCTGGATTCGGTGTCGGTGACGGTCCGGCCGGCGCGCACGGTGGCCGCGCTGATCCGGCGACGCGCCAGGGTGCGGCTGGGCAACCGTCAACTGGACCGGCTCGGCCGCCCGGCCACCGAACCACCGCTGGGCCTGGGGCGACTGCGCGGCCTGGTGCGGCGGCGCGAGGTCAAACCGGTGGATGCCGCTTGTTTCCTGGTGATCCTCGTGGCCGATCGGGTGGTGTCCCGGTGGCGGGACCTGCGCGGCACGGGTGACACGTGGTCCACGGACCGAACCACACGGAGGGGATCGTCGTGACTGGCGGACCGCATGTGTTGATCGTGGTGCAGAACCTGCCGGTACCGCTGGACCGGCGGGTCTGGCTGGAATGCCGGGCGCTCACCGCGGCCGGCTACGAGGTCTCGGTGATCTGCCCCAAGGGACCGGGCGATCCCGCCTACCAACTGCTGGACGGCGTGCACATCTACAAATACGCGCCGCCGCGCCAGGCCGACGGATTCCTCGGCTACGCATGGGAGTTCGCCTACTGCTGGCTGCGCACCGCGATCAAGACGCTGGCCGTGCACCGGAGACGGCCGTTCCAGGTCATGCAGGCCTGCAACCCGCCCGACATCTACTGGTCGCTGGCGTTGCTCTGGCGCGTCGCCGGGGTGCGGTTCGTGTTCGACCACCACGACCTGAATCCCGAGGTGTTCCGGTCCCGGTTCGGCGAGCCGACCGGACTGGCCGGCAAGGCGCAGCTCAGGGTCCTGTACTGGCTGGAGCGACGCACGTTCCGCACCGCGGACCGGGTGATCTCGACCAACCAGTCCTACCAGCGGATCGCGCTGCGGCGCGGCGGCGTGCCGGAACCACACACGACGGTGGTCCGGTCCGGTCCGGACACGTCGGTGATGCGGCCGGGCGAACCGGTCCCCGCGCTGCGGGCCGGGCGTACGCACCTGGTGGTCTACCTGGGCATCATGGGGCCGCAGGACGGGGTGGACGGCGTGCTCCGGGTGGCGGAGCACGTGGTTGGACGACTCGGCCGCACCGACGTGCGGTTCGCGCTGCTCGGGTTCGGCGACTGTCTTGCCGACCTCAAGAAGCAGTGCACCGAGCTGGGTCTTGACGACTTCGTCGAGTTCACCGGCCGGGTCGGGCCGAAGGAGATCTCGGCGTACCTGTCGACGGCGTCGGTGGGCCTGAGCCCGGATCCGCTCAGTCCGCTCAACGACGTGTCCACGATGAACAAAACCATGGAGTACCTGGCCTTCGCGCTGCCGGTGGTGGCCTACCGGCTGACCGAGACCGTGGTGTCCGGCGGGCAGTGCGTCGAATACGTCGAGCCGGGCGACGAGGCCGGCTTCGCGGACGCGCTGGTCAAGCTGCTGGACGATCCCGACCGGCGGGCGGAACTCGGCGCGCGGGGGCGTGATCGGGCGGTGCGGGAACTAGACTGGCGGCCGCAGGCGCAGGCGTACGTATCGGTCTTCGACGGACTTTTCGGTCTGTCCAGGGCCAGCACAGTGCAGACCGAGGCCGACACGGCCGACGAACAGGTTGGGTGAGGTGGGGATATGTTCGCGCGCCGAATCGCGGTGATCGGTACGGGGTACGTGGGGTTGACCACCGGCGCGTGCCTCGCGTCGCTCGGTCACCGGGTCGTGTGCGCCGACGTGGACGAGGCCAAGGTGGCCCGGCTGTGCCGCGGCGAGGTCGATATCCTGGAGCCCGGCCTGCCCGAACTGGTCAGCGCGGGCCTGGCGTCCGGCCGGCTGTCGTTCGTGCTGGGCGCGCGGTCCGCGATCAACGAACTGGAGGACGGCGCCGAGGTGGTCTTCCTGTGCGTGCCGACCCCGATGGGCGTCGGCGGCATGGCCGACCTCGGCGCGGTGGAGTCCGTTGTGGACGAAGTCCGCGATCTGTTACGCCCCAACAGCGTTGTGGTGAACAAGTCGACCGTGCCGGTGGGCACCGCGGAGCGGACCGCCGAACTGATCGACCGCTCGGACGTGGCCGTGGTGAGCAACCCGGAGTTCCTGCGCGAGGGCGCCGCGGTGCACGATTTCCTGAATCCGGACCGGATCGTGGTCGGCTCGGTGTCCCAGGACGCGGCCGAGCGGGTCGCCTCGCTGTACGCGCGGCTGGGCGCGCCGACCGTGCTCACCGACGCGGCCAGCGCCGAACTGGTCAAGTACGCGGCGAACTGCTTCCTCGCGATGAAGCTCTCCTACATCAACGCCGTGTCCGAACTGTGCGAACGGCTCGGCGCGGACATCTCCGACGTCACCGAGGGCATGGGGTACGACCGGCGGATCGGCCAGTCGTCCATGTCACCCGGCCCCGGCTGGGGCGGCTCGTGCCTGCCCAAGGACACCCAGGCGATGCTCCAGGTCGCCGACGCGGCCGACTTCGAGTTCCGGCTGCTGCGCGCCACGATCGACACGAACACCCGGCAGCGGCAGCGGATGGTGGACAAGGTGCGGCTCGCCGTCACCGGCCAGCGCACCGGCTCGCTGTCCCACGCCCGGATCGGCGTGCTGGGGTTGACGTTCAAGGCCGGCACCGACGACCTGCGCGACTCGCCCGCCCTCGCGGTGTGCGCGCTGCTGCGGCAGGCAGGCGCCGAACTCGTCGGCTACGACCCGGCGATCCCGTCGGACCGACCCGGCCTGGACTCCGTTGTCGTCGTCGACGATCCGTACCTGGCGGCCAAGGACGTGGACGCGCTCGTGGTGCTCACCGAATGGCCGGAGTTCCGCAGCCTCGACTGGTCGACGCTGGCCGGCATCGTGCGCCGCCCGATCGTGGTCGACCTGCGCAATCTGCTCGACCCCGACATTCTGCGCCGCGCCGGCTTCGCGTGGACCGGCCTGGGGCGCCGCGGCTGAAGTTGTGCTCCCTGCGGTTCGTGCGAGACTTTGCGCTGACCGGGGTAGGGAAGGAATTGTCGTGGACACGTTCGTCATCGTGGGCGGTGGGCTGGCCGGCGCCAAGGCCGCGGAGGCACTGCGCGAGCAGGGATTCGACGGCCGGGTCGTGCTGGTGGGCGCCGAGGAACACCTGCCGTACGAACGGCCGCCGCTGTCCAAGGACTACCTCGCCGGCAAGGCCGAACTGGACAGCATCTTCGTGCACACCGCGCAGTGGTACGCAGCGCAGCGGATCGAGTTGCGGCTGGGCACCGAGGTCATCTCGATCGACCGCGCGGCGCACGAGGTGGAACTCGCCGACGGCAGTCGCCTCTCCTACACGAAACTGCTGCTGGCCACCGGTTCCAGCCCACGCACCCTCCCGGTCGCCGGCGCCGACGCGGCGCACTACCTGCGCACGGTGGACGATTCGACCGAGATCCGGCAGCTGATCTCCGATCAGACCAGTCTGGTCGTGATCGGCGCGGGCTGGATCGGTCTGGAGGTCACCGCGATCGCCCGACAGGCCGGTGCGCGGGTGACGGTCCTGGAGTTCGCCGAACTGCCGCTGCTGCGGGTGCTCGGTCCGGAACTGGGCCAGGTGTTCGCGAGCCTTCATGCCGAGCACGGCGTGGACCTGCGGTTCGGTGTTCGTACCGAGGAGATCGTCACTGTCGATGGTCTGGTCACGGGCGTGCGTCTCGGCGACGGCACGCTGATCGAGGCGTCCGCGGTGGTGGTCGGCATCGGGGCCACGCCGAACACGAGCCTGGCGGAGGCGTGCGGACTGGACGTGTCCGACGGGATTCTGGTCGACGCCGCCCTGCGCACCAGCGATCCGGACATCTTCGCGGTCGGCGACATCGCCAATGCTGTGCATCCGACGCTGGGGCGCCGCATTCGGGTGGAGCACTGGGCCAACGCATTGAACCAGCCGGCCACCGCGGCCACCGCGATGCTGGGCAGCGACGCTTCTTATGACGAGCTGCCCTACTTCTACACGGATCAGTACGACCTGGGCATGGAGTACCTGGGTTATGTCGAACCGGACGGTTATGACCGGGTCGTGTTTCGGGGTGATGTGTCCGCCCGCGAGTTCATCGCGTTCTGGCTGTCGTCGGACGGGCGGGTGTTGGCCGGGATGAACGTGAACGTGTGGGACGTGACCGAGCCGATCAAGGCCCTGATCCGGTCCGGCCGGTCGGTCGACCCGAACCGCCTCGCCGACCAGACCATCCCGCTGGACCAGCTTTAGCACATGTCAAGGGGTTCGGCCGATTGTGGACAACCAGTTGGTCTATCCACAGATTGCCGACGAACCACCCATCTGGGGCTTGACAGGCATAGGGTTGAAAAGGGCCGTAGCCCCCAGGGTTGGGCGGGGGTCTGCCCGGCGTTCGGCGATGTCGCAGTTTGGTTGAGTGGTGCGGCGGGGTCACTGCCCGCCGCCCACCGCACCACTCAGGTCCTACTCGGCAGGCTGCCAGCCGAGAATGCCGGTGAAGCCACTCTCGATGC
>DASXXM010000130.1:0-7139 GCA_036503065.1 Pseudonocardiaceae bacterium | reverse complement strand
TCCCGTTGGCGGATCGCCGCGCGGACGGCGGCCTCCCGGCACAGCGCGCCAAGGTCGGCGACGACGAATCCGGGCGTGCGCTCCGCCACCGCGCCGAAGTCCACATCGGACTCGACCGGCACCCTACGCAGCAGGACACGCAGCTGTTCGACGCGCGCCCTGGCATCCGGCGCCGGCAGGGTCAGCTCGCGGTCCACCACGTCCGGGTCGCGCAGCCGATGGTCCACCGAACCGGAGTGCGACGACGTGCACACCAGCGCGACCAGCGGCGCGCGCACCGCCGCCCGCAGCGTGTCCAGCACGACGGTGGACACCGGCTGTGGGTTGCTGGCCGGGAGCAGCACGTCGATATCGGTCAACAGCAGCACCGCGGGCGTGCCGTCCGCCGTGGCCGCGATCGCGGCGGCCACCGCGGCCCGTACCGACGCGGCCGCGGCGTTCGCCTCCAGCGCGCTCACACCGGGTGCGGCCAGTTCGATCAGGGCGGCGCCGACGGCACCGGTCACGGCCCGCACCAGCGTGCTCTTGCCGACGCCCTCCGGGCCGCTGACCAGCGCGCCGAGCCGCGCGGGCGAGCCGAGCCTGCGTAGGAGTTCCGGCCGCCGGAAGGTCAGCTCGAACCATTCGGTCAGCCGCCGCACCGCCTCGTCCGCGCCGACCAGGTCGGTCACCGGCGGCACGGGCACCGGTTCGATCGCCGGCAGTTCGACCCGGGTCGGTGCCGGCGGTGCGGTCGGGGCGGTCGGGCCGTCCCGCCAGTGGAACACCGACGACGGGCCGACGGCCACCGGACCGGCCGGTTCCGTATCGCTGATAGTGATCAGCTCGCTGGTCCATGCCATGCCGATCACGTTGGACAGCAGCCGCCGCACCCCGGTCACGTCCGAACCGGGCGCGGGCGCGAGATCCTGTGGCAGCAGGGAAACCGCGTCGCCGGTGGTGATCACCTTGCCGATCAGCGCCAGCCGCACCATGTCCGGCGCCAGCAGGGCCTGGACCAGCCGGGAGCCGGCCACGGTCACCGAGCGCGCCGCCGCGACCTCGACCGGTGCCACCACGATCTCGGCGCCCTCGGTGACGCCCACATTGGACATGGTGACGTCGTCGACGAGCACGATCCCGGGCGCGCTGGCCCGATCCGCGGCGGCGGCCAGCGCCGAACTGACCCTGGCCCCGGTCAGCCGCACCGCGTCCCAGGCCCGCAACCCGAGCGCGTCGAGCACCTCGGGATGCAGCCGTACCAACCCACGCCGGGTATCCAGCGCGGACGGCGACAGCCGAGCGGTCAACGAGATCTGCGGCGCGGACACGACCTCCACACTAGGGCAACCTCAGTTGCGCTGACGGTCGCTCGACTCGCCCGGCCGGGCCTGGCCGACGCGGCGCAGGCCGACGCGACGCAAGCCCATCCGCCGCCAGCCGCGCCGGGTCAGCCCGGGTGCCGGCACCGGCCGCAGGCCGGGCTCCATCGGCAGCATCAGCGGCCCGGTCGGCACGGCGTCCCGTCGCGGGCGGCCGACCGCCCGTCGGGCCGCGCCCGCGACCCGGCGCAGCGGGGGGCGCAGGCCCAGCCTGCGCGCGGTGCCGGCCCGCCGGATCGCCCTGCGTTCGCGTGGCGGCACCGCCCACGCCTCCGGGTGCCCGGCCAGCCAGTGGTACCGGCGCCAGGCGAACGGAATGTGCGCCAGGTAGACCAGCATCGCGACCACCAGGGTGCCGAGCGGGAACGTGATGATCGCGGCCGCGAGCAGGCCGACCAGCACCAACATCGGCGCGACCGCCTTGGCCGGCACCCGCACGGTCTTCGCGGACAGGGTCGGGATCCGGCTGATCAGCAGCGCCGCCACCGCGACGGCCCAGATGGTCACCGCGGCCCGCGACGACCACCAGCCCGCGCCGACCTGTTCGAACAGCCCGAGCGGCAGCATGGCCAGCAGCCCACCGGCCGGCGCCGGTACGCCGACGAAGAACTCCTTGGCGTAGGGCGGCTGGTCCGCGTCGTCGAGCAACGTGTTGAACCGGGCGAGGCGCAGCACCATGCACACGGCGAACACCAGCGCGACCACCCAGCCTGCCCGGTACTCGTGCAGCCGCCAGATGAAGAGCACCAGCGCGGGCGCGACGCCGAACGCGATCGCGTCGGACAGCGAGTCCAGTTCGGCGCCCATCCTGCTGGTCGCGTCGAGCAGCCGGGCGATCCGGCCGTCCAGGCTGTCGAACACGGCGGCCAGCCCCACCGCCGCGATGGCCAGCTGGTAGTAGCCGCTCAACGCGAACTGCACCGCGGACAGGCCGGAGCACAGGGCCAGCACGGTGATCGCGTTGGGCAACACCCGAACCCCGGGCGTGGTCCTATTCGGCACGGTCGGTCCCGTTCCGGTCCGGGAATTCGGCCAGTACCGTCTCGCCGCCGATGGTGTGCTGGCCCGCCTCGATCCGCACCCGGCTGCCCAGCGGCACGTACGTGTCCACCCGCGAGCCGAACCGGATCAGGCCATAGGTGGCACCGGCCACGGCCTTGTCGCCCTCGGTGACCGAGCACACGATCCGGCGGGCGATCAGCCCGGCGATCTGGACCACGACGACGTCCTGGCCGGCAGGGCTGATCAGCCACATCGTGTTGCGCTCGTTGTCCTCGCTCGCCTTGTCCAGGTCGGCGGACAGGAACTTGCCGGGCCGGTAGTGGATCGCGCGGATCTCGCCGTCGGTCGGCAGCCGTTGCACGTGCACGTCGAACACGGACAGGAACACGCTGATCCGGATCATCGGCGCGGGCCCGAGGCCCAGTTCGGCCGGCGGCGCCGCCTCGACGATCCGGGCCACCGTGCCGTCGGCAGGCGCGACCACGATGCCGGCACGGCGCGGCGTGACCCGGCGCGGTTCACGGAAGAACCAGGCGCACCAGGCGGTCAGCAGCCCGGCCGGCAGGCCGAGCGGCCGCCACAGCCGGCGTAGCAGGACGGTGCCGAGCGCCGCGGCCGCCACGATCGGCCGGCCGGCCGGATGCATCGGCGGCACCGTCTGCCTGGCCAGCGCGACCAGGTGGGCGACGGGGCCGGCGGAATGGGGATCGGCGTCGGCGAGTTGATCGTCGTCGGTCATGGTCCTTGCCAGTCAGGGGTCGCGAACGGCGTCACGCTACGCCGTGACACCGGCGGGGCGTGCACCCCCCGACGGCGCACGCCTCCGCCGGTGTCCCGCTCGTGCCCAGTGTAATTCGCCTCACAGCGGGGCCTTGCAAGCATACCGTTGATGTCCGGAGACTGTACGTGATCGTGCCTGTTCAGCCGGCCAGTTCGGCCAACGGAATCACTTCGACTTCGCCGCCGGCACGGATCTCGGTCGTCTCCTCGGGCACCACGAACAGGCAGTTCGCCTTGGACAGCGAGGCGAGCAGGTGCGATCCCGGGCCGCCGACCGGGCCGACGACGCCCTGGTCCGGGCTGTACCAGCCGCGCCGGTACTGCCGCCGGCCGGCAGGCGCGCTGACGTCGGCGAGCAGCGTGGCGCGCGGCCGCGACCGGTCCGCCAACCGGTGGCCCGCCGCGACCAGCAACGCGGGCCGGACGAAGATCTCGAACGAGATGGCCGCGCTCACCGGGTTGCCGGGCAGCGTCACCACCGGCACGCCCAGGTACCGCCCGGCCCCCTGTGGCCCGCCGGGCTGCATGGCCACCCGGTAGAAGGTGACGCCCCGGCCGCTCAGCGCGTCCTTGACCACCTCGTAGGCGCCCGCGCTCACCCCGCCGGACGTGATCACCAGGTCGGCGCCTGCCACCCGCTCGTCCAGCGCGGCGTGGAACTGCGCCACATCGTCCGGCACGAACCGCAGCAGCTCCGGCTCGCCGCCGACCGAACGCACCGCGGCGGCCAGCATCGTCCCGTTGGACTCGTAGATCTGCCCCGGCCGCAACGGTTGCCCCGGCGCGACCAGCTCGGAACCGGTGGACAGCACCAGGACCCGTGGGCGCCGGTACACCGGCAGCGCCGGCGCGCCGGTCGCCGCCGCGAGCCCGAGCTGGAACGGACCGAGCGCGGTGCCCGCCGCGAGCACGACCGCGCCCGCTTCGACGTCCTCGCCTGCGAGTCGTAGATGTGTCCCGGCGCTCACCTCGGCGTACAGGCGCACCCGCGCGGTGCCGGCGTCGGTCAGCTCGACCTGCACCACCGCGTCCGCGCCGGGCGGCAACGGCGCGCCGGTCATGATCCGGTGCGCCGTGCCCGGCACCAACGGCACCACGTCGATCCGGCCGGCCGGGATGTCCTCGACCACCGGCAGCTCGACCGGCGTCGCCCGGCTCGCGCCTGCCAGGTCGGCGGCGCGCACCGCGTAGCCGTCCATCGCGGAGTTGTCGAAGGGCGGCAACGGAATCGACGTGCTCAGGTCCCGCGCCAACACCATGCCGAGGCAGTCGTCGGTCGGCAGTTCGACCACGGGCAGCAGGCCGATCAGCGCGGCCACCCTGGACTGGTGTTCCTCGACCGTGACCAACGCGCGTTGGGCAGACATGTGGGACATCCTCACACCACCTGCCGCACACTCCGCGACATGCCACACTCCCACCGGGAACGTCGGCGGGACTGATCGGGGAGGGGCGCACGTGCAGGTTCGCACGCGACACACGCCCACGTTCGGGGTGGCCCGGCTGTTGCTCGCGCCCAACGAGTCCGTGCAGACCGCCGCGGGCGCGATGGTGGCCAGCAGCTACGGCATCGGCATCGAACGTGCCGGCGCCACCGTGTTCCGGCCGCTGTCGCGATCGTGGCGGGACGCCGAGGTGTGCACGGCGCCGGCCGAGGGCGGCTGGCTGGACGTGGCCCCGAACCTGCCCGGTGACCTGCACATCCTCGACCTGGACGGCGCGGCCGGCTGGTGTTTCGCCAGGGACGCGTGGGTGGCCGCGGCCGGCACCGTCGGGCTGGCCACCGGGTGGCCCGGCTTCGGCGCGATGTTCGGCGGTGACGTCGGTTTCCTCGCCTACGCGGAGGGTTCCGGTCCGCTGGTGCTGGCCTGTTTCGGCGCGTTGGACCTGGTCACGCTGGCGCCCGGTGAGCTGATCACCGTCGATCCGGGGCACGTGGTGGCGTATCCGGAGACCGTGCCGTGCCGGCTGCGCGCCGCGCACGCGTCCACCGACCAGTCCGTCCGCACCGGCGCCGGCCTGGTGCTCGACTTCGCCGGGCCGGGGCAACTCGTCACGCAGACCAGGGGACCGCGCGCGATGGCCAACTGGCTGGCCGCGCACCCACCTGCCGGCCGCTGAGCGAAGTGCCGGAACGACAACGTTAGGCTCCGTACGTGTCGGAGGACCTCACCGGGCGTCGCATCGGTCATTACCGCATCGACGGTGTGCTGGGCCGCGGCGGGATGAGCGTCATGTACCGGGCGACGGACGTCCGGCTCGGTCGCAAGGTCGCGCTGAAGGTGATGGGCGAGAACCTGACCGGGGACAACGAGTTCCGGGAACGGTTCGTCGACGAGGCACGCAACACGTCCGCCATCGACCACGCGAACGTCGTGCCGCTCTACGACTTCGGCGAGGTCAACGGCCTGCTGTTCATCGCGATGCGGCTGGTCGACGGCGCCGACCTCGCCAACCTGATCAAGGACGGTCCGCTGTCCCCGGCCCGCACGCTGGCGCTGCTGGCCCAGGTCGCGGAGGCACTGGACAACCTGCACGAAAATGGTCTGGTCCACCTGGACGTGAAGCCGGCCAACGTCCTCGTCACCACCCGCGAGTCCGCCAGCGAGCACGTCTACCTGGCCGACTTCGGCCTGACCCGCCGTGGTGCCACCGGCCACCGCACCCGCAGCGGCGACTTCCTCGGCTCGCCCACCTATGCCGCGCCCGAGCACCTGCGCGGCGAGCCGGTGGACGGCCGGACCGACGAGTACGCGCTGGCATGCGTGCTGTTCGCCTGCCTGACCGGGCGGCCGCCGTTCCAGGGTCAGGTGCCGGAGGTGATCGCGGGCCACCTGAGCCGCGAGGCGCCCTCGGTCACCGGACTGGTCACGCTGCCGGGGTCCATCGACACGGTGATCCGAACCGGTATGGCCAAGGAACCGGACGGCCGCTACCCGGACTGCCGGTCGCTGATCGCCGCGGCCCGATCCGCGCTGGCCGCGGTCGCCCGGCCCGGCGTGCCACCGGACCGGGCCAGGCCGGTCCAGCCGGCCAGCGGCCCGATCCCGGTCCAGCAGCCGCCGAGCCAGCAATCCAACCAACCGCTGTATCAACGGCAGCGCCCGCCCGGCGCGATCTACCCGGCGGGTGGCTATCCGCAGCAGCCGGCGGCCCGACCGGGTGTTCCCCAACCGGGTGGTCTGCCGCCGGTAACCGGCGAGCCGATGCGCCTGCGCCCGCCCACTCCCGCCGGTGCCAGCGCGTTCACCCCGGAGCGGGGCCCGCTCTCTCGGTGGGGGGTGCCGATCCTGGTCGGCGTGGCCGCGATCGTGGTGATCGTCGTGCTGATCATCGCGTTCACCAACAACAGCGGCGGCAGCAGTGGCAGCGGCAGCCCCGGCCGGACCGGTTCGGGCGGCGCCCTGCCCACCGTGCTGGTCGGTTCCGGTGGTGGCAACAACCAGGGCGACCTGCCTACCACCTTCCCCGGACGGTCCGGCCCGTAGGCAGTGGATGACCTGCTGTTCTTGCACTCGAGGGCGGAGAGTGCTAAACACGGTTTTGGCACTCGGACCCCCTGAGTGCCAGGCATGCCCGCACCGCGGGCCTGTCGTGAGGTCGGGACGGTGAGGCTGGATCGGAACCCCGGTCCGGTCGTCCGTCGCGGGCACCGAGCCTGGCCGAGCCACGTGTCCTGTCATGGCAGTCCGTCGCGCGAGCGGCGGAGCTGGCCATGGTGTGCAATCGGAGGACCACCAAGCAATGGCCAAGATGATCGCGTTCGACGAGGACGCCCGCCGCGGTCTCGAGCGTGGCATGAACATCCTCGCTGACACCGTCAAGGTGACGCTCGGCCCGCGGGGCCGCAATGTCGTGCTGGAGAAGAAGTGGGGCGCGCCGACCATCACCAATGATGGCGTGTCCATCGCCAAGGAGATCGAGCTCGAGGACCCGTGGGAGAAGATCGGGGCCGAGCTGGTCAAGGAAGTTGCCAAGAAGACCGACGACGTCGCG
>DASXXM010000129.1:0-10145 GCA_036503065.1 Pseudonocardiaceae bacterium | reverse complement strand
TTCGGGAGCAGAGAACACCGCGTTCGACTCGCGGGCATCCGACCGAGCCGCGTCACCGAGTGGCTGACACCGAATCCGCCACCACGACGTGTCGGCGCCGAGGACGGCGTCGCGCATTTGCCAGGTCCAGTGCACGTCGTGACCGTTCACCAGCAGTAGCCGGTAGGCCGAAAGGATGCCGGGGTCGAGGTGCGGGTCGCGATTGGCGCAGTAGTCGACCTCGATGCCGCCGGCGTCCAGCCAGTGCGTGCGGCCTTACGCCCGGCGTTTCGGCGGCGGGCCGGTCGAACGAGACCTGCTTGGCGCGATAGGCGAACTGCGCCAGGTGTCCGGGATGTCCAGTGCCCGGTCCCGCACTGTCCGAAAAGGATCAACCGCGAACCCGCGCGCCCGACCCTGCCGCCGTTCGGTGGCACCCAAACGGCCCATAGCACACCTTAGGTGAAATCTGTACACACTTGACGAACTGGCAAAGTTCCGGAACCAGGGACTTATTGACCGATCTTGTAACCCGGGAGCAACCTGTGGTCCAGCCAGACGGCACTTCCAGTTGAGACGCCCAACGTAGGAGGTCATCGCGACATGTTCCGAACGAAGACCAGCAGTTCGCCGAGACGGCGGTGGCTCGTGGTGGCGATCGCCACCGTCGCCACGGCCGGCGCGATGACGGCCGTGTTCACCCTGGGCACCGGTACCGCGGCCGGCGCGGTCAGCCCCGGTATCGTCGGCCGGACCGGCGTGATCACCGGCTTCGGCGGCAAGTGCGTCGACGTCCAGGCCGCCAACAGCGCCAACGGCACCCAGGTCCAACTGTTCACCTGCAACGGCACCGTGGCGCAGGCGTGGACCGCGGGCGGCAGTCTCTTCTCCGCGATGAACAAGTGCCTCGACGTGGCCGCTGCGGGCACCGCGAACGGCACCAGGGTGCAGCTGTTCGACTGCAACGGCACCGTGGCACAGAACTGGGTTCACTCGGCGAACAACAACGGACTGGTGAACCCCAACTCCGGCAAGTGTCTTGACGCGACCGGCGTCAGCTCCGCGGATGGCACACCACTCCAGATCTGGGACTGCACCGGCGCGGACAACCAGGCCTGGCTCATCCCGTAACAGCAGTCGGACGACTGGTGCACAGGGCCCCGACCGCCGGTCGGTGCCCTCGTGCGCAGCTGGTTTCCGTGGCTTCGGGGTGAAAGTTTCAGCGGCGTCACCCGTCTCGCGGGCCCAGGACCGGTCGTGACCGCGCACCAGCGGTAGCCGACAGGCCGAAATCGTGCCGCGGTAGCCCGGACGGCCTATAGCACACCGCGCGCGAGATACGTACACACGCGACAACTGGCAAAGTTCCGGAACCGGTGACTTCTTGACCGATCTCACTCTGTCGGCGCAACCTGAGGACAGGTTTGAAAGCGCTTCCAGCGGAGACAACCAGCGTAGGAGGTCATCGCGAACATGTTCCGCGACAAGATCAACACTTCACCGCGACGATGGCTCGTGACGGCGGTCGCCACCGTCACCGCGGCCGGCGCGATGACAGCAGCCCTCACCATGGGCACGAGCACGGCGAGCGCGGCGATCACACCGTCCGCGGTGCCGGCACCACCTGCCGGCTTCACGACCGTCTTCAGTGACGACTTCAACGGCCCGGCCGGCAGCGCGCCGTCCGGGCAATGGGTGCACGACACCGGCACCGGCACCTTCGGTACCGGCGAGATCGAGACGATGACCAACTCGACCGCCAACACGCACCTCGACGGCAACGGCGACCTGCAGATCACCGCGCTGGGCTCCGGCAACTCGTGGACATCCGGCCGGCTGCATACGCCCAACCCCATCGCCAGCGCTCCGGCCGGCGGTGAACTCATGGTCCAGGCGTCGATCCAGCAGCCAACCGGCGGCCTCGGCTACTGGCCGGCGTTCTGGATGCTGGGCCAGGGCCAGTGGCCGGAGAACGGCGAGATCGACATCATGGAGGACGTCAACACGCTGTCCTCCGTCGCCGGCACCATCCACTGCGGCGTCTTCCCCGGCGGCCCGTGCAACGAGGGCAACGGCATCGGCAGCGGCCTGCGGAGCTGTGGTGGCTGCCAGGGCGGCTTCCACACGTACACGATGATCGAGGACCGGCGTAACACGTCCAACGAGTCGATCAACTTCCTGCTGGACGGCAACCAATACTTCTCGATCTCCGAGTCCCAGGTCGGCACGGCGACCTGGCAGTCCGGGTTCGACCACGGCCTGATGATCATGCTCGACCTGGCCATCGGCGGCGGCTTCCCGAACGGCGTCTGCGGCTGCACCACACCGCAGGGCTCGACCGCGTCCGGCGGCACGATGACGCTCCAGTACGTGGCCGCGTACACCAGCAACGGTGGCGGGGGCGGCAACCCGCCGCCCAACGGCAGCCAGATCACCGGTTTCGGCGGCAAGTGCGTCGACGTAGCGGGCGCCAACCCCGCCGACGGCACCCAGGTCCAGCTGTTCACGTGCAACGGCACCGGCGCGCAGTCGTGGACCCACAACGGCAGCAGCTACCAGGCGCTGGGCAAGTGCCTTGACGTTGCCGCGGCGGGCACCGCGAACGGCACCAAGGTGCAGTTGTTCACCTGCAACGGCACCGGTGCGCAGTCCTGGACACACACGGCGTCCAACCAGTTGGTGAACACCAACTCCGGCAGGTGCCTCGACGCGACCGGCGTCAGCTCCGCGGACGGCACGCCGCTGCAGATCTGGGACTGCTCCGGCGGTGCCAACCAGGTCTGGAACGGCCCGTAAGTTGATCCCGACGCCGTTGATGTAGAGCGAGGGCCCCGGCCGATGGTCGGGGCCCTCGCGTACGGTGCGCACATGGCAACTCTCGTGACGTTCCACGCCCATCCCGACGACGAGTCGATCGGGGTGGGCGGTGTGATGCGCAAGGCGGCGGAAGAAGGCCACCGGGTCGTCCTGGTGGTGGCGACACGAGGCGAGAACGGCGAGGTCCCCGACGGCTTTCTCGCCGACGGCGAACAGTTGTGGGAACGCCGAGTGGTGGAAACCCAGGCCGCGGCGGACATTCTTGGCGTCCAGCGCGTCGAGTTCCTTGGCTACACCGACTCCGGCATGATGGGCACGCCCACCAACGACACCCCCGGCTCGTTCTGGACGGCGTCGGTCGACGAGGCGGCGGAAAAACTGGCCACGATCCTCCGCGAGGAGAACGCGGACGTCCTGACCGTCTACGACGACAACGGCGGCTACGGTCACCCGGACCACATCCAGGTCCACCGGGTCGGCCTGCGGGCGGCCGAACTGGCCGGCACCCCGCGCGTCTACCAGAACACGATGAACCGAGACCATTTCCTGCGCGGCCGCGCCCTGTTGGCGGAGACCGGCGAGGACATGCCCGACATCGAAGGCCAGGACAACTTCGGCAAGCCGGAAGAGGTCATCACCGCGGCCGTGGACGTCAGCAAGTACCTGGAAGCGAAGCGCGCCGCGATGCGGGCACACGCGAGCCAGATCAGCGAAAGCTCATTCTTCCTGTCCATGCCCACAGACGCATTCGCCTACGGCTTCGGCACCGAATGGTTCATCCGCGACGGCCATGGCCCCGGCATCACAGAAACCGACCTCATGGCCGACCTGCCCACGTAGCCACCGGCAAGGCGGACCGAGCGCCGAGCCGGCCGCGATCATGCGCTCGACAGGGCCGGCGAGAGGCTTGCTGAATGAGTTCCCCGCCGGTGGGGATCCATCGGCCACTCGCCGGGTTACGTGTGGGCGGCGCCGGTCAGGTCGGCCTCGATCTGGCGGGCCGTGTCCAGGAGTAACGGCACGACCTCCGCGGTTACCTCGTCGACGCTGCGGCGTGATGCGTTGACCGCGACGTTGACCGCGGCCACCACCCGGCCGGACGTGTCTCGGATCGGTACCGCCACCGAGCGCAGGCCCTCCTCCAGTTCCTGGTCCACCAAAGCCCAGCCACGCGCACGAATCCGAACCAACTCGGCGCGCAGCTCCGAGCTGTCCGTCGTCGTATGGATGGTCAGCTGACGCAGCTTCGCCGACGCCAGCCAACCGTCCAGCCACTCATCCGAATGACCGGCCAGCAGAACCCGGCCCATTGAGGTGGCGTACGCGGGGAACCTGGTGCCGACCGCGATCACCACGGCCATGATTCGCTTCGTCGGCACACGACCGACATACACGATCTCGTCGCCGTCCAGCACGCACATGGACGACGACTCGTGTACCCGCTCCACGAGCTGCTCCATGTGTGGCAACGCGAGTTCGGGCAGGGACAGGCTGGACAGATAGGCATAGCCGAGTTCGAGGATCTTGGGGCGCAGCGCGAACTTGCCGCCCTCCGTGCGCATGTAGCCGATCTCCACCAGGGTCCGCAGGAATCGGCGGGCCGCCGCCCTGGTCAGGCCGGTCTGCCGGGCCACGTCCGACAGCGTCAGCTCGGGGTGCTCGGCGTCGAAGGCCCGGATGACTGCCAGGCCGCGATCCAGGGACTGGACGAACTCACCGTCAGGGCGGGATGGTTGCGCAATGGCACCGTGCGGCTCGGTCACTGGTCGAGCACCCGCCGGGCCACGTTGTACGCCGAGTTGGCGGCGGGTACGCCCGCGTAGACGGCGACCTGCAGCAGGACCTCGCTGATCTCCTCCGGGGTGACGCCGTTGCGCAGCGCGGCCGTGGTGTGCATGGCCAGTTCGTCGTGGTGGCCGAGAGCGGCCAGCATCGCCAGCGTGATGCAACTGCGGGTCCGGCGGTCCAGGCCCGGTCGCGTCCACACCGAGCCCCACGCGTAGCGGGTGATCAAGTCCTGGAAGGGCGCGGTGAACTCCGTCGTGTTGGCTGCCGCGCGGTCCACGTGGTCGTCGCCGAGTACCGCTCGTCTTACCGCCATGCCGTCCACATAGGAATCAGACATCGTTGCCTCCCAGGTGGTCCAGCAGTAGTTTGGTCACATCGTCCGGTCGTTCCACGCCGGCGAGATGCGATGCGTCGGCAAGTTCGACGAAACGGGCGCCGGGGATCGAGTCGGCGATCAGGCGGCCGTGGTCCGGTGGGGTGGCCGGGTCGTCGTGGCCCGCGATGACGAGCGTGGGGGCGGTGATTCCGCTCAGTACCGGCCGCAGGTCCATCACGGCGATCGCGGCGCAGCAGGCGGCGTAGCCCTCGTCGGGGGTGGCGGCGAGCATCGCGACGTACGGGTCCTGGCCGGTGAAGGCGGGCGTGAACCAGCGGGCCACGACGACGTCCGCGATCGACGCGGTGCCATGTGCCTTGACCTGGTCGGCGCGGTCCAGCCAGCCCTTGGGCGGCGGCAGGTGGGCCGACGTGCACAGCAGGGCCAGCCGGTCGATGCGGTCCGGGTGCCGGGCGGCCAACGTCATGCCGATCATGCCGCCCAGCGACACGCCGCCGTAGTGGCACCGGGTGATGCGCAGGCTGTCCAACAGCGCCAGTACCTCGTCGGCCAGCTGGTCCACCGTGTACGGACCGGGTGGCACCGCCGAGTCGCCGTGGCCGAGCAGATCGTAGCGCAGCACCAGGAAACGTTGGGACAGCACGGGATGCTGCGGCGCCCACATCGCCCTTGTGGTGCCGAGCGACGGCCCGAGCAGCAGCACCGGCGCGTCCACCCGGCCGGAGAGGTCGTATGCCAGCGTCATCGCAATCCCTCCGCCATCCGCACGGTGTCCACCTTCAGCTCCACCAGCAGCACCCGGCCGTGCCCGGCCGCCGCGACGGTCAGGGCGAGCAGTTCGGCCACGGTCTCCCACTCGGCCTGCCAGCGGCCTGCCGCACGGTGCAACTCCTGCGGCAGGCCGGCGAAGACCGTGCCGATCAGGCCCGGCGCGCGGTGCGCGCACGCCACGAGCTGCACCGACCGCGCGCTGTTGCGCTTGTGCGGCATGGAGGACGACCCACCCGACCGGCCCTCGGCCAGCTCCGCTATTTCCGGCTGCGCCAACAGCAGCACATCGCCGCCGATCTTGCCGAGCGCGCCGACGACCAGCCCCAACGCGCTCGCCAACTCGGCGATCCGGCCCCGGTTGGTGTGCCACGAGGACGCCGGTACCGCAAGCCCGAGCCGCTGCGCGAACGCGGCCACCAACGCCGAGTCGTTCAGCGCGCCAACGGGTCCGCCGAGTTGCACGGCCAGCGCCTGACGTACCCGCGCCAACGAGACGCGCGCCTCGACCAGCCCCGACCGCCAGGCAGCGGCCAGCAGGCCGAACGTGGTCGGCGTCGCGGCGGCCAGCAGTGTGCGGCCCAGTTGCGGGGTGGCTTGATGAGCGTCAGTGAGCATGCGGGTCCGGTGGACGCACGATTCCAGGTCGGGCAGCAAGCCGTCGATGGCTCGCGCGGCGATCAGCATCAGCGCGCTGTCGATGATGTCCTGGCTGGTGGCGGGGGTGTGCACGTACCGGGCGATCTCCGGCGGCAGCAGGGCGCGCAGGTCGTCCACCAGTGGCGCCACCGGCGTGGCGTGCTCGGCGGCCCGGCGCGCGAGATCGGCCTCGTCGAACAGTTCGGCACGGCAGTGCTGGACGATCGAAGTCGCGGCGGCCAACGGTATCCGGCCGATGTCGGCGGCCGCGCCGGCCAGGGCCGCCTCCACCTCCAGCAGCGCCGCCAGCCAGTCCGGCCTGCCGCCGAACATGCCGGACAACAGGTCAGACATCGAAGAAGACCGTTTCGCCGTCGCCCTGCAGCCGGATGTCGAACCGGTAGCCGCCGTCCACGGCCGCCGCGACGAGCGTGCCGCGCCGCGCCGGATCGACGCCTGCCAGGACCGGGTCGGCGGCGTTCTCGGTGGCGTCCGGGAAGTAGATCCTGGTGACCAGCCTGCGCAGCAGGCCACGGGCGAACACCGACACGTCCACGTGCGGCGCCTCGACATTGGCGTCACGATCGGGTTCGGGCGGCGGCCGGACGGTGATGATCCGGTACCAGCCGTCGTCGTCCGTCGGGCAGCGGGCGAAACCGCGCTGGTCAGCGGGGGTCTGCCAGGTTTCGATGATGGCGTCCGGGACGACGGCACCGGCACCGTCGGTCACCCGGCCGTCGATGGCGATCGCGTCGGGGGTGTCCGGTGACGCCGCGAACGGGCCGTCCGCCCAGGGCAACACGATATGCAGGAACGGGCCGACGGTCTGCGACGGAGTGAGGTCAGTCATGGTGGTCCGCCGACTCGAACGGGGTGCCGCGCAACACGATGTCGAACTCGTACGCCAGTGCCCAGTCCGGTTTGGTGCGGTCGAGGTCGAAGCGCGCGATGAGCCGCTCCCTGGCCTTCTGGTCCGGGATCGAGTTGTAGATCGGGTCGTAGGGCAGCAGCGGGTCGCCGGGAAAGTACATCTGGGTGACCAGTCGCTGCGTGAACGCCCGGCCGAACAGCGAGAAGTGGATGTGCGCAGGCCGCCACGCGTTGGGGTGGTTGCCCCACGGGTACGCGCCGGGCTGGATCGTGGTGAACGTGTAGCGGCCGTCGGCGTCGGTGATGGTGCGGCCCGCGCCCGCGAAGTTGGGGTCCAGCGGTGCCGGCCAGTTGTCGTTGGCGTGCCGGTAGCGGCCCGCCGCGTTGGCCTGCCAGATCTCGACCAGCGTGTGCGGCACCGGCCTGCCGTCGGCTTCGCGGACCCGGCCGTGCATGATGATCCGTTGGCCGAGTGGTTCGCCGTCGAACTGGCGGGTCAGGTCGTCGTCGTTCGGTCCGAGCCGGTCGGCGCCGAACACCGGCGCGGTCACCTCGGTGAGGTTCTGCGGCAGCAGCACCAGTGGTTGGCGCGGCGACCGCAGCAGGTTCGACCGGTACGCCGGGTAGCTCACCGGCGGATGTACGCCGTCCGGCGCGCGTTCGAACAGTGTTTTTTCCCAACCATCCCGCCCAGGTCGCAGGTTCATCAGCTCTGCCCCTTCGTGAGTTCCCGCAGCACCCTGAGTTCGTCCTCGGCCGGCGGTTCGGTGGTGGGCAACGGTTCCCGTACCCGCAGCGGCCAGCCGGTCGCCGCCCTCGCCTGCGCGACGGTCGCGCCCGGATGCAGTTGGGTGAGCACGAGTTCGCACGTGTCCGGATCCGGTTCGAGCACGCCGAGATCCGTGATCACCCGTTGTGGCCCCGCGCCACGCAGGCCGAGCCGCGCCCGGTCGCCGGGGCCCGCGCCGTGGCCGACGCTGGTCACGAAGTCGACCTTCGCCACGAAAGCCCGCGTGCTCTGCCGGACCACCACGACGACCTCACGACAGGACGCCGCGATCTCCGGCGCGCCACCGGCACCGGGCAGCCGGACCCCGGGATGGGTGTAGTCGTCGCCGACCAGGGTGGTGTTGATGTTGGCGAACCGGTCCAACTGTGCGGCGCCAAGGAAGCCGACGTCCACCCGGCCGGACTGAAGCCAGTAGTTGAACACCTCGGGCACGCTGACCACCGAGTCCGCCGTCTCGGCAAGTACACCGTCCCCAATGGACAGTGGCAGGTAGCCGGGCTTGGCGCCGATCGTGCCGGACTCGTAGATCAGCACGAGGTCGGGGGCGTGCGTCCGGCGGGCCAGGTTCGCGGCGGTGGACGGCAGGCCGATGCCGACGAAGCACGTCATGCCGTCGCGCAGCGTGCGCGCGGCCGCGATCGTCATCATCTCGTCGCTGGTCCACTCCACGGCCTACTCGCTCCCCGCTCCGTTCCCGAAACCGTGCTCGTCCAGCCAGGCACGGAACGTGTCCCGGTCCCTGCTGATCGCGTCCCACGCCAGGTAGTAGTCATTGTCCCGGACCGAGTACCCGTCCGCATAGGACGGATAGGCCCCGCCGGGCACCACCGCGATCCGGCTGACCACCCAGTTGGGCAGCACCACTGTGCCGGGCCGTGGTTCGAACGACGGCACGACCTCCTCCACGGTGACCAGCGAGCGGGTCGCGGCCAGCACCGCCTCCTTCTGCACGCCGGTGATGCCCCACATGCGCACGTTGCCCGCCCGGTCGGCCTGCTGCGCGTGGATCACCGTGACGTCCGGCCGCAGCGCCGGCACGGCGGTCAGCACCTCGCCGGTGAACGGGCAGGTCACCGTCCTGATGTTGGGCGTGTTGGCCACCAGGTCGGTGCCGGTGTAGCCGCGCAGCACCGCGAACGGCAGCCCGGACGCGCCGGCCACGTAGCGGTTGGCCATGCCGGCGTGGCTGTGTTCCTCGATCGCCAGCGGGCCGGGCCAACCGTGCTCGACCGCGTCCCGGAACCGGTGCAGCGAGCCGACCCCCGGGTTGCCGCCCCAGGAGAACACCAGCCGGGACGCGCAGCCCGCACCGATGAGCTGGTCGTAGATCAGGTCCGGCGTCATCCGCACCAGGGTCAGTTCTCGCCGCTGCTGTCGGATGATTTCATGCCCGGCGGCGAACGGGATCAGGTGGGTGAACCCCTCCAGCGCGACCGTCGCGCCGTCCGGCACCAACTCCGCGACCGCGTCGTCGAGCGCGGTGAAGACGGCAGAAGGCACGCGGTCAGCCCCCTCAGCTCGGCGTTCGCATCGCGAACAGGGTGTCGTCAATTCGAACACTAGGACTACCGACACGGCACGGTCAACCAAGCTGTGCGCATGGCGGTCAAGTATTGACGCCCCTGATCGACGGTTCTATGTTCGCTCCCAGAACAGTGGTTCGTCATACGCACATCGGAGCGCGACGTGACTTGGCTGGACGAGCGGTGGCACGGCAGGGTCTTCCTCGGCGGTTGGGTGCCCGGCTCGGCAGGCGATCGCGCGGTCACGGCACCCGCGACCGGAGCCGAACTCGCCCGCATCGGCCTGGCCGGACCGACCGACGTGGCACAGGCCGCCGAGCGGGCCGCCCAGGCGCAGGCGGACTGGGCAGCCCGCCCCTACACCGAACGTGCCGCCGTGTTCCGCCGCGCCGGTGACCTGCTCACCGAGCACGCCGCCGAGATCGGCGACTGGATCGTCAGGGAGTCCGGTTCGGTGCCGGGCAAGGCGGAACTCGAGGTGCACCTGACCGCACAGGAGTGCTACGAGGCCGCCGGGCTGCCCGGCCGTGCCTACGGCGAACTGCTACCGAGCGAGCTCCCCCGGCGCAGCTGGGCGCAGCGCGTGCCGGCCGGGGTCGTCGGCGTGATCGCGCCGTTCAACTTCCCGCTGATC
>DASXXM010000128.1:0-4955 GCA_036503065.1 Pseudonocardiaceae bacterium | reverse complement strand
ACCGGCAGTTCCCGCGTGTAGCCCATGCCGCCGTGGATCTGCAGCACGCGGTCCACGATCTCGTTGGTGGTCAGTGCTCTCGACAGTGCTCTCGTTTGAGAGCACGGCTCTCCCATAGCGAGAGCGGTGCTCTCGCCCTAGCTCCGGAGGCACGCCATGGATCTGAGCGTCGTCGGCCGGGAACGCGGGCCGTGGACCAGGTCGTGGACCTCGGACGACGTGTTGCTGTACGCGCTCGGTGTCGGCGCGGGCCAGGACGACCCCACCGCCGAACTGGCGTTCACCACGGAGAACACCGCGGGGGTGGCGCAGCGGGCGCTGCCGACGTACGCCATGGTGCTGGCTCAGTTCGGCGGCCCGCAGCTCGGCCTGACCGGGGTGGACTTCACCCAACTCCTGCACGCGGAACAGTCGCTCACCCTGCACCGGCCGTTGCCCGTCACCGGGTCGGTGGAGCTGACCAGCATGATCACCGACATCTTCGACAAGGAGTCCGGCGCACTGGTCGTGACAAGTACCACCGGCACCGCGGCCGGCTCGCCGTTGTTCACCACCCGCTCGTCGGTGTTCGTGCGGGGCGCGGGCGGTTTCGGTGGGGAACGCGGGCCGTCCAGCGAGTACGTCGCGCCGGAGCGGCCGGTCGACGCGCGGTTGACGTTCCGCACGTCGGTCAACCAGGCGTTGCTGTACCGGCTGACCGGCGACCGCAACCCGCTGCACTCGGACCCCGCGTTCGCCGCGGCCGGGGGTTTCGACCGGCCGATCCTGCACGGCCTGGCCACCTACGGCATCACGGTCCGATTGCTGCTCAACGAGTTCTGTGCCGGCGACCCGAGTCGGTTGTCCACTGTGGAGGGCCGATTCACCAAGCCGGTGACCCCGGGCGACGAGTTGGTGGTCAACGCGTGGCGCGACGGCGATGACGCGGTGATCTTCCGCACCGCGAACGCCGACGGTGACGTGGTGCTGGACCGAGGACGAGCCGTCTTCACCTGAGCGCTCGGATGCCGTACATCAGCGGGAAAGAAGGCAGTTCGGCCGGTGGCAGGAACCGCCGGCCCGGTAGTTCACGCATGTTCGCCCACATTGCGGCCCCGTTGCTCCACGGATACTCGCGGAACTCGTCCAGGGTCAGGCCTGCGGACCGCAGTGCGCCGATGATCTCGGCGATGCCCCAGGTGAACAGGTGGCACGGCCTGGGGTCGGGCACTTCGGCGAGGCCTTCCTCGTAGCCCCACGGCACCAAACCGTCCCTGGACAGCGCCACGTAGTCGCCGACACCGTCATCCCAGCTCTGCGGCTGCCCGCCGTGCATCCAGTAGTTGTCGGTCAGCCGCCAGCGCTCGTCGAACATGTTACAAACCGGATGAAAGTCGACGATCACGAACCGGCCGCCCGGTGCGAGCACCTTGGCGATGCCAGCACCCCAGGGCGCCAGGTCCGACAGCCAGCACAGCGTGCCGTAGGAGGCGAAGACGACGTCGAACGGCTCGTCGGCCCGCTCGAACCAGTCGAACAGGTCCGAGCGTACGAACGTGCCCGGAATGCCGGACTCAGCGGACAGTCGGGTGGCGAACGCGATGGCCTCGTCGCTGATGTCCACGCCGGTGACGTCGGCGCCGAGCGCGGCCAGGCTCAGCGTGTCCTGACCGGAGTTGCACTGCAGGTGCAGGAGACTCTTGCCGGCGACGTCCCCGAGCAGGTCCAGCTCCTCGGGGAACAGCGTGCTGCCACCGGATCGGAGAAAATCGGCCTGATCCCCCTTGTGGCTGTTGTGCGCCTTGGTGGCTGAGTTCCACGACTGTCGATTGTCCTCGTGCAGGTCCCGTGCCAGCATGATCCGCAGTCTGACCGCAGAGTGGCCCTGTCGCGACCGAATAACAGGCGCGACCGAATAACATGAGGTGAGCGATGGGCGACATCGCCTGGGAAACCGCGACCTGGCTCAACCGCCCACCGAAAGTGCGCACCGACGGCGGCGACCTGCTGGTCACCACCGGCCCGGCGACGGACTTCTGGCGAACGACGGGCTACGGGTACGTCCGGGACACCGGCCACGCGCTGCTGACGGAGTTCCCGGTCGACTCGGCCGTCGAGGTCGGCTACGTGGCGCAGTTCGACGAACTGTACGACCAGGCAGGCCTGTTGGTCCGCGTGGACCCGAGCGAGTGGGTGAAGGCCGGCACCGAGCTGACGGACGGCGCCGCGCACCTCAGCACGGTGGTCACTCATGGCGTGTCCGACTGGTCCCAGGCCCCCGTCCCGGACTGGTCCGGCCGAGAGATCACCATCCGCGCGAGCAGGGCGGGCGACGCACTGACGATCCGAGCCAAGGCGGACGGCGACCCGTGGCGCACCATCCGCCTCGCGCCACTGTCCCCCGACGCGGTGGCCAGTGCCGGGCCCTACTGCTGCTCCCCCGAACGCTCCGGCCTGAAGGTCACCTTCACCCGCTTCACGACCGGACCGGCGGACGCGGCGCTGCATGCCGCCCCATGATCACCACTGGTAGCAGCCGTCAGCAGCCGCGCTTGCTATTGCCCACATGCTATTTTCTACGTGCTATAGCAAACTTGCTATAGCACGTTGCGATCGCCTACCTCGTTGTCGCTGCTTCTCGCTTGCTATAGCAAGTAGCCTATAGCAAGTTCGCTATAGGCTACTGTTGCTGGCCAGCACGTATCGGGCGATGTCGGCGTGTGTCGCGAACCACACCTGTGGATGGCCCGCGATGTGGTCGACCAGTTCGGACAGCACCGCGAAGCGGGAGCGGTGGCCGATCACGTGTGGGTGCATGGTGAGCTGGAACAGGCCGCCGGCCCGGTAGGCGGCGTCGAATTCGTCGCGCCAGATGGTCAGGACCTGGCGGGGCGCGGTGTAGGGCCGGGAGTTGGTGAAGCGGTCCATGGTGAAGTACGGGGCGTCGTCGCGGATCCACTCGACCGGGATTTCGACCATGCCGGTCGGTTCGCCGTCGGCCAGGATCTCGTAGGGCTCGTCGTCGGCCATCAGGGACGAGTCGTAGGCCAGGCCGAGTTCGCGGGAGATGGCCAGGGTGTGGTGGCTGAAATCCCAGGACGGGGTGCGGATGCCGACCGGTGCCACGCCTGCTGTCCTGGCGATGGCGTCGAATGCGCGTCTGGCCAGGTCTCGTTCGGTTGGTGGGTCAAGGAGCACGTTGCGTTCGTGGATCCAGCCGTGCATGCCCACCTCGTGGCCCCTGTCCACATAGGACCTTATCTCGGTTGGCCGCAGTAGCGCGCATACCGCCGGTACGTAGAAGGTCGCCGGGATGTCGTGGCGGGACAACAGGTCCAGCACTCGTGGTACGCCGACTCGCGCGCCGTATTCGCCCTGTGACAGTTTGCCGGGGCTGGTTTCGTTGGCGCGCAACGAGATCGTTTCGTGATCGGAATCGAAGGACAGGGCTACCGCGACTCGGGCGCCGTCCGGCCACCGGGCCGGTGCCAGGGACCGCCCGGCTCTGACCCGGTCGACGTGCGCTCGCCACGTCGACTCCGGCCAGTCCCACGGTTCGGTTGACCCGCGTTCGGTTGACCCAAGTTCGGTTGACCCGGGTTCAGCCGACACGGGTGTTGCCCGCCGGTTCGTCGGCCAGTGTCGTGACCAGCTGGGCCGTGACCATCTGGTCGCGTACCCGGTCCAGGTGTTGTGCCATCACCTTGGCCGCCCGGTCGGCGTCCCGGTCCTCGATCGCGGCGATCAGCTGGTCGTGGTCGTCCATGGAGGCGTGGGTGTGGGCCGCGTCGACCTCGTGGCGGCTGCGCAACAGGATTACCTGTTGCTGCACCAGCTTCACCTGGTCGGCGATGCGCGGGCTGGCCGACGCGTCCAGCAGGCAACGGTGGAACGCCAGGTCCAACCGGTACGGGAACCGCTGGCCCGCCTCGAAACCGTGCCGGGACTCGGCGCTGACCTCGCGCAACGTCGTCAGATCCCGATCCGACCTGCGCAGCGCCGCGAGCCGGGCGGCCGCGCACTCCAGCGCGGCCCGCAGTTCGAACAGGGCATACAGCTCCGCCGCGTCGGCCTGCCGGACGTGGGCGCCGCGGTGCGGGACGTAGACCAGCAGGCCCTCGCTGATCAGGTGGCGGATGGCCTCCCGCAGCGGGCCCCGGCTGATGTGCATCCGGTGGGCCAGTTCGACCTCGTTCACCCGCTGGCCGGTGGGGATCTCGCCGGTGAGCACCAACTCGCGCAGCACGTCCACGGTCTGGCCGGCGAGGCTCTGGCGCTGCGGGGCCGGGCTTGTCATCCGGCGGCTCCCTTCGACGAGATGACGAGACGAAACAACCGGACAGCCCCCGATGGCGAACGTCGACAAACAGCGCGCAAACTGTCAACAGTTGGCAGTTCGCAGATCAACGCACAGTGACCAGTCCAGCGCAGTTCGCACACTACTGTCAAGAGTGCCCGATACCGCACGAATATCAATTATGAGGAGCCCGGCGTGCACGAGGTGGTTGCCACGGTGTGGCGAAACGAGGTGGCCGAATCGGTGCACCACGGCTCTGTGGTCGCGCTCGACGCCGACGGGAGCGTCGCGTTCACGATCGGCCGGCCCGACGTCCTCATGTATCCACGGTCTTCGGCCAAACCGATGCAGGGCACGGGCATGATGCGGGCCGGGCTCGGGCTGACCGGCGAACTGCTGGCGCTGGCCTGCGCGAGCCATCCCGGTGAGGACTTCCACGTCGATGGCGTGCGGCGCATCCTGGCCGGCGCGGGGCTGACCCCGGACGACCTGCAGTGCCCGCCGGACCTGCCGCTGCACGAACCGAGCAGGCGGGCCCGGCTGGCCGAGGGCGCGCTGCCGATGCCGCTCTACATGAACTGCTCCGGCAAGCACGCGGCGATGCTGGCCACGTGTGCGCGCAACGGCTGGCCGACCGCGACCTACCGGGATCCGCGTCACCCGTTGCAGTTAACCCTCA
>DASXXM010000127.1:0-2078 GCA_036503065.1 Pseudonocardiaceae bacterium | reverse complement strand
TGTAGGCCGACGGCGATCTCGTCGAACCCGTCCAGGACGGGCAGGATACGGTCGGCGTCGACCAATGCGGCGGCCAACGTCGACCCGTCGGGGCCGGTCGCGGCCAGACCGGGGTGGTCACGCACCAGTTGGCTGGTTAGCCAGGTCCATAGCGACGTGGTGTTGGGGTTCCATGACCCGAGGCTGAAGATCACCGGTACCGGGCCGGTATCGGTGGGGGTGCGTCTCTTCAGCAGTTCGAGCACGAACCGGAGCGTCAGGATGGTCTTTCCCGAACCGGCCCGGCCCAACACCACCAGCCGGCGGGACGGTATCCGTTGGTGGACATCCACGATCTGGTCCAGTTGGCCGGCCAGCTTCAGCGGGGCGACCGTGACCCCGGCCCGAGCGCGATAGATGTTGACCAGGCTGTCCGTCACCATCTCCGATGCCGGCTGCCACCGCACGGGCAGCGGTATCGGATCCTGTATCTGCCGTTGTTCCTCCTCACGCCGCCAGCGGATGCCGACCGCCTGCGCGAGTTGATCGGCAGCCTGGGCGAGCGGGTCGTGGTGCGGTGCGCTGTCGCGGCTTCGCGCGGTCAGGGTCGGGTCCAGTCCGGCCAGGTCGGTGACGATACGGGCCAGGTCAGCGATGGGCTCGCGGCGCCGCAGGTGCCGGTACTGACAGCGGCTCAACGCGGCGATGTCAGCGGGCAGATCGGTCTCGGCCGGGATCTCGACCTGCTCGGTCAGCACCGGGATCACCCGCACACCGGCGGTGAAGGCTTCGGCCAGTTCCCGGCGGATCCAGTCGGCCGGATCATCGATCCGGCGACGGCCGGTGGGGTCGGCGGCGGTCAGCCAGCGGGGCCCGATCACCGCCAACAGCACACCGGCCGACCGCACCCGACCCAGCAACTCCTCGACGAAGTCGGCCCCGGCCGGGATGGACTCGGCGTCCAGAAACACCTGCTCCACACCGAACTGGCGGGCCAGTTCGGTGTAGAGCAGGGCACCGTAACTGTCGCTGTCCTCGCCTCGGTAGTTGATGAACACGCCCACGATCCACATCCACCCTTGTGAGCACGTCCACGAAGTAACAGAGCGTAGTAGCCATGCGCGGAGTGATCGGGTCGCTACACGAGGTTGTCCTTGGTTTGACCAGTTACTGACAACACAGCCCCGTCGCCGGCTGCGGCCGCCCGGGATCGTGCTGCGGCTTGATCTTGCCGGCCACTGAGTTCACACCGCGGCCGGTACATGCGGATGGTCGTTCTCCACAACTGCGGAGCCATGGCATGCTCCCTCTGCGACACTCTGCGACATTCCCCTACCGGCCAGTAGAGGTCAGGCTCTAGGCGGGAGGGGGCGCCGCGGGGGAGGGCGCACCGTCGAACAGGAGGGGCTCGGTCGGGTGTTCAGTCGTGTCGTCATCGTCAACCGTGGTGAGGCCGCGATGCGGCTCATCCACGCTATCCGGGAGCTGGCCGCGGAGACCGCGACACCGATCGAGACCGTCGCCCTGCACACCGACGTCGACCGCACCGCCACGTTCGTGCGCGAGGCCGACATCGCCTACGACCTCGGCCCCGCGGCCGCGCGCCCGTACCTCGACCTGAAGGCGCTGGAGCGTGCGCTGGTGGAGACCGGGGCCGACGCCGCGTGGGTCGGCTGGGGCTTCGTCGCGGAGGACCCGGCGTTCGCCGAGCTGTGCGAGAAGGTCGGCGTCACCTTCGTCGGGCCGAGCGCGGACGCGATGCGCAAGCTCGGCGACAAGATCGGCGCGAAGCTGCTCGCCGAGGAGGTCGGCGTGCCGGTCGCGCCGTGGAGCCGCGGTGCGGTCGAGACGCTCGACGCGGCGAAACAGGCGGCGGCCGAGATCGGCTATCCGCTGATGCTGAAGGCGACCGCGGGCGGCGGCGGGCGCGGCATCCGCGTGATCACGAGCGAAGCCGAGCTGGTCGACGCCTACGAGCGCACCAGCCAGGAGGCGGCGCGGGCGTTCGGCAGCGGCATCGTGTTCCTGGAGCGCCTCGTCACCGGTGCCCGGCACGTCGAGGTCCAGGTGATCGCGGACGGCAAGGGCACCGCGTGGGC
>DASXXM010000126.1:0-12025 GCA_036503065.1 Pseudonocardiaceae bacterium | reverse complement strand
CGAACGGTTATCTGCAGAAGAACGGGCAGACCGCGACGATCACGATCGGCCACAAGACCGACCAGCGGCGCGAGGCGACGGTGCAGACCATTCAGGCCGAGTGCAGGGCGGCCGGCATCCAGGTCCTTGACTTCACCAGCGACGGGTTCAACGGCAAGAACCTGTCCGCGGGTGACTTCCAGGTGGCGTTGTTCGCGTGGACGGGCAGCGCCTTCAAGTCCGGCTTCACGTCGATCTACCACACGGCGACGGGCAACCAGGGCGCGGCGAACTTCATGAAGTACAGCAACCCGCGGGTCGACCAGTTGTTGAACACGGCGGACGGTGAGCTGCACTACGCGACGCGGGCGCGGGAACTGCAGCAGGCGGATGCCCTGATCGCGCACGACGGGTTCACCCTGCCGCTGTTCGCGTTGCCGGAGTACGCCGTGACGGACGGTTCGATCGTGGCGACGTCGCAGGAGGGGAAGAAGCAGAGCGTGCAGTCCAACCAGGCGTCGATCGGGCTGCTGTGGGACGTCTTCACCTGGCAGCACAAGTAACGGGGTTCTATCGAGGGGGAGGCGGGCACCGGTCGACGGTGAGTCGGCCGGTGCCCGCGTCGAGCTGTGCCGGCACGCCGAGCGGGATGCTGGCCTGCGCCGGGCAGTGCCCGAACGTCAGGCCGCACGCGACGGGCACACCCAACCCGGCGAGCCGGTCGGCCAGGACCGCACGGACGTCCTCGGGTGGGCCGCAGTCGGTCCAGGAACCCAGCGCGATACCGGCGGCGCCCGCGAGCCAGCCGGCGCGGCCCAACTGGGTGAGGATGCGGTCCACCCGGTACGGGTGCTCGCCGACGTCCTCCAGGAGCAGGATCGCGCCTGCCGGTGGTGGCGGGGCGGCGCCGGTGAGCGCGGCCAGCAGGCTGGCGTTGCCGCCCACCGTCACACCCCGCGCGGTGCCCTCGGTGCGGCCCGCGACGAGCGGCCCCGCGTCGGGGCCGGTGACGACGATCCGGTGGTCGGGTTCGAACAGGCAGCGACGCAGGCGTTCCCGGGCGAGGGTGTCGGTGGCGAAGCCGTTCGTGGCGATCATGGGCCCGAACACGGCGGGCGCGGCCAGCCGCGTCGCGAACACGTGCAGCAGCGCGGTGGTGTCGCTGGACCCGATCAGCGGTTTCGGTGGCCCGGCGGCCAGCGCGTCCCAGTCCAGATCGTCCAGCAGGCGCAGGCAGCCGTAGCCGCCACGCGCGCAGAACACCGCGTCGACGTCCGGGTCGCACCACGCCGCCCGCAGGTCGGCGGCGCGGTCGGTGTCGGTGCCGGCCAGGTAGCGCAGGGTGGGGTGCCGGTCGCGGACGTGGTCGCCCAGCGTGACGTGCAGGCCCCACGCGGCCAGCCGCGCGACCCCGGCGGCGAGCACGTCGCCGTTCAGGGGCCCGGCGGGCGCGACGACCCGGACCCGGTCACCCGCGCGCAGCGTCACCTGCGCAGCTGCAGGGCGGGCACCCCGGGTGTGGTGAAACCGAAGACCTGCCCGTAGAAGGACAGTTCCGCGGCCAGCGCCGCCTCGATGGTGTCGGCCCTGCGGAAGCCGTGCTGTTCGCCTTCGAACGTCAGGTAGGCGTGCGGGATGCCGGAACCGGCGAGGCCCGCGATGAACCGGTCGGCCTGCACGGGCGGGCAGATCTGGTCGTCGAGGCCCTGCAGCATCAGCACCGGCCCGGCCAACCGGTCGGCGTGCCGGGCGGGGGACACCCGGGCGTACCGGTCGGCGTCCTGCGGCAGGACACCGATGAGGCCCTCCAGGTAGCGGGACTCGAAGTCGTGGGTCTGGCCGCCCTGCCCGGTCCACCCTTCCGGGTCCAGGATCGGGAACATCACGGTGCCGCACCGGTAGGTGCGGATGCTGGTGAGGGACGCGGCGCTGGTCCAGCCGCCCGCGCTGCCACCGCGGATGGTCATGCGGTCCCCGTCCACGGTGCCCTCGGCGGCGAGGGCCTCGGCTACGGCGGCGCAGTCGGCGACGTCGACGACACCCCACTGGTGGCGCAGCCGTTCCCGGAACGCCCGTCCGTAGCCGGTGGAGCCGCCGTAGTTGACGACGACGACGGCGAAGCCGCGGCTGGCGAAGAACGCGATGGCGGGCACGAAATACGGCTCGAACGACGCGGTCGGCCCGCCGTGCACATACACCACCAGCGGCGGCAGTTCCCCCTCCGGCGCGGCGTGGTCGGGGTTGCTCGGCAGGTAAAGGTAGGCCGGCACGGGCCTGCCCTGCGGGTCGGGGAAGGTCCGCGCCACCGGGGTGGGCAGGTACGCCGGGTCGGGCAGGTCGGGCCGGGGGGTGAGGGCGTCGAGTGTCCCGGTGGCCAGGTCGAGCCGGACGACGACGTCGGCGTGGCGGGGGCCGCCCGCGATGCCCAGGACGGTGCCGTCCGCCGCGGACAGGCCGGCGTGCCACACCGGCAGTTCGACGGGGACGTCGGTGATCGTGCCGTCGGCCAGGACGCCGAGGCGACCGCCGCGCAGCACCGCGTACCGGCCATCACCCAGCGGGGTGAACCAGCGGGCACCGAGCCGCCACAGTGGACCGCCCAGGTCGGCCGCCACCGGCGCCAGGTTCACCGCGGTGCCGTCGGTGACGTCGATCCGGTACAGGTTCCACCAGCCGTCCGGATCGGTCAGCGCGACCAGCGTGTCGGGTCCGTCCCACGCGTGTTGGCACACCGCTTCGGTCGCGCCGCCCGCGACGACGCGGTGCGGGCCGAACGTGCCGTCGGCGTCGATGTCCGCGACGCACAGATCGGTGCCGTCCCACGGCATCGCCGGGTGATCCCAGCCCAGCCACGCCACGCGGCGGCCGTCCGGGCTGGGTTTCGGGCCGGTGAGGAAATGGTGGCCGGCGCCCAGGGTCCGGATCGCGGCGGGGTTGTCGGCGGCGGTGCCGTCCAGCGGGATCGCGACGAGGTCGCGGCGGATGTCGGTGGGCCGGTCACCGGTGACGGTTTCGCGGACGCACCACAGTTCGGTGCCGTCGGGGCTGCCGGCGGCGTCGGCGTAGCGCCAGCCGTGCCGCCGCTGCGGCACCGGGCTCAGCGGGGTCGGTTCGCCGGTGCCGTCGGGGTCGACGCCGTACCACCGCTGATCATCCCAATGGGTGAAAACGAGGTGGTTGCCGATCAGGGCCCACGGGGTGCCGCCGTATTCGTGGACGCGGTTGCGGGCGTTCCACGGCGCGCCCAGCACCTCGCGGGCCGGTGCGCCGGGAGCGGCGCGGCACAGCGCGAGCCGGCCGCCCTCCGCCGGTCTGGCCTCCGCCCACCAGGCCTGCCCGCCGGCCAGGGACGCCCACTGCGGGCCGCCACCGAACGTGGCCACGTCGGCCGCCCCGATCGGCGAGGTCCAGGTTCCGTACGGCGCGATCTTCACCACGATCGAGCACCCTAGCGGCACGCTCCGCGCACCCGCACCGCCCTTTCGCCGGCACCGCCGTTTCGCCCCGTGCGGTTCGGCCATCCGAGTGCACCCCGGGCGGGCACGCGCCGTGACGTTCGCCACGGTCGCGGCGGGATCGGGCAAAACCGGGGGTCGGGCGGTGCCGGGCAGGTGGCCGTGTCCTAGGGTCGAAGGTGCCATGGCTCGCGTCATTCACGTCTTCCGTCAGCCCGACCGGTTCGTCGCCGGGACCGTCGGGGAACCCGGCGACCGCAGTTTCTACGTGCAGGCCGCCGAGGATGTCCGGCTGGTCAGTGTCCTGCTGGAGAAACAGCAGGTCGCGGTGCTGGCCGAACGGGTGGGGTCGCTGCTGGACGAGGTGGCCCGCCAGTTCGGCGCGGAGGTGCCCGACGACCCGCCGGACGACCTGATCGACACCGAGCCCCTCACGGTGCCGCTGGAGGAGGAGTTCCGGGTCGGCACCATGGGCCTTGGCTGGGACGCCGAGAGCGAGGCCGTGGTGATCGAACTGCTCGCGGCCACCGAGGACGAGATCGACGAGTCCGTCGTGCTGGGTGACGCCGAGGACGGCCCGGACGCGTTGCGGGTGTTCCTGAGCCCGGCGGAGGCGCGGGCGTTCGCGCACCGCGCCGAGCGGGTAGTGGAGGCCGGGCGCAAGCCGTGTCCGCTGTGCGGGCAGCCGCTGGACCCGGCCGGGCACGTGTGCCCGCGCAGCAACGGGTATCGGCGCGCGGCCGACGAGCAGGACTGAGCGGCACGTGGTGGCGCCGACCGACCCGGATGTGCTGGATCTGTTGCACCGGGGCCGGATCGAGGTGCAGGGCCGGCTGGTGGACGCGTCCAACGCGACCCTGTTCTGCTCGATCACCTCCCACGGCGTGGAAGCCGAGTGCGTGTACAAGCCGGTGTCGGGGGAGCGGCCGCTGTGGGATTTCCCGGACGGCACCCTCGCCGGCCGCGAGGTCGCCACCTACCTGGTGTCGGAGGCCACCGGCCTGCACGTGGTGCCGCCGACGATCCTGCGCGAAGGCCCGTTCGGACCCGGCATGGTGCAACTGTGGGTGAACACCAAGGAAGGTGACGACCTGGTCGACGTGGTCGCCCCCGGCCAGGTCCCGGCGGGCTGGGAAGTGGTGCTGCACGCGCACGACCGGTTCGGCGAGCCCGCGGTCCTGGCGCACGCCGACCACCCCGGGATCCGGGCGATGGCGGCACTGGACGTGGTGGTGAACAACGCCGACCGCAAGGGCGGCCACGTGCTGCACGCCACCGACGACCACGTGTACGGCGTGGACCACGGCATCTGCCTGCACACCGAGAACAAGCTGCGCACGGTCCTGTGGGGATTCCTGGGCCAGCCGGTGCCGGCGGAGACCGTCGAGGCCCTGACCCGGTTACGCACCGAACTGGCCGGCGACGACCTGCCCGCGAAGCTCGCCGAGCACATCACACGGCGCGAGGTGCGGGCGTTGCGCAGCCGCACCACCCGGTTCCTGACCGAGGGTGTGTATCCGGAGCCGGGTGGGGAGTGGCGCGCGGTCCCCTGGCCGGCGTTCTAGCCCGCCGCTACCGTCCGCTGCCGACGATGCGGGTCGCGGCGATCAGCACGGCGACGCGGCGTTCCGCCGCCATCACCCGGTCGTACTCGGCCCAGTCGTCGTGGGTGCCACCGGCGGCGGTGAAGATGTCGCGCAGCAGGCCCGGGTAGTCGGGGTGGGGGTCGTCGGGGCCGATGACGGTCACGGGCCCGTCGACCGACGCCCATTCCCAGCCGGCGCGGAACGTGATCGTCGCGTGCCCGGTGCGTCGGAAATGGCCCAGTTTCGCGGCGTCACCGCGGATGACGGCGGCCACGGCGGGGCCGTCGCCGGACGGGTCGTCCAGGACGCCCGCGTTGATCAGCGACGAGTGGACGGTGCCGTCGGTGCGGGTGGTGGAGATGATCGCCAAGCCGTGGTCGGCGCCGACGAGCCGGCGCACCATGTCAAGATCCGCTGCCATGCCGTCAACCTACTGTGACATGGCGCGCTGGCGCGCGCGGGCCTGCCGCGGTGGCTGATTTGGCGCTCGGCGTGCCGCGCGCGACCGTCGGGTGGGTGAGGCGATACCGTCGTCGACCGTGCGTTCCCAGGACTACGGGCCGGACCTGACGCGTCGGCGCCGCACTGTGCCGGAGTTGCCCGCCGAGCCGGGTGTGGTGGTGGAGGACCCGGAGTCCGGGTTCTGCGGCGCGGTGGTTCGGTTCGAGCAGGACAAGGTCGTGTTGGCCGACCGGCACGGCAAGCAGCGGCTGTTTCCGTTGCGGCCGGCGGGTTTCCTCGTCGACGGCCGGCCGGTCACGCTGACCCGGCCGTCGTCTGCCGTGCCGAAACCGGTGGCGCGGTCGGCGTCGGGTTCGCGGCGCGTCGATGGCTTGCGGGCGCGCACCGCGCGGGAGGGCCGGATCTGGGTGGAGGGCCTGCACGACGCGACCCTGGTGGAACGGGTGTGGGGGCACGACCTGCGCGTCGAGGGCGTGGTGGTGCAGCCGCTGGACGGCGTGGACGAACTCGCCGCCAGGGTCGCGGACTTCGGCACCGCGCCGCACCGCCGCCTGGGGGTGCTGGTGGACCACCTGGTGACCGGCAGCAAGGAAGCTCGCATCGTGGCCGCCGTGCACGACACGAACGTGTTGGTCACCGGCCACCCGTACGTGGACATCTGGCAGGCGGTGAAACCGGCGTCGGTCGGCATCCGCGCGTGGCCGGTGATCCCGAAGGGCACGTCGTGGAAGGACGGGGTGTGCGCGGCCCTTGGCTGGGGCGACCCGGTCGACGGGTGGCGGCGCGTGATCAGCGGGGTGCGGACGTTCCGTGATCTGGAGACCCCGCTGGTGGGCGCGGTGGAACGGCTGATCGACTTCGTGACCGAGCTCGGCGAGCCCTGAGCTCAAACGAGCGGGGTCAACGAGCGTTGGCCGTGACGCGGTGGGCGGCCCATTCGTCGGCGAGGATGGCCGGGTGGCTTCGGTGCCCAGCCCGCGGTCGGTGAACCGGCCGGTCAGTGCGATCCGGAAGTTGCACGACAGGTTGTCGGTGTCCAGGTCGTTGAGGACGACCTCGCCTGCGTAGGCGTTGCTGGCGCGTTCGATGACGACGAGGTCGACCCGGTCGTCGTGCCCGGCCTGCGCGGCGAGGAACCGGCGGACGTGTTCGGTGGTGAACCGCCGGTGGGTGCCGGTGAGGCGCAGGCTCTCCTCGTCGGCCAGGGATGCCATCACGTCGTCGGTGTAGTCGGCGGTGACCGGCCGCAGCACGACGAGTTCCCCGGTCAGGGTGGGCTTGTCGGTGAACATGCCCCGAATGCTGCCGATCGCGGCGTGGTGCGCGTGAGTGTGTTTTCGGTGGGCGAGGCGCCTCAGTCGTCCTCGGCTCTGGGTGGCCGGCCGCGTTTGGGGATCTTGGCGGCGCCGCCGGGCATGCGGCCGGCCCTGGTGAGTGCCTCGCGCAGGAGGAACTCGATCTGCGCGTTGGTGCTGCGCAGTTCGTCGCCGGCCCAGCGGGCCAGCGCGTCGTGTACCGCGGGGTCCAGCCGCAGCAGGACACCCTTGCGGTCGGTCGCGCCGGGCACCGGTCAGTGGTACAGGGAGCCGGTGTTCACGATGGGCTGGGTGTCGCGGTCCCCGCACAGCACGACGAGCAGGTTGGACACCATGGCGGCCTTGCGTTCCTCGTCCAGTTCCACCACGTTGTGCTCGTCCAGCCGGTTCAGCGCGAGGCGCACCATGCCGACGGCGCCCTCGACGATGGTGGTGCGGGCGGCGACGACGGCGTCGGCCTGCTGGCGGCGCAGCATGGCCTGCGCGATCTCGGGCGCGTAGGCCAGTCGCGTGAGGCGGGATTCGACGATGTGCACGCCCGCGGACTGGACCCGGTCGCCGATCTCGGCGGACAGCTTCTCGGTGATCTCGCCCGCGTTGTCGCGCAGGCTCAGCACGGTGTCGCCGTGCGAGTCGTACGGGTAGCTGGTGGCGATGTGCCGGACGGCGGTTTCGGCCTGGATGTTCACGAACTGGACGAAGTCGTCGACCTCGTAGAGCGCGCGGGCGGTGTCGGCGACCTGCCACACCAGGACGGCGGCGATCTCGATCGGGTTGCCGTCGGCGTCGTTGACCTTCGCGATGGCGGTCTCGTGGTTGCGGATCCGGGTGGACACCGCGCGCCTGCGGGTGAACGGGTTGAACCAGCGCAGCCCCGGTTGCCGCGCGGTGCCGACGTACCGCCCGAACAGCTGCACCACCCTGGCCTGACCGGGCATGACCGGGGTCAGGCCGGTGAGCATGAGCACCGCGACGGCGAGCAACAGCGCGAGCAGCGGCACGCCGACACCACCGCGGCCGACCCCGTTGATCAGCAGGGTGAGGGCCACGACCCCGATCACGACCCACGCGACGAGCATGAGCACGCCGGGCGCGCCGGCATTGGTGCGTTCCCGCATGGTCGGGGTGGGCATGTCTACAACGGACTGCGCGGTGGTCGTGGCCATCGTGGCACCATCCTGTTCTCGAGTTCTGCTCGAACGCTAGCATAGTGATATCACTTTATGCCATGCTGGACGTGGACCACCGAACAAGGGGAGGCACTAGGTGAGCACCGCAGGCCTGGAGATCGACAAGGTCTCCAAACGCTACGGCGACGTCGTCGCCCTACGCGACATGACATTCGAGGTGCGGCCGGGCGAACTGTTCGGGTTCGTCGGCAGCAACGGCGCCGGCAAGACCACCACCATGCGCATCGCACTCGGCGTACTCGCCGCCGACGCAGGCCAGGTCCGCTGGGCAGGCGAACCGATCACCCTGGAAACCCGCCGCCACATCGGCTACATGCCCGAGGAACGCGGCCTCTACCCGCGCATGAAGGTCGCCGAACAACTCGTCTACCTCGCCCGCCTGCACGGCATGACCACCAAAGCCGCCACCCGGTCGGTACAGACCTGGCTGGAACGGCTCGGCGTGGCCGCCCGCCGCGACGACGAGGTCCAGAAACTGTCCCTCGGCAACCAACAACGCGTCCAACTCGCCGCCGCCCTCGTGCACGACCCGTCCATCCTCGTGCTGGACGAACCGTTCTCCGGGCTCGACCCCGTCGCCGTGGACGTGATGAGCCAGGTACTGCTGGAGAAATGCGCCGACGGCGTCCCCACCGTGTTCTCCAGCCACCAACTCGACCTGGTGGAACGGCTCTGCGACCGGGTCGGCATCGTCCGCGACGGCGAAATGGTCGCCTGCGGCCGCATCGACGAACTCCGCGCCGGCGGCACCGAACGACTCGTGATCGACGCACCCGCCGCCCCACCCGACTGGGCCGCCGACCTACCCGGCGTCACCGCCCACACCCACGAGGGCCACCGCACCGTGCTGGAACTGCGACCGGGCACCGACGACCAGACCGTGCTGCGCGCAGCCCTTGCCACCGGCCCGGTCCGCGAGTTCGCGCGCCGCCGCCCATCACTGACCGAACTGTTCCGCAACGTCGTGAACGAGCAGGGGGTAACGGCATGAACCAGCTGGGCAACTGGGCCACGGTGCGCCTCATCGCGGGCCGCGAGATCAAGGTCCGCCTCGCGTCACGGGCGTACCGCGTCCTCACCATCGTCATGGTCGTGATCGTCGTCGGCCTGTGCGTCGCGCTGAAACTGTTCGCAGGCGCCAGCAGCGGCACCCACGTCGGCTACCTTCCCGCCGACGCCGCGATCGCCCGCGAACTGCCCGCCGTGGGCACCAGCATCGGCCAACAGATCACCGTCCAGCCCGTCACCGACCAGGCCACCGGTGAACAACAGGTCAGCGCCGGCACCCTGGACGCGCTCCTGGTCGGCAACGGCCAGCAGATCAACGTCGTCGTGCAGAAGAACATCGACAAAAACCTGGGCGACGCACTGAACGTCCTGGCCCGACAGGCCGCGCTGGACCAACAGATCACCCGACTGGGTGGCGATCCCGCCACCGTCCTCACCCAGGCCGCCGGCGCGTCCGCGCACGTCACACCGCTACAGGCGCCCTACCCGTACCAGACACAACAACTGATACTGGGCATCATCGCCGGTGTTCTCATCTACATCTCGCTGATGCTCAACGGGCAGTTCGTCGCACAGGGCGTCGTGGAGGAGAAGTCCAGCCGTGTCGTGGAACTACTCCTCGCCACGATCCGCCCCTGGCAGCTCATGGCAGGCAAGGTCGCCGGCATCGGACTGGTCGGCCTGATCCAGATCCTCGTCATCGGCGCCGCAGGCGTCGCCGCCGGCCTGGCCACGAAAGTCCTCACCGTCTCGGTGTCCGCCGCGGTCGGCACCGTGGCGTGGCTGATCGTGTGGTACCTGCTCGGGTTCTTCATGTACGCCGTCGTGTTCGCCGGCCTCGGTGCCCTGGTGTCCCGGCAGGAGGACATCGGCGGCGCCACCGCGCCGGCGCTGGTCTTCCTCGTCATCGGCTACGTCCTGAGCATCTCCATCCTGCCCAGCGACCCATCCAACCACCTCGTGGAGGTCCTCTCGATCCTCCCGATGTTCGCACCCACCGCCATGCCGATGCGCCTGGCAATGGGTGGCGTCCCACCATGGGAGGCGATCGTGTCCGTCGGACTGGTCGTGGCACTCATCCCGCTGCTGATCTGGCTCGCGGCCCGCATCTACCGCAACGCCGTCCTCCGCACCGGAGCCCGCGTGAAACTCCGGCAGGCCCTACGAGCGGCGTGAGATGCACGAGACACACCACACCGGCCAGATCTTTGCGCGACCGCGATCACTTTCTGCCACGATGGACACATGGCCGCGCTGCTGTGGCTGATCATCGGGGTCATCCTGGTGCTAGCCGAAATGCTCTCCGGGGCGTTCGTCCTGGTCATGCTCGGTGGCGCGGCCCTGATCGCGGCCCTCGTGGCCTCGATCGGGGCAGGCGCCCTCGTCAGCGGCATCGTGTTCGCCGCCGTGGCCGCCGGGGGCATCACCCTCGCCCGACCCGCCCTCGTCCGCCACATGCACCTGGGTGAACACGTCAAAACCAACATCGACGCCCTCGTCGGTGGCAAAGCCGTGGTCCTCGCCACCGTGAACGCCCACACCGGCCAGGTCAAGATCAACGGCGAAGTCTGGTCCGCCCGGTCCTACGACGAGACCGAAGTGCTAGAACCGGGCCGGTCCGTCACCATCATGAACATCTCGGGCGCCACCGCCGTCGTGTGGGGCGGACTGTAAGTGGAGGCTTTCGTGATCACGCTCATCATCGTCATCGTTCTCGTCGTGCTGGTGCTCACCGTCGCGGTCAAATCCGTCATGGTCGTGCCCCAGGCTCAAGCAGCCGTGATCGAACGCCTCGGCCGATACCGCAACACCGCCGCACCCGGCATGAACTTCCTCGCACCGTTCTTCGACCGCGTCCGCGCCCGCATCGACCTACGCGAACAGGTCGTGTCCTTCCCACCCCAACCGGTGATCACCCAGGACAACCTGACCGTCTCCATCGACACCGTCGTGTACTTCCAGGTCACCAACCCCCAGGCCGCCGTCTACGAGATCTCCAACTACATCGTCGGTGTCGAACAACTCACCACCACCACCCTGCGTAACCTCGTCGGCGGCATGAGCCTCGAGGAAACCCTCACCTCCCGCGACCAGATCAACCAACAACTCCGCGGCGTCCTCGACGACGCCACCGGCCGCTGGGGCATCCGCGTCGCCCGCGTCGAACTCAAGGCCATCGACCCGCCACCCTCCATCCAGGACTCCATGGAGAAGCAGATGCGCGCCGACCGCGAGAAGCGCGCCATGATCCTCACCGCGGAAGGCCAACGGGAATCGTCCATCAAAACCGCGGAAGGCCAGAAACAAGCCGCCATCCTCACCGCGGAAGGCGCCAAACAGGCCACCATCCTCACCGCGGAAGGCGAACGCCAGTCCCGCATCCTGCGCGCCCAGGGTGAACGCGCCGCCCGCTACCTCCAGGCCCAGGGCCAGGCCAAAGCCATCGAGAAAGTCTTCGCCGCCATCAAAGCCGGCCGACCCACCCCAGAAGTACTGGCCTACCAATACCTCCAGACCCTGCCGCAGATGGCACAGGGCGACGCGAACAAGGTATGGCTCGTACCAAGCGACTACGGCAAAGCCCTCGAAGGGTTCGCCCGGATGCTCGGCACGCCGGGGGAGGACGGCGTGTTCCGCTACGAACCCCCCAAGTACGAAGCCCCCGCGGCCGCCACCGACTCCGGCGAGGAGGACGCCTCCATCGCCAGCTGGTTCGACACCTCAACCGATCCCCGCGTCGCCGCCGCAGTCGCCGCCGCGGAAGCAGTCGCCCGGCTCGAAGTGCCCAGCCCGCTCAACCCACACCCACTCGGCCTCCACACCCCGGCCGGGCTGCCCAGCGCAGCCGAAACCACCGGCCCACTACCGACCGTGCCGCCCGCCCCGCCCTCCAGCATCGAACCGCACGACGGCTCGACCGAACTGTCCTGACCCCACCCGGCCGTGGGTGGACACCCGTCCACTTGGGGATTCCGGTCCTGACAGCGATCTGGCCGAGGCTGCCGCCCCGACGAAACACGCATCAGCCA
>DASXXM010000125.1:0-28357 GCA_036503065.1 Pseudonocardiaceae bacterium | reverse complement strand
CAGCAGGCGCCCGCCGAGAGCGCCGATCACGCGACGCTGGGCTGACGCCTACCGTTACCGGGTGATCGAGGACCAGGACGCCGGACCGACGGAGTGGACCGCGGCCGAGGTGGGTGTCGGGCCGTGGCCGGGCGAGCCGCCCACCGACGACCGCTACGACCCGGAACTGTTGGCCGACGGCGACCGGCGCAACGTCGTGGACGCCTACCGGTACTGGCGCCGCGCGGCGATCGTGGCCGACCTGGACACCCGGCGGCACCCGTTCCACGTGGCGATCGAGAACTTCCAGCACGACCACAACATCGGCACCGTGGTCCGCACCGCCAACGCGTTCGCCGCCCGTGCCGTGCATATCGTTGGGCGCCGACGCTGGAATCGCAGGGGCGCCATGGTCACCGACCGGTACCAGCACGTCGCGCATCACCCGGACGTGCCACAACTGGTCGAGTTCGCGCGTGCCGAAGGGCTGACCCTCGTCGCGGTGGACAACACGCCCGGTTCGGTGCGGTTGGAGCGGACCGAGCTGCCGCGCAACGCCCTGCTGCTGTTCGGCCAGGAGGGTCCTGGCCTGACCGCGCAGGCGCATGCGGCGGCCGGCCTGGTCGTGTCGATCGCGCAGTTCGGGTCGACGAGGTCGATCAATGCCGGGGTGGCGGCCGGGATCGTCATGCACGCGTGGGTACGCCAGCACGCGGACCTGATGGTGGCCTGGTGATCCGTTCGGGTCTCCTGCCGGACATCTCGATCGATTCAGACCGCACGATGGTGTAGTGAGTGACCGGGGAGGGCAGGCGAGTCCGTCGCTGTGGGCGGCGCGGGCCGGGGTGGCGGAACGGGCCGTCTACGCACGGCATCTGCGCCGCCTCTTGGGGTTGCCGGGCACGATGCTCGGCGTGGTCGGCTGGCCCGCGTCGAACAACCAGCGGGCGTTCGGCCACTGGCACTACTGGTGGCAGGCACACGTGCTGGACTGCCTGGTCGACGCGCAGCTCCGCGCGCCGTCGGACAAGCGGAGAGCCGCGATCGAACGACAGGTCAACGGCATCCACCGGCGCAACCTGGGCACCTGGCTCAACGACTACTACGACGACGTGGCATGGCTCGGCCTGGCGCTGATGCGCGCCGAGCGGCACGCCGGGATCCACCGGCCGGACGCGATCCGGGCGATCGCGGCCCGGCTGCGGGATGGCTGGACCGACCACGGCGGCGGCGGGATCTGGTGGCGCCGCAACGATGATTTCAAGAACGTCCCGTCCAACGGGCCGGCCGCGATCCTGCTGACCCGCCTGGTGGACAGCGAGGCGGGCGACCACGGCGACCGGGCCGACCGGCAGCGCGCGCGGTCCACTGTGGAATGGATCGAGGAGTACCTGGTCGATGAGGAGACCGGGCTGGTCTTCGACGGCCTGCACGTGTACCCGAACGGCGAGGTACGCGAACGGGAAAATGCGATCTACACCTACTGTCAAGGGGTTTTCCTGGGTGCCTGCGTCGAGCTGGCCACCAGGGACAGCGTGGCAGGCGGCGGCACCTGGGCCGCGCGGGCGGTGCGCACCGTCGAGGCGGTCACCGGCCACGTCACCGTGCCGGACGAACTGGGGCTCGTACTGCGCGGGCAGGGCGGTGGCGACGGCGGCCTGTTCGCCGGCATCCTGGCCCGCTACCTCGCCCTGGCCGCGAGTTCCCTGCCGTTGCTGGGCACCGAGTACGCCGTGGCCGCGCAGCAGGCGGCCAACCTGGTCTACTGCTCGGCCGAGGCCGCGTGGCGCAACCGGACCATCGCGCCGGGCGGCCCGCTGTTCGGTCCGGAATGGACGAAACCGGCCGTGCTACCCGGCCGCACGGGCCGACCCGAGCGCGACCTGTCCGTCCAGGCGGGCGGGTGGATGCTGCTGGAGGCCGCCGCCTGCCTGGAACGTGCCGGTATCGAACCGGCCTAGGGACAGCCGCAGGACTGCCGGTGCATCAGGACCGGCGGAATCCGCACGATGCTGGCCGGCCGGTCCGGCTCGGCAATCCGTGCCAGCAGCAGGCCGACCGCGGTCGTCGCGATCCGCTCGACCGGCTGTGCCGTCGTGGTGATCCCCAGCAGTTCGGCCCAGTCGACGTCGTCGTGCGCGACCACGGCCAGGTCCGTGCCCACCCGCAGGCCGAGGCGTCCGGCCGCGCGCAGCACGCCGAGCAGCACGATGCCGTCACCGGCCACCACCGCCGTCGGCGGCACGGGCAGGTCAAGCAGGCTGGCCATCTCCGCCGCGGCGGCGGCAGGCGGTCCGCTGGCGACGAGTTCGGGATCCCACACGAGTTTCGCCCGACCGAGGCCCAGCCGGTAGCCGAGCAGGCGTTCGGCCGACGTGCTGATCGCGGCGGGCCCGGTGACCATGGCGATCCGGCGGTGGCCCAGGTCGCCGAGGTGCCGTACCAGGTCGGAGGTGGCCTGCACGTTCTCCGGTCCGACCTGGTCGGCGCCGGTGTGTTCGGGCACCCGGTCCAGCAGCACGGTCGGCACGCCGAGGCGCCGCAGTTCCGCGGCGGCACCGTCCGCCGCCGTGCCGTCGGCGCCCGCGGTGGGGGTGAGCAGGATGCCGTCGACCCGGCGGGAGCGCAGCGCGCGCAGTGCGTCGTGTTCCGGACCCTGCTCGTCGTGCGTGTCGGCCAGGATCAGCGGGTAGCCTGCCGCGGTCGCGGCGCCCTCGACGGCGGCGGTGAGCGCGGCGGCGTGCGGGTTGCCGGCCAGCGGCAGGGCGAGGCCCAGCGTGCGGGTGCCGCCGGTGACCAGGGATCTGGCGATGGCGTCGCCGGTGTAGCCGGTCTGCGCCACAGCAGCGAGTACCCGGTCCCGCGTGTCCGCGGCAACCGGGCGCGTGTCGTTCACGACGTGCGACACCGTCGTGATCGAGACGCCAGCCAGCCGGGCCACGTCACGCATCGTTACCATGTCACTCCAACGTGGAACGCAAACGGCTGCGCAATCGCTTGCCGGCGCTAACCCGATCGTGTGCGAATCATGCCCGATGCCCGTACCCTCGGCGCGGCAGGACACTCCGAGATCAACGAACGGCTGTCGGGGGTCGGATGAGCCAGGCCGGTGTGCTGCTGGTCGGCCTGTGCACGGTCGACGTGGTGCAGCGGGTGACCGAACTGCCGTCGCCGGGCGAGAAACTCCGGTCCACCTCGGTCGAACTGGTCGCGGGCGGCCCCGCGGCCAACGCCGCGATCACCGTGGCCGCCCTCGGCGGGCGGGCCACCCTGGCCACCGTGCTCGGCGCGCATCCACTCGGCTCCCTGGCCCGCGCCGACCTGACCGGCCACGGCGTACGGATCGTCGACACCTCGCCGGTGTCCGCGCAGCCGCCCGCGGTGTCCTCGGTGCTGGTGCGGGACCGGGACGGCGAGCGGATCGTCGTGTCCCACAACGCGGCCGGCCTAGACCCACCGGCCGACGTGCCGGCCTGGCCCGCGCTGCTGGCCGAAACGGGCGCGCTGCTGGTCGACGGACACCATCCCCGGCTGGCGGTGGCCGCGGCACGAGCGGCCAGGGGGCACCGGATCCCGGTGGTGCTCGACGCCGGCAGCGACAAGCCGGTGCTGGCCGAACTGCTACCGCTGGTCGACGTGTGCGCGTGCGCCGCGACCTTCCGGCTCGGCCGCGCCGGCACCCGGGCCACCGAGCGTGCCATCCACGACCTCGGCGTGCCCGTGGTGCTGCGTACCGACGGCGCAGGCCCGGTTCGCTGGTCGTTGGTGGCCGACGGTCACACCGTGACCGGGCAGGTCCGGCCACCGACCGTGGCGCCCCGGGACACCCTGGGCGCCGGCGACGTCTGGCACGGCGCGCTGGCGCTGGGCATCGCCCGACTCGGCCGGGTGCCGGCCGCGACCGAACTGCCCGGACTGGTCGAGGCGGCCAACCGGGTGGCGGCGACCAGGGTCGGCGTCGTGGGCGCCAGGGCGTGGCTCCGGCAGGTCCGGTGACCACCCTCGACGACCTGGTGGCCAGGGCGAGCCGACTGGCCGACACGGGCGGCAGGCGCATCCTCGGCATCACGGGCGCCCCGGCGGCCGGCAAGTCGACCCTCGCCCGGCGACTCGTGGCCGCGCTGGGCGAGCGTGCGGTCGAGGTCGGCATGGACGGCTTCCACCTGGCTCAGCGGGAGCTGAACCGGCTCGGCCGGGCAGAGCGGAAGGGGGCGCCGGACACCTTCGACGCGGTCGGCTACGTGGCCCTGCTGGCCCGGCTGGCCGCTGCCGGGCCGGACGTGGTCTACGCGCCGGAGTTCCGCCGTGACCTGGAGGAGCCGATCGGCAGCGCGATTCCGGTACCGCCGACCGTGCCGCTGGTGGTGACCGAGGGCAACTACCTGCTGCTCCCCGGCGAGCCGTGGCGCCGGATCCGACCGCTGCTGGACGAGCTGTGGTTCCTCGCCCCACCGGAGGAGGAACGGCTCGCCCGGCTGATCGCGCGGCACCGGGCGTTCGGCCGCAGCGCGGCGCAGGCGGAACAACGGGCATACGGCTCGGACCGGGCGAACGCGGACGTCATCGCGCCGACCGCGGCACGGGCGGATCTGGTGCTGACCGGCTGGCCTGCCTAGTTGTCCGCGCCGACCTCGGCGGGCCTGCGTTCCGGCGTGCTGCGGCGCATCTCCTGCCGATAGCGCCACAGGCCGTAGGCGGTGCCGAGCACGAAGAACGCGATGCTGGCGGTGGCGGCGGCAGTCTTCACCCAGGGGAACTGGTCGAGCAGGCCTGCGCCGTAGTAGCCGGCCAGTACCAGCGCGGGCACCCACAGCACGGCGCCGACCGCGGTGCTGGCCAGATACCGGCGCGCGTCCATCCGGGCCGCGCCCGCGATCAGCGGGGCGAGGGTGCGGATCCACGGTATCCATCTGGCCAGCACGACCGACCACCAGCCGTGCCGGTCCAGGAACACCTGGGCGCGGTCCAGCCGCGCCTGCGTCAGCACCCGGGCGCCCGGCCGGCCGACCAGCGTGGTGCCGGTCTGCCGGCCGATGTAGTAGCCGATCTGGTTGCCCAGCACCGCGACCACCACGGCGGTCGCGGACAGCGCGAAGGCGTCCACCGCCCCGTCCCGCTGGGAGAGCACGACCCCCGCGGTGAACAGCAGGGAGTCGCCCGGCAGGAACAGGCCGATCAGGAAGGCGCACTCGACGAACACGAAGGCCAACACGATGACCCACACCATCACCGGACCCGCGGTCTCCAGATGACCGAAGGCGACGATGTGGTGTTCGGCGTCGGCGCGCACCTCGAAAGGGTACGTGGTCAGCCGATCGCCGTCCCGAGGGTTGGCACAATGCCGGATGTCAGCCCGCGGCGGCCTGGGTGACCTCCCGTTGGGTCGGCTCCGGCGCGTCGCCCTGGTAGTCCGCGCTCGTGGTCTGGTCGACGCCGTCGGGCCTGCCGAGCGCCCGGACGATCAGCGTGGCCACGATCGCCACCACCAGGTTGGCGACCAGCGCGACGACACCGACGTAGATCTGCACCGTGGACACGCCGAACGGGTGCCAGCCGAACAGCGACAGCTTGCCCAGGGCCAGCGCCGACCCGCCGAAGTGGCCCTTCCCGCTGGCCGCCGGGATCGTGTACAGGAGGTAGACGCCCCAGCCCATGCCGACCACCCAGCCGGCGATCAGGGCCCACGCGTGCAGCCAGCGCGAGTAGAGCGAGATCGCCACCGACGGCAGCGTCTGCAGGATCAGCACGCCGCCGATGAGCTGCAGGTCGATGGAGAACGCCGGGTCGATGGCGACCACGAACAGCACCGCGCCCAGCTTCACCACCAGCGACGCGAACCGCGCCTGCCGCGCCTCCTGAGCCGGCGTCGCCGCCCGCCGCAGGTAGGCCTTGTAGATGTTGCGGGTCCACAGGTTGGCCGCGGCGATGGACATGATCGCGGCCGGCACCAGCGCGCCGATGCCGATCGCGGCGAACGCGATGCCGGCGAACCAGGACGGGAAGGTGTGGCCGAACAGCTGCGGGATGATCGTGTTGGTGTCCGGCTTGCCGGTGGCGCCGTTGGTGATCGGCTTGATGCCCGCGGAGATGGCGACGTAGCCCAACAGTGCGAGCAGGCCCAACAGGAGTGAGTAGGCCGGCAGCGCGACCATGTTCTTCTTGATCACGGTCCGGTTCTTCGACGCGAGCACGCCGGTCACCGAGTGCGGGTACAGGAACAGCGCCAGGGCCGAGCCCAGCGCGAGGGTGGCGTACTGGAGCTGGTTGTTGTTGGTGAGCAGGATCGAGCCTGCCGGCTTGCCGGTGACCGGGCTCTTGATGGCCAGCTTGGCGGACGCGTGGCTGAAGATGCTGCCCCAGCCGCCGAAGTGGGCCGGTAGGTAGATCAGGGCGACGATGATCACCAGGTAGATCAGGATGTCCTTGACGAACGCGATCAGCGCGGGCGCGCGCAGGCCGGACGTGTAGGTGAACAGCGCCAGGATCACGAACGCCACGAACAGCGGCAGGTGGCCGAGGAAGCCGGAATTGTTGAGGCCCATGGTGCGCAGTACGGCTTCCAGCCCGGCAAGCTGTAGTGCGATGTAGGGCATGGTCGCGACGATGCCGGTGATCGCGACGAGTAACGCCAGCAGCGGCGAGCCGTGCCGGCCGAGCACGAAGTCGGCGGGCGTGACGTAGCCGCGGACCCGCGACACCGACCACAGCCGCTGCACGGGCAGGAACACGATCGGGTAAACCAGGATCGTGTAGGGCAGTGCGAAGAAGCCGGTCGCCCCCGCCCCGAACACCAGCGCGGGCACCGCGACGAACGTGTAGGCCGTGTAGAGGTCGCCGCCGACGAGGAACCACGTCACCCAGCCGCCGAACCGCCGACCACCCAGGCCCCACTCGTCCAGGTGATCGAGCCCCGCGCCGCGCTTCCAGCGCGCCGCGACAAAGCCGAGCACGGTGACGAACAGGAACAGGACGATGAAGATGACGAGCTCGGTTACCTGTGCCCCGGTCATGACCGGTCCCCCTCATCCAGGTCGTCCACGCCGAGCCGGTCCGCCTGATCGGTGCGCGTCGGCTGTTTGCGGGTGGCCAGATAGACGATCCACACGGAGGCGACCCCCACCAGCACGAACGCGAACTGGTACCAGTAGAAGAACGGCAGCCCGCCGAGCTGCGGCGTCGCCCGGTTGAACCAGGGGATGACCAACATCAACAGGGGGAGCAACAGAAGCAGATTCCACGGGCTGAAGACGGAAGCAGACCGGCCAGCGCCCTCCGGGGGCGGCGAATCGGACATCGTTGTCCTCCGACGGTGTCATGCGGATACGGACTGCCGGGATGCTAGGCCGGGCAGGCACGGGCAGTCACTAGATCAGCGCCCCCGGACACCGATGCAATGACCGAACCGTGACCAAGACCATCGAACGAACGGAGATCCCAACTTATCCACAGCCTGTGCGCCAAGTTGTCCACAGCTGGGGACAACTTGGGCGCCTCCTCGAGCAACCCCACCAAAGTCGACTCGGTGGGCTGCGCGCCGGTTGTGGACAGGTGGGCTGGTCAGCCGCCGATGACCGGGGGCACGGTCCGCTCGTCCGTGCCGAAGATCGAGTCGGGGTCGGCCTCCACCAGGAACGAGGCACGTTTGTGTTCCTCGTCGTCCTTACCGCGTTGGCCACGGCCGCCGCCCATACCGCCGCCCATGCCGCCGCCGCCCGGCTCGCCCGCGACGCCTCGGGTGCCGGCCACGCCACGGCCCAGTGCCGACTCCTCGGCCGCCGCCGCGCCTGCCGCGCTCCGGGCGCCCGCCGCCGAACTGCTGCTGTCGCCTGCCGCGGCGCCGCTGCCGCCCGGACCGAAACCGGACTTGCCGAGGCCGCCGCCCCCCGCCCCACCGGAACCGCCGCCCGAACCGCCACCGCTACCGAAGCCCGAACCGCTACCGCTACCGAAGCCCGAACCGCCACCGCTGCTGCCGCCCACGCCACCGCCGCCGAACCCGGCGCCACCGAACCCGCCGACCGGCATACCGAAGCCACCACCGGGGTCGCCGCCCACGCCGACCGGACTGCCGCCACCGCCACCGTTGAAACCGGGCGAGCCGGGGCCGACGCCACCAGGGCCGACTCCGGAGGTGGTCGTGCCGGGGCCTGTGCCAACGCCGACGCCGCCGCCACCGTTGTTCCCGCTACCGGAACCGCCGCCGGAACCCGGCTGCATCGGCGCACCGGGGAAGAAGCCGCCGCCAACGCCGCCGCTACCACCCCCCGTGCCGCCGCGCGGACCACCGCCGCTGGTGATGCCGCCGCTACCGCCGGGAGTGGTCGGTCCGCCGCCGCTGCCGCCGGGCCCGCCGCCGACGCCGCTACCACCGACGCCGCCCGGACCGCCGCCCGCATTCGGGCTGAAGGTGGGCGGCGGCGTCATGGCCGGCATCTTGCCGGCCGACTGGCCGAGCGAGTTGTCGTAGGACTGGACCGCGGTCGCGGCCGCCTGGTGTGCCTTCTGCTGCGCGGCCAGCTTGGCGTTGATCGTGTTCATACCGACGGCCGGGTTCGGCGCGGTGAAGAAGTCCTGCAACTCGTTGCTGAAGCTGTAGGGCACCGGCTTGGGCACGGCCGCCTTGGCGGACTGCGCCGCCTGGGATTGGTTGTACATGTTGTCCGAGACCAACTGTGCGCTCTCGCTGGCGCTACCGGTCCAACTGGACACCCCGGTGTGGAAGGTACGCGCCGTGTCGGCCGCGGTCCCGGTCCACGAGCTCTCCGTCGACGTGGCCGCGGTGTTCAGCGACTTGCTGATGGACACCATGGAGTTGCTGATCTTGTTCCAGGACGTGCTGTTGGTGCCGACCTGGCCGGCGTCGAGGCTGTTGTTGACCATGCCGTACAGCGCGTCGTGGCTGTAGTTCAGGTAGTTGTTGCCGGCGACCGGCGGCGCGGAGCGCGTGTTGACGTCCTGCGCGAGCGTCTGCTGCTGGCTGTTGATCGTGCTCTGTGCCGCCGCCTTCGCCTGCGCGGAGGCCCGCAGGCCCTGGACGATCCCGCCGATGTAGTCCCACGGGCTGCCACCGTTGGCCTGAGCCTGGGCCATGGCCTGTTGCCATGCCTGCTGCTGTGCCTTCTGCGTCAGGTCGCTGGCATCCTGGTAGCTCGTCGGAAGCTGGTTCGGGTCGACGTGCTGACCGTGGCCGCCGTTCCCGTTGCCGTTGGGTGGCATTGTCGTTCCCCTCTCAGCTACCCGCGCTGCCGGGCGATCTCGATGCCCGTTCCCGGGGCGCACCGAACACCGGCATGTGGCGCAAATCTGCCACCCAGACGGTACCGCAGGTCACCGTGCGCGGTTCGGCGATTCGCGCATCGTCAGCGTCGATGGGCGCCGGGCGGTGCTTGTTGCGGCTGGTCGACGTTGCCGAGCATGCCCACCAACTGCTGGGTGATCCGGCTGCTGTCCGCTGGTGTGTACGTGGTCCACTGCTGGCCGTCCGGGCCGGGACGGCTGTGGCCGAGGTAGCGGCCGTCTTCGGTGTCGAACCAGCTCAGGGCCGGGGTGTGGAGTTCCCGGCCGAGACGGTCGCGGCCGTAGACGGTGAACATGCCGACTCGTTTGCGGGTGCGTTCCCACATGGTCTGCGCCGCCCTGCGTTCCAGTTCGTAGCCGCTCTGCGCCGGGCGGACCGGCTCGAACACGCCGCGGAAGCCCTCTTCCGGGTCGCGGCGGCGTTGCGGCCGGTCGGCCTCCTGGCCCGGTTCGGGGAAGGTGACCGATCGGCCGGGGCCCGGTTTCTCGTCGCCGATCAGGCGGACGATCTCGGCGATCAGACCCTCGGGGCGGAACGTGGTGAAGCTGACGGTCTGGTCACGCAGTCTGGCCAGGACCGCGGTCCGGCCGTCCGTGGCCGACCTGGCGAGCAGGCGTTCGTCGTCGTCCAGGACGCCGGCCGCGTCGATCGCGTGGTGGAATCGGGCCAAGGTGACCATGGCCTCCTCGACCTCCGGTTCGACGCGGCCCCGGTGGGCCAGGTCCCGCGATGCCAGGTCGTCGAACACGATCTGCCGCAGCCGTTCCCGGTCCGCCAGGGTCGCGCCGACGCTGGGCACCTCGAAGATCGGGACCGTGGTCCCGAGTCGCAACTGTTCCCACAGCAGGTCGATCGCGGCCAGCGACAACGAGAACTCGGTCGGCATCGGCACCCCCGAACGTGCGTTCGGCGCAGGTCGTGGCGCGCCGGTTTGTCCCCCGCAGGTAGCGGTCCGGTCCCAGAACGTACCCGACCCCGCTCGGCTCTGGCACGCTGGTCGATGTGGGTGAGGAGAGTGCGGAGCTGCCGTCCGGGCTACGCCATCAGATGGACGACTGGACCGAGCAGGTCCGCGAGCAGCAACTCGGCTTCCTCGAGGCGGCCGACGACCTCGACGAGCGCGCGGCCGAGATCCGGACCCGGCTGGACGCGGCCGTCACGGCCGGGCTGCCGGCCGACGGCCTGCGCAACGAGCTGCGTTGGGTGACCGAACTGGCCACCAGCGCCAGAACCATCTCCCGGGTGCCGTTCCTCATTCCGGACGAGGGGGTCGCGGTCCGCGAGGATCCGGGCGGTCCGGACGGGCTCGTGTATGCCGATCCGGCCGAGATGACGCCCCGGTTCGGGGACGACCTGCCCGGCAACGACCGGCTTCGGCCCTCGCTACCACCCGACGACTGAGCGTGATCACGCCCGCAGGTCGACGACCACCTTGACGTCGTCGGGCTGGCGGTTCAGGGCGTCCGGCCACTTGTCCAGCGGTACGCGTCGGGTGATCAGCTGTTGCAGCCACTGCTGGTCCGCGGCTGCCAGCGCCGCGGCCGCCTGCCGGTAGTTGTTCAGGCTGGCGTTCACGCTGCCGACCAGGGCGTCGTTCTCCAGGACCAGGGCGTCGTTGATCGCCGATGCCGGTATCGCGATCGACCGCTGCTGGCCGGACAGGCCGGTCAGGACGGTGACCGCGTTCCTGCCGGTCCGCCGCAGTACGTCGAACACCAGCTCGCCGACGCCGGTGCATTCGATGACCACGTCCGGCTTGTCCGTCAGCGTGTCCAGGTCGTTGTGGTACGTGGCGCCGATCTGGCGCACCAGGTCGGGCTTCCTGCCGTCCGTCATCCGGTCCAGTACGTGGACGTCCAGACCTCGCTGCACACCGAGCAACGCCGCCAGCAGGCCGATCGGGCCCGCTCCGGTGATCAGGGCCGTACGGGGGGCGAAGTAGGACCTGCCGCCGATCTTCTCCGCCTGTTCCCATGCCTTGGCCACTACCGACGTCGGCTCGGTCAGCACTCCGGTGTCGCCGAGGGACGGGTCGAGTCGGATCGCGAACGACGGCTCGACCGTCCACTCCGTACTGCCGTAGCCGTCCCGTTCCTTGATGCCGCGCTCGGTGTACCCGCCGTTGAGGCAGAAGTCCCAGTGGCCCGCCGCGCACGCGGGGCAGGGCAGGGGGTCCGGTCGCCGGACCACGCCGACCACCAGGTCGCCGACTGCGAAGCCGGAGTCGGCGGGCGCCGCGCGGACCCGGCCGAGTGACTCGTGGAACAGGACCAGGTTGTCCGCGCCCGGCGGCACCCAGCCGTAGCCGTGGACGGCGATCTCCACGTCCGTTCCGCACACCCCGACCAGCAGTCCTGCCACAGTCAGTGCGGCGTCGGTGGCTGTCGGGTCCGGTCGGTCGGCGACGCCCGCGCTGGCGGGGTTGCCGGGCACCACGGTGGCCGCTCTCATGACTGTGCTCCGGTGGTCGTCGAGTGGGGTTTACGTGTCCTGCGGCCGCGGTGGTGCCGGTGGTGGTGCTGTTCGCCCCACAGCACGGCCGCGCTGTTGACCAGTCCCAGGTGCGAGAAGGCCTGCGGGAAGTTGCCGAGGAACCGGCCGCTGACCGGGTCGTACTCCTCGGCCAGCAGGCCGACGTCGTTGCACAGGCCGACGAGCCGGCCGAACATCGCCTCGGCCTCGTCCCGGCGGCCGGCCAGGGCCAGCGCGTCCACGTACCAGAAGGAGCACACCAGGAACGAGCCCTCCCGGCCGCTGAGTCCGTCCACATCGGACGCACCAGGGCCGGTGGTGTACCTGTCCACCAGGTCGCCGTGCTTCAGCTCTTTCCCGATCGCGTCCAGGGTGGCGCACACGCGCTCGTCCGCGCCGGGCAGGAAGCCGACGGCGGGGATCAGCAGGGTCGCCGCGTCCAGTTCGGTGCCGCCGTAGTACTGGGTGAAGGCGCCCCGGTCGGCGTTGAAGCCGTTTGCCAGCACCTCTTCGTGCAGTTCGGCGCGCAGGTCGCGCCACCGCTCGACCGGGCCCGGTAGGCCATCCTGCTCCACCGCGCGGACGGCGCGGTCGAACGCCACCCACAGCATCACCCTGCTGTGGGTGAAGTGCCGGCCCTCGCCGCGCACCTCCCACAGGCCGTTGTCCGGCTGCCGCCAGATCGTCTCCAGGTGCGTCATCAGGCCGCGCTGCATGGCCCACGAGTCCGACGTCTCGGTCAGGCCGCGCTCCCGCGCCAGGTGCAGCGCGTCCATCACCTCGCCGTACACGTCGAGCTGCAACTGCCGGTGGGCCGCGTTGCCGACGCGCACCGGTTGGGCGCCCTGGTAGCCGGGCAGCCAGTCCAGCTCCCATTCCACCAGGTGCCGCTCGCCGTCGATGCCGTACATGATCTGGAGGTCGGCCGGGTCGCCCGCCACGGCCCGCACCAGCCACTTGCGCCATGCCTGTGCCTCGGACGAGCAGCCGAAGTTGTCGAACGCCAGCAGGGTCAGCGTCGCGTCGCGCAGCCAGCAGTAGCGGTAGTCCCAGTTGCGGTTGCCACCGGGCGACTCCGGCAGCGACGTCGTCGGCGCGGCCACGATGCCGCCGGTGGGGGCGTAGGTCAGCGCTTTCAGCGTGACCAGGGAGCGCCGCACTGCGGCGGCGTGCGGGCCGTCGTAGTGGATCCGGTTGGACCACGACTGCCACAGTTCCTCGGTGTGGCGCAGGTCCGTCACCGTGTCGATCGGCGGCGGTTGCAGGTCCGGATCGGGCAGGTACTCCATCACCCACGCCATCCGCGCGCCCGCGCCGACCGTGAACCTGGCCTCGTGCGCGCGTTGGTGCGGCACCCGCTGCGGCAGCAGGTCGCCGTGCAGCGTGACGGCCCTCGGGCCGGCCAGCGCGAGCAGGTATTCGTTGCCGTGCTTGCGCATCCGGCGCACCCAGGGCACCGAGTCGGCGTACGCGAACCGGACCACCCAGCGCAGCGCGACCTCGACGTTGCCGGACACGCCCTCCAGGATGCGCACCACCCGGGGCTGGTCCTTGGTGTTCTTGTCGCCTGCCTGCGGCGGCAGGAAGTCGATCAGCCGGACGACTCCGTCACCGGTGACGAACTCGGTTTCCAGCACCATGGAATTGTCCCGGTAGCGCCGTCTGGTCTCGGTGACGGGGGCGGTGGGTGCGATCCGCCAGTGGCCGTGGTCGTCATCGCCGAGCAACCGGCTGAAGCAGGCCGACGCGTCGAACCTGGGCAGGCAGAGCCAGTCGATGGATCCGTCGAGCCCGACGAGTGCCGCGGTGCGGAGATCGGAAAGCAGGGCGTAGTCCTCGATCCGGCCGGGCCCCGATGGGTGCTGGCCGTCTGTCGACGCGACTGTCACGGTGGCAGGCTAGCCCGCGCGATGTCGGCCGCGCAGATGATCCTCGCGATCGGTGGGAATGATCCACCGGCCGCTCGTGGTGCGGACCGCGTCGGCAAGCAGTTCGGCCGGCAGGATGGCGCTGACCGGACCGTCCGGGTTGATCGCCAGCGGGTAGCCGCGCAGCAGCGGCACCATGTCGCTGCCCTGCATGGACTTCCGGTCCGGCCAGTCCGCCGGCACGTGTTCGGCGGACGTGCACGCCGGCACGACGAGGCGGCCCGACTGGGCGTCGGGCAGCACGATCAGCTGGGTGCCGTCCCAGGTCCCGTCGCCGGGGTCGTACACCAGGAGGGTGGCGACGAGCACGGTCGCGACCAGGTCGGCGGCCGGGCGGTGGCCCGCCTTCGCGAGCTGGATGACCTGTTCCAGCTGCGTCACCGGTGCCGGCCAACCCAGTGCCTGGGGCGATGGCCGATAGGTGTCGTTGGGCGCGAAGTGGAGGTCCTCGATCTCGCCGGTCGAGTCCACCGGGTAGGCGCCGACGACGGCCCACTGCGGCGCGTCCGGGTCGTCGGTGAATGCCGGGTCGAGCACGTACAGCCAGCAGTTCGGGTTGGCCCGCGCGCTGGCCCGCATCCGGTCGGTGATCGGTGGGGCGCTGACGTGCGCGGCTTGCGTCATTGCGATGGCCCTGTTCACGTGCGTCGTCCCGGTGTGCCGGGACGACGGGCACAGATTGTCGTCGGCGGGGCTGCTCTGTCACCCGTACGGGTGAGCGGCAGTATTCCGGACGACCGCGCTGCCGGCTAGCGCCGCGCGGACGCACGTCGGTTAAATCTTCGAAAAGTAGGGGTGGGTGCCCGAGTCAGGCCACCCACCCCTACTGCCCTCGATGGTGCGATTGGTCTAGTACGCCATCAAGAGTCAGCTCGCCGTGAGTGCGGTGTCGTCCACCACGAACGAGGTCTGCAGGGACGCGTCCTCGGTGCCGCTGAAGGTCAGGGTGACCGTCTGGCCCGCGAAGCTGGACACGTTGAACGAGTGCGATGCGTAGCCCGCTGCGGCGTTGAGGTTGGAGAACGTCGCCAGCGTCGTCGCGCCGAGCTTGACCGTGAACTTGTCGAACTGGGTGGTCGTGGTCGTCTCGGCGGTGTCGATGTGCAGGAAGAACGACAGCGTGGCGCTGCAGCCGCTCGGGATGGTCACCGACTGGGAGATCGTGTCGGTGTGGGTGGTGCCGTAGCCGTCCAGCCAGGCGTTCCAGGTGCCGCTGTGCGCGGGCTCGGACGGGCCGTTCTGGCCGATCACGGCCGGGGTCGACGTCCACACCGTGTTACCGGACTCGAAGCCGGGGTTGCCCAGCTTCTGTCCCGGCGAGGTGCAGCCACCGCCACCGGTCGGGTTGATCGTCCAGGTGAACGATGTCGAGCCGGTCGCGCCGGTGGTGTCCCGTGCGGTCGCGGTGACCGAGAACGTCCCCGCCGTGCTCGGCGTGCCCGAGATCAGGCCGCCGCCGGAGATGGACAGGCCGGCGGGCAGGCCGGTGGCCGTCCAGGTGAACGGCCCAGTGCCACCGGACGCGGACAGTTGCAGGCTGACCGCGGTGCCGACGGTGCCGGTCTGGTTGCCCGGGTTGTTGGCGGTGACCGGAGCAGGGCCGCCGCCACCGCCCGCGGTGAAGGCCGCGGTGCCGTTCGGGGTACCGAAGCCGGTCGGGCCGTCCCAGCCTGCGCCCGCGGTGCACAGCACGGCAGGCGAGCAGCTGCCGTTGCTGCCGCTGGTCACGTCGAACAGGTTGGCCGTGTGGGCGTAGGGGTAGGCGGCCGGGGTGTCCGCCGCGCCGGGGGTGCCGGCCAGGGCGTAGACCGACGCGATGATCGGCGACGACACGCTCGTGCCGCCGTAGACCTGCCAGCCGGTGGCGCCGAAGGTCTGGAAGACCGCGACGCCGGTGTTCGGGTCGGCCACCGCGGACACGTCCGCGTTGGCCCGGTTGGCGCAGCCGGTGTTCACGCTGCTCTGGAACGAGGGCTTGGCCTCGTCCGACGAACAGCCGCTGCCGGCGCCGTTCCACGCCGTCTCGCTCCAGCCGCGGGCGTTGCTCGCGGTGGACAGCGAGGTGCCGCCGACCGCGGTGACGAACGGGCTGGACGCCGGGTAGGAGATGCCGAAGCCGCCGTCACCGGTGGACGCGGTGACCGCGACACCGTTGTGCTTGTAGAAGCTGGCGTCGTTCGCCGGGTCGCCGCCCTCACCGCCGCCGTAGCTGTTGGACACGTACTTGGCGCCCAGCGCCACCGCCTCGTTCACCGAGGTGCCCAGGTTCTGGATGGTGGGGCTGGTCGCCTCGACCAGCACGATGTGGCAGAGCGGGCAGATGGCCGACACCATGTCGACGTCGAGGCTGATCTCGCCCGCCCAGCCGGTGTCGGACGCGGGCAGCGGACTTGCCTGGCCGGTCTGGTTGACCTTCTTGAAGCAGCCGTTCGCCGTGGTGCAGGCCGGCAGGCCGAACTGGGTGCGGTAGGTGGCCAGGTCCGACTCGGCGTTCGGGTCGTCCATGGCGTCGACGATGCCGACGGTCTGGCCGGCACCGCCCGAGCTGGACAGCTTGTAGGCGCTGTCGAGGCTGCTCGGTCCGAAGCCGGCAGGGGTGGCGTTCGGCGTGATCAGCAAGTGGTGCACGGCGGCGTCGGTCCGGCGCAAGGCGAAGCAGGTGGCCATGCCCGGGGTGACGCTCTGGGAGCAGGAGTGGACGGTTGTCGGGGATGTCGTGGGTGTCGTTGTCGCACTCGCCAGTGGTGTGGTGCCTAACGCCACCGCTGACGTGAACGCCAGCGACAACGCACCCAACCCGGCAAGTGTCAACAGCCCTCGCTTGACACTGCGCAATTTTCCTCCAACTGAGTGGAGCCGTTACCAACCAGGTCTGTCACCCGTTGGTGAAATGTGTGTACAGCCCGTGTGACATCAGTGGTGTCGCGGGCGTGCCACTGGCACAAAAGTGCCGGTAAAGTTCTGGTTGCCAGGGGCCGGAGGAGCCGGACATGGGGCCAACACGCATTGCCGATCTCGTGCTGCTCGGCCTGGACGAGTCCGACGCCCGGACTTATCTGGCCCTGCTCACCGACGGGGCCACCACGGACGACGTGGTGGCCAAGCTGCTCGACGCGTCGGTACCGGCGATCAGGGCCTCGTTCGCGGCGCTCAACGAGGCCGGGCTGGTCAGCCTGGCCGAGGACGGCACCATCGCCACGCCGATGCGGCCGGGGCCCGGCCTCGACATGCTGGTGCGCAGGCGGGAGGCCGAGCTGCGGCAGGCCCGGATCACCGCGGTGGACGCCTACGAGTCGTTCCTGCGGTCGGCGGGCGGCGAACCGGTCGGTCACCTGATCGAAGTGATCAGCGGTGACGCGGTGTCGGAGCGTATCCGACAGATGGAACGCGGTGTGCGCGAGGAGATTCGCGGGTTCGACTCGCCGCCCTATTACACGGATGCCGACGCCAATCAGGTCGAACTGGACAATCTGGGCCGGGGCGTGCGCTATCGCGTGGTGTACGCGACGGCCGCCCTGGAACGCGCCGACTACCTGGCCGACAACGTGTTGCCCGGCGTGCGCGGCGGCGAGGAGGCCCGCACCCTGCCGCACGTCCCGGTGAAGCTGATGCTGTTCGACGAGGACTGTGCCGTGGTGTCCCCGTCGCTGTCCGACGGCGGTGCCGACCGGTCGGCGCTGCTGATCCGGCCGTGCAGCCTGCTGTCCGCGCTGACCGGTCTCTTCGAGATGTGCTGGCGGGCCGCGCTGCCCTTCGACATCCGCGACCGGCCGACCGCGCAGTACCTCCAGCCGCACGAGCGCAGGCTGCTGGGCCTGCTCGCCGCCGGCATGGGCGACGACCAGGCGGCCCGCGCGCTCGGCGTCAGCAGGCGCACGTTGTTCCGCTATCTGGAAGGGATGATGGCGCGCACCGGCGCCGCCAACCGCTTCCAGTTGGCGTTGCACGCCGTGCGCAATGGTTGGATCTAGTCGCGTGACGGATGGCGTTGATCCCCATGAACTGCGCAGGGCCGTGGCGGAGGTGTTGCCGTGGCTCGCCGGTGACGCCGCGCAACCGGACCGGGCCACGCTGGCCAGGGCGGTGCGGCTGAGCCTGCGGGTGCTGCCCGCGATCGCGCCGGGGCGCAGCGTGGAGGTCCGCGTCCCGCCGTTCGCCGCGGTGCAGTGCGTGGCAGGCCCCCGGCACACCAGGGGCACACCGCCCAACGTGATCGAGACCGACCCGAGATCGTGGTTGGAACTGGCCACCGGAGCGTTGTCCTGGGCGGACGCGATGGCCCAGCACCGGGTACGCGCGTCGGGCAGCAGGGCGGACATCGCGGCGCTGTTGCCCGTCGTTCGGATCTGACCGGGGGCCGACACGGGTGCCGACCTGCCGAACGTGAAGCTGCCTGCACTTACACTGAAGGTGGCCCACCTGGCGTCCAAGGGAGTTCTTCGGTGGTCACAGACCCGCAGTCCGTACCCCACACAGGAAATCTCTCCCCGGAACCATCCCCGTCAAGAGCCGAACTCGAGCCCGACACCGAGCCGCGCGAGGAATGTGGCGTGTTCGGCGTGTGGGCACCCGGGGAGGACGTGGCAAAACTCACGTTCTACGGCCTGTACGCGTTGCAGCACCGAGGCCAGGAGGCGGCCGGCATCTCCGTCGCCAACGGCAAGCAGATCGTGGTGTTCAAGGATCTCGGCCTGGTCAGCCAGGTGTTCGACGAGCAGGTGTTGCAGTCGTTGCGCGGCCACGTCGCGGTCGGCCACTGCCGCTACTCCACCACCGGCGCCGGCACCTGGGAGAACGCCCAGCCGACGTACCGCAACACCGCGACCGGCAGCGGCTTGTCGTTGGGCCACAACGGAAACCTGGTCAACACGGCGGAACTGCTGGACCGCGCGCGCACGCTGCGCGCGGACACCGGCATCGCCGGCACCACCACCGACTCGGACCTGATCTGCGGCCTGCTCGCCGCGGCCGCCGCCGACACCGGCATCGAACAGGCCGCGCTGACCCTGCTGCCCACGCTCCGTGGCGCCTTCTGCCTGGTGTTCGCCGACGAGTCGACGCTCTACGCGGCCCGTGACCCGCAGGGCGTGCACCCGCTGGTGCTGGGGAGGCTGGACCGCGGCTGGGTGATCGCGAGCGAGACGGCGGCGCTGGACATCGTCGGCGCGTCGTTCGTCCGTGAGGTCGAACCCGGTGAGCTGCTGGCCATCGACGCGGGCGGCCTGCGGTCCTCCCGGTTCGCCACCCCGGAACCCAAGTGTTGCCTGTTCGAATACGTCTACCTGGCCCGCCCGGACACCCACATCTCGGGCCGGTCGGTACACGCGGCCCGGATCGAGATCGGCCGCAAGCTGGCCGCCGAGTATCCGGTCGAGGCGGACCTCGTGATCCCGGTGCCGGAGTCCGGCACCCCGGCCGCGATCGGTTACGCCCAGGCGTCCGGCATCCCGTACGGTTCCGGCCTGGTCAAGAACGCCTACGTGGGCCGCACGTTCATCCAGCCGTCGCAGACCATCCGCCAGTTGGGCATCCGGCTCAAGCTCAACCCGCTGCGCGAGGTGATCCGCGGCAAGCGGCTGGTCGTGGTGGACGACTCGATCGTGCGCGGCAACACCCAGCGCGCCCTGGTGCGGATGCTGCGCGAATCCGGCGCGGTCGAGGTGCACGTCCGGATCGCGTCACCGCCGGTGCGCTGGCCCTGCTTCTACGGCATCGACTTCGCGTCCAGGGCCGAACTGATCGCCAACGGCCTCGACATCGACGGCGTGCGCCGCTCGATCGGCGCGGACACGCTGGGCTACGTCTCGCTGGACGGCCTGGTCGCGGCCACCGAGCAGCCCAAGACGCGGCTCTGCATGGCCTGTTACGTGGGCGAGTACCCGATCCCACTGCCGGACGAGGCCCTGATCGGCAAGCACCTGCTGGAGGATCTGGCAGCCGCGGAGCAGGCGATGGACCCGGGCGCGGTTGGCGTCGCGTCGGCCGCGGTACCCGGCGGGTACGGTGCCGAGGAGGCCGTCCGCAGGCCCTGAACCACCCGATTCGCCCACCCGACCTACGAGCCAGATCCGCACGGCCGCCGCACGGTGGCCCCTGGATCCGACCATCGGAGACTCCGCAGTGATCACGCAATCGGACCGTCAAGGCGCCAGCTACGCGGCCGCGGGGGTGGACATCGCCGCGGGCGAGGAGGCGGTGGAGCGGCTGAAGCCGTACGCGGCAAAGGCGAGCCGGCCGGAGGTGCTGGCCGGGATCGGCGGTTTCGCCGGCCTGTTCGAGCTCAGGATGGACCGCTGGAGCGAGCCGGTGCTCGCGTCGTCCACCGACGGCGTCGGCACCAAGCTGGCCGTGGCACGGGCACTCGACGTGCACGACACGGTCGGCATCGACCTGGTCGCGATGGTCGTGGACGACCTCGTGGTGTGCGGCGCGGAACCGCTGTTCCTGCAGGACTACATCGCGGTCGGCAAGGTCGTGCCGGAGCGGATCGCGCTGCTGGTCAAGGGCATCGCGGAGGGCTGCGTGCGGGCCGGCTGCGCGCTGCTGGGCGGCGAGACGGCCGAACACCCCGGCCTGATGGCGGCGGGCGACTACGACCTGTCCGCGACCGGCGTCGGCGTGGTCGAGGCGTCGAAGCTGCTGGGTCCGGACCGGGTCCGGCCGGGCGACGTGGTGATCGCGATGGCATCCACCGGCCTGCACTCCAACGGCTACTCGCTGGCCCGGCACGTGTTGCTGGACCTGGCGAAGCTGCCGCTGTCGGGCCACGTGGAGGAGTTCGGCCGGACGCTGGGCGAGGAACTGCTCGAACCCACCCGGATCTACGCCAAGGACTGCCTCGCGCTGGTCCCCGAGACCGACGTCCGCACGTTCGCGCACATCACCGGCGGCGGCCTGGCCGGGAACCTGGCCCGGGTGCTGCCGCCGGACCTGACCGCGGTGCTGGACCGGCGCAGTTGGACGCCGGACCCGGTGTTCGCGCTGATCGCGCAGCGCGGCCGGATCGACCGGGCGGAGATGGAACAGACGTTCAACATGGGCGTCGGCATGGTCGCGGTGATCTCGGCCGAGGACTCCGACCGCGCGCTGGCCATGCTCACCGCCCGGCACGTCCCGGCCTGGGTGCTCGGCGATGTGAAGCGCGCCAAGGACTTGGCCGACCAGGACGGCGCGGGCCACCGCGTTCTGCTGCGCGGCGAACACCCGCGTTTCTGACGCCGTGACGACAACCGCAGCAAAGGCAAACCTGGTGCGGCTGGTCGTCATCCTCGGTTCGCTGTCCGCGTTCGCGCCGCTGTCCATCGACATGTACCTGCCGGCGTTCCCGGCCATCTCGGCCGACCTGCATGCCGGTCCGTCCGCCGTGCAGCTGACACTGACCACCTGCCTGATCGGGTTGGCGCTGGGCCAGTTGGTGGCCGGCCCGCTGTCGGACACGCTCGGCAGGCGGCGGCCGCTGCTGGTCGGGCTCGTCGTCTACACCGTGTTGTCGGCCGCGTGTGTCGCGGTGCCGTCGGTCTACGCGTTGGTGGGCCTGCGGTTCTTCCAGGGACTCGGCGGTTCCGCGGGTCTGGTGATCGCGTCGGCCGCCGTGCGCGACCGGTATGCGGGCGTCGCGATGGCCCGGTTCCTGTCCACGTTGACGTTGGTCACCGGGCTCGCGCCGATTCTGGCGCCGGTGATCGGCGGCCAGTTGCTGCGGCTGGTGTCGTGGCGTGGCGTGTTCGTCGTGCTCACCGCGATCGGCGCGGCACTGCTGGTGGCGTGCTACTTCTGGTTCGACGAGTCGCTGCCGCCGCAGCGGCGCCACGTCGGTGGCCTCGGCGCCACGATGCGCTCGTTCGGCCGGCTGCTGGCCGACCGCTCCTTCACCGGCTACGCGCTGGCAGGCGGCCTCGGCTTCGCCGCGATGTTCTCCTACATCTCCGGCTCGTCCTTCGTGCTGCAGGACATCTACCGGCTCTCGCCCCAGCAGTACGGCCTGGTGTTCGGCGGCAACGCGCTGGGTCTGGTGCTCGCCGCCCAGGCCAACCGCTGGCTGGTGGACCGGTTCGCGCCGCGCCGGGTGCTGGCCTGCGGCCTGGGCGTGAGCCTGGCCGGCGGGTTGTTGTTGCTGATCGCGGTGCTCGGCCACTGGAGCCTGCCGGCGATCCTGGTCGGCCTGTTCTGCGTGGTCGCCAGCATCGGCGTGATCACGCCGAACGCGCGGGCGCTGGCCATGGCCGGCTATCCGGACGTCGCCGGCACCGCTTCGGCGTTGCTCGGGGTGCTGCTGTTCGCGATCGGCGGGCTGGTCGCGCCGCTGGTCGGCGTCGCGGGCACCACGACCGCCCTGCCGATGGCCACGGTGATCGCGGCACTGGCCGCCTGCGCGCTGGTGGTCTTCGCGACGGCGACCCGGCCGCGCTAGCCGACCACGCGGGCCAGGTACGACGAGATGTGCGGCTGGAGCGGATGACCGACCATGGCGCGTTCCTCGACGTAGGCCAGGTCACCGTTGTTGATGATCCCGTACAGCCGATGGGCCGCGTTCACCTCCTTGGCCGACGCGGTGCGGGTCACGATGTCCGTGGCCAGTTCCCAACTGGTCAACGTGCGGGCCTGGCCGTAGAAGATCTCGGTGATGCCACTGGAGTGCGCGAGCAACAACTCGATCGTGCCGTCGGGCTGCGGCCGCCACCAGCCGGTCTCCCTGGCCGCGGGCCGGATCACCGCGCCATCGTCGTCCAGCAGCCAGGACCGCGACTCGTAGCTGACGAACGGGCGGCCGTCGTGGGCGAAGACGACCTGCTGGCCGAACCGGAACGGTCCGTCGATGGTGGGGTAGACCACTTCGCCGCCGCCACGCCACACGCCGACCAGCGGTAGCAGGGACAGGCACCGCTCGTGCAGCTCAGGGCCCTCGCGCAGGTTCGCCGTGTCGCCCGGGATGGGCAGGTCGTCGAACTGGGGGAGGTTGCGGTGCCGGGTGTTGCGGGCACGTTCGGCCGCCGCGCGGACGGCGGCGTCGCCACTGCTGGTGTTCTCGGTCATCGGAGTCAGTCTGCCGGTCAGCGGTGGTCGCTGAACAACCGGTACACCGCGTAGCAGGCGAACCAGGCGACCGCGACGACGGCGGCCACCAACAGCGCCGTGTAGAACTGTTCCACCGGACGAGGATATCCGACGTCCGTGGGTGTCACGGCGCACCGGGACACCCACGGACGTGTCGGACTAGGACACGCCGACCGCGACCTCGTGCAGGCCGGGGCCGTCCGCGTGCACGGACGCCTGGCCGTTGCCGGTCCGGTGCAGCGCGCGCACCGTCCAGTCGCCGGGCGCGGCATAGAAGCGGAAGTCGCCGTCGGCCGACGCGACCACCTCGCCTGCGAAGTCGCCGTCACCGTTGAGCAGCCGGACGAACGCGCCACCGACCGGCTGGTCACCGGCGAGCACCTTGCCGGCCAGCACCACCTGCGTCGTCAGGTCGACGCCGGCCGGCGACGCCGCCTGGTCCGGCGCGCCACAACCATCCGCGGCCATGTCAGGACTCCGATCCGAGCGCGACCGGCACGCCGACCAGGGACCCGTACTCGGTCCACGAACCGTCGTAGTTCTTCACGTCCGACAGGCCGAGCAGTTCGTGCAGCGCGAACCAGGTGTGCGAGGACCGCTCACCGATCCGGCAGTACGCGATGGTCGCCCTGGACTCGTCGAGACCGGCCTCCGCGTACAGCTCACGCAGCTCGTCGTCGGAGCGGAACGTGCCGTCCTCGTTGGCCGCCTTGGCCCACGGCACGTTCAGCGCGGTCGGCACGTGGCCCGGCCGCTGCGCCGACTCCTGCGGCAGGTGCGCGGGCGCCAGCAGCTTGCCGGAGAACTCGTCCGGCGAGCGCACGTCGATCAGGTTCTTCGCGCCGATCGCGGCCACGACCTCGTCCCGGAAGGCCCGGATCGCGGTGTTCGGCGCCTGCGCCACGTAGTTGGTCGGCTCGCGCTTCACGTCGTCCGCGGACAGCGGACGGCCGTCGAGCTCCCACTTCTTGCGGCCGCCGTCGAGCAGGCGGACGTTCTCGTGGCCGTAGAGGGCGAAGTACCAGTACGCGTAGGCGGCGAACCAGTTGTTGTTGCCGCCGTAGAGGACGACCTGGTCACCGTTGCCGATGCCCTTCTCCGACAACAGCTTCTGGAAGCCCGCCTGGTCCACGAAGTCCCGCCGGACCGGGTCCTGGAGCTCGGTCTTCCAGTCGATCTTGACGGCCCCTGGGATGTGGCCGCCGTCGTAGGCGCCGGTGTCCTCGTCCACCTCGACGAACACCACCCCGGGCGCATCCAGGTTGTCTTCCGCCCACTGGGCGGACACCAGCACGTTGTCACGGCTCATCGAGTGGCTCCCACAATCGTTTTCGTACGGTTCAACAGCAGGTACATCTCGCAACCGAGGCAGAACCCCACGGCCGCGTTGAGCAGCGCCGCGACCAGCGCCAGCGCCGTGGCGACCAGGCCGAGCGCGGTCAGTCCGGTCGCGTAGCCGACGACGCCGACCACCGCGAACGCCAGCCCGACACCCTGCGCGAACCGGGGCGGCGCGGCGTCCTCCCGTTCGCGGACCGGACCGAGGCGCGGTGCCACCAGGTACCGGAACACCAGGCCGTACGGGGCCCGCGACAGCCCGGCGAACGCGCCGACGCCGAACACCACCGCCTGCGCGGCCAGCAGCGGCCACCAGCCGGTGATCAGCACGACGGCCAGGACCACCGTGGTGATCCACGCGCCGAAACGCGGACCGCGCACGTCGACCTGCGCGGGCTCGTTCGGCGCCGACTTCGGGGTGGTGGTGGACACGGTGGCCTCCTTGCCCGGCGCGGACCGTTGTCCGTGATGGGGCGGGCTCGTGCGAAGGGAGATCTGGTGGTCAACCGGCGATGCGGTCGAAACGCTGGACGTGCTCGGCACCCAGGTGGAAACCCTGCCCTGGGGTCAGTCGACCGGGCGACACAGGCTGCTCTCGACGCGGCCGAAGTCCACCGCGCGGCGCCTGGTCAGCAACGTCTGCACGAGCCCGACAGTACCCCGTTCTCCCTGCTCCTGGGAGCGGCGTCCACAAGCTGGAACAGCGACGCCCGGTTGTCCACAGTCACCCGAAGGAGAAGCGCGAAACACCCGCGAATCGGGAAGGATTTGTGATGGGACGCGATTCCCCAGGGTGGGTGGGGTCTGCCGCCGCGCGCGCGTGGGGTGCCATCGCCTGGCGTGCCATCGCGTGGTCTTGGCGCCGCGTGGGTCTTGTTCGTGGCCTGGCGCCGCGTGGGTCTTGCCACCGCGCGAGTTCGTCCGTGGGTCTGGCACCGCGTGGGTCGTGGGTCGATTGGACCGGTGTCAGGGCAGGTGCGGCCGTAGCGCGTCGATGAGGGTGTCGCCGCGCGGCACGCCGCCGACGCGGAGCAGCTCGGTGCCGTCGCTGGTGAACGCCACCGTGGTCGGCGTCCGCAGCACGCCCAGCGAGGTGGCGATCTCGGGCCGGTCGGTGACGTCGAGTTCCACGTGGCGCAGCCCGTCGGTGTATTCGGCCAGCCGGGTGAGTACCGCCCGGGCGTGCCGGCACGGCGCGCAGAACGTGGTCGACACCTGCACCAACGTCACCGATGGCGCGTCGGCCAACGCGGCCCGCACCTGCTCCGGCAGCCCGGCGGCCCGCACCGCGTCCTTCGACTGCCTGATCCGCCCCTCCCTGGCCTGCAACAGCCAGGCCAGCGCGCCGGCAACCACCAGCGCGCCCAGCAACACCCACAAACCGGTCATTGGCTCAGATTGCCACTGCTGAGCAGGATGTTGGTCGCCTTGCCCTGGACCACCAGCGCGCCGCTCTCCACCTGGACCCCGGTCGCCTGCACCGCGAAGGGCAGCGGCAGGTTCTTCGAGGACAGCGTCGCGGAGAAGAGGTGCAGGAAGGTCTGCAGCACGCTGTCGGGCAGGGTGCCGGTGACGATGCCGTTGGACAGCTGCAGCTTCTTCGGCACGATCTGGATGCCGCCGTTGGCAAGCGAAATGACGCCGAACGCGTTCACCGTCGTCTTCTCACCGGCGATCGGCACCGAGCCGGACAGCTCCACGCCCGCCTCGCTGGTCAGCGGGTTCGCCACACCGGGGTTCTGCAGCTGCTCGCGCTGGTTCAGCGCGTCCTGCGCGCCGACGCCCTCCACCGTGTCCAGCGACACCGGGCTGATGGTCAGGTCGGGGATGCCGAGCAGTCGGCCGATGTCGCTCGCCTTGACCTTCACCTGGCCGTCCACCTCGTCCACCCGGACCTGCGACACGTTGCCCGACAGCAGGTCGGACAGCTTCACCCGGACGTCGTGCAGGTCGGCGTCGACCTCGAGATCGCGCAGCGTGTTCTTGGCCGGCACGCCGGTCGCGTTGACCGTGATGTCCCGGTAGTCCCCACTCAGTGCCTGTGTGATGAACGGGAAGCCGTGGATGTTGACCGAAGGATCGTCGGCCAGATTCAGCTGGGACCGCATTTTCTTCGACACCTGGTACTCGGCCGCGGCCGCGAGCCCGTAGTCGGCCGCGACCATGACGCCGGCGAACACGATGAGCACGATGATGGTGACCTTTACGGGCTTCTTCACAGCACCTGTCCATCCAATGACGCCAAAAGTGTGACGCTGATGTCACGACCTGGGCTAACGGGGGGCACAGTAGGTATTGTCCCCGACATCAGCCGGCAACGGAGCCGCGCCACCAGTAAACGCTGCCGGGCTGCCGTCTGGGCTGGTCCGCACCGATCGGGAAGGTGCGCCGCAATGGGTGTAGATCTGCTCCTGCTGACCAGCGATCCGGAACCGACCGCCGTCCTGCCGGCCCTCGGCCTACTGTCCCACAAGGTACGCGCCCACGAGCCGGACGTGGCGTCCCTGCTGGAGGCCGCGCCCTATGACGCGGTGCTGGTCGACGCCCGCTTCGACCTCGCCGGTGCCCGCAGCCTGTGCCGATTGCTCGCCAGCAGCGGCGTGGACGCGCCGATTGTGGCGATCGTCACCGAAGGCGGTTTAGTCGCGGTGAACGCCGAATGGGGCGTCGACGAGATCCTGCTGCCCACCGCGGGCCCGGCCGAGTTGGACGCGCGACTGCGCCTGGTCCGCTCCCGGGGCGCGGAGCAGTCCGGCGGCAACGACGGTTCGTTGCAGCTGGGTGAACTGGTGATCGACGAGTCCACCTACACCGCCCGGCTGCGCGGCCGGCCGCTCGACCTCACCTACAAGGAGTTCGAGCTGCTCAAGTACCTCGCCCAGCACGCGGGCCGGGTGTTCACCCGGGCCCAGCTGCTGCAGGAGGTCTGGGGCTACGACTTCTTCGGCGGCACGCGGACGGTGGACGTGCACGTCCGGCGGCTGCGCGCGAAGCTGGGCTCCGAGCACGAGCAGCTGATCGGCACCGTGCGCAACGTGGGCTACAAGTTCGTCCGCCCCGGCAGGCCCGCCCCCGTCGTGCCGGCACCGGCCCGCGCCATCCGGTTCGACTCGCTGGACGTCCTGTCCTGACCATGATCTAACGTCGATGGGTGGACTTCTCCTGGCAGGACACCGTGCCGCCGGCCGAGTTGCGCGCGCTGCTGGCGGCCGTGGCCGCCGTGGACGGCCGCCCTTCGCTGCCCGACGACGGCGCCGTGCCGGGCGAGTTCCGTGGCGGCGTGTATCTGGTGGCCCGACGCGGTGACACCGCCGTCGGCGTGCTGCACCTGAACACGCACGGCGACGCGGCTGGCCGCCCGGTGGCCGAGTTGGTGGTCCGCCCCGCCGACCGCGGCCACGGCGTCGGCGCCGAGCTGACGAGCCGGCTGCTGGACCGGATCGGCATCGAGCCGACCGACCCCCCCGGCGACCGGCTGCGCGCCTGGGCGCACGGCGACGGTCCGGCCGCGGCTGCCCTGGCGGTCCGGTTCGGCTTCCGCCGGGCCAGAACGATGAACCGCATGCGCCGCGACCTGGCCGACCTGCCGGCGTACGCACTGCCAGACGGCGTGACCGTGCGGCCGTTTCGTCCCGGTCGGGACGAGGACGCCGTGACCGAAGTGAACCACCTCGCGTTCGAGTGGCACCCGGAACAGGGCGCCATGACCGCCGCCGACGTGCGCGCCGCGGAAGCGGAATCCTGGTTCGACGCGGACGGTTTCCTGCTCGCGGTGGACCCGGCCGACCGCCTGCTGGGTTTTCACTGGACCAAGGTCCACCCGGACGCCGGTGACGGTCGTCCGATCGGCGAGGTCTACGTGGTCGGCGTGCGCCCGGACGCACAGGGCGGCGGCCTCGGCCGTGGGCTGACCATGGCCGGGCTGCACCACCTGCGTGAACGGCGCGGCATGGACCGTGTGATGCTGTACGTGGAATCGGACAACGAGGCGGCACTCGCGATGTACGCGAAGCTGGGTTTCACACTGTGGGACGCGGATGTCCAATATGCGCACTGATCGAATCGGTGCCAGCCATGTCACGGCCTGCATACGAGCAGGTCACGGACTGGGTCTATATCACACGAACGGATGTGTGTGTAGTCACCTGGCGTACCAAGTTCACCCCTCGTTCACCTGAGCACTGCCATCCGTCCACCGTCGCTCCCTACCGTCCGTGTCACACGACTGGACCAGTCGCGTCCCATGAAGGCTCTTTGCTTGGAGGATCTGACGGTGAAGATCAAACGG
>DASXXM010000124.1:0-24853 GCA_036503065.1 Pseudonocardiaceae bacterium | reverse complement strand
TGTCGCCACCGATAGCGAAGGTTGTCATGCCACAAGCCTTTCCCGTGAACCGCTCCAAATGTGAGGTCCAACGCCACCAGTGGATGGCGATGGCGACGCTCTTCACGCGCAGGAACTCGCCGAAACCGGCGCGGCCGCCTTCCTTGCCCACGCCGCTGATCCCGATGCCGCCGCGATCCCCCAGCGGAATCGAACAGTTCAGCGTCGAGCCGAGCTCGTGGTGTGGAGGCCCGCGAGCACCAGATGGGTGGCGGCGGTAATCCTGGCCACGAACTCGTCCCGCGAACGGGACAGGTATTTCGCACCCTGACCGGCCGTGTGTAGTACCGCGGCGACGTCTTCCGGTGTCACCCGTAGCCGCCTGAGGTCGGTCTTGGTCGTCGCCGAGGCGATCGTCGCGGCGACCTGGGCGTCGAACGCGGCGATGGCCGGCTCGACGATGTCCTTGAGTTGACTCGCGGGATTCTCCAGCATGGTCGAGATGTCCGAGGCCAGCATCGACCCCACATAACGACCGAGCCACGCGTCCATTGCGGACACGATCCGCCGGTCCAGTCCGCCGCTCTCCTTGTTCAGGCACTGGGACACCTCGTCGAGCGCAGTGTCCAGCTCGTGGCGGACAGCGGCTTGGAACAAGATTTCCTTGTTGGGGAAGTGCAGGTAGAGGCCCTGTCTTGACAGGTCCGCCGCTCGCGCCACGTCCTCCATCGACGTCTTGCGGAAGCCGTGGCGCCCGAACACTTCCAGAGCCACAGTCAGCACCTGCTCCACCCGCGCACTCTCGGTCGGGGGCCGCGTCGCCTTCATGCGATGTACTTTACATATTTGGCAAAATCTGTCAACCTTGCTGGGCCGCGCGAGCACGACGAAGTCCCCTGTGCCCTCACCTCGGGCCGAAAGCCGAGCCGCCTTCGGGCGCGCTTGACTTATGTCATGTAGGCTTCGCTTATGTCGTGGATGGCGACGGAGAGGTTCGAGGCGCGCGCCGCGCCAGGCGGGCTCGCGCTGGTGCAGGAGCTCGTCAACACGCACGCGGTCGATCGTGACGGCGAGGACCTGCTGCCCGATCGCGCTTCGGCGCAAGACTGGCTACAGGCGGCTGCCCGGCAATGGGCCCAGGCCAGGGGGCTTGTGTGCCCCGATCTGGTGGTGGCCGAAACGGATCTGCGGCGGCTGCGGAACCTGCGGTCGATCGTGACCTACATGCTCGCGGTGCCGGCCGATGAGCGCCCGACGGGTACGCCGGTCGGTGTCACCGTGCACGCCAGGGCGAACCTCGTCTCCGACAACGAGGGGCGGGTGGGGATCGAGCCCGTTGGCGCTGGCGGCAGCTGGCTGGAGTCCGCCGTCTGGTCGGAGATCCTGCTCGCGCAGCAGACCGGCACCTGGTTCCGGCTGAAGCTCTGCCGGGAGCGAGGGTGCCGATCCGCCTTCTACGACGCCTCCCGCAACCACAGCGGCGTCTGGCACAACGTGCACCACTGCGGCAACATCACGAACCTGCGCGCCTCACGCACACGCAGGAAAGCGCAGGAACATTAGCGGTCGGGCCATTGGCTGTCGGACACCTGCCCAACGAGAGAAGACACATGACCCAACACCGCAGTGAAGTCCAGGACGGCATGCGGATCGACTGGGACATACCGATCCGATGGCGGACGGCACGGTCCTGCGAGCGGACGTCTTTCGCCCGGTGGACGATGGCCACCATCCGGTGATCATGACTCACGGCCCGTACGCCAAGGGGTTGGCATTCGCCGAGGGCTATCCGGGCATGTGGAAACCGTTGTCCACCAAGTATCCCGACGCGGTCGCCGGGTCAACGAACAAGTACCAGAACTGGGAGACCGCGGACCCGGAGAAGTGGGTGCCGGACGGATGCGAGCCGCCTCATTTCAGGACAGTGCTTGTTGGGCGCCGTCATCGAGAGTCGCGACGATCCAGTCTTCGAGATCACGGTTCAGGCGCTGGGCGGCATCGCGCCATCGGGCGATGCGATCAGCTGCGATGCTCAACTGTGGCAATGCGAGTCCGGTGGGAGGCTGCGGCCGCCCGTTACGACCGGCTCGGAGATTGCGGCGCAGTTCATTGCGTGACCACCGGTGCTCCTCGGCCAGGTCGAGCCACCGTTCGCGTTCTTCGGGAGGCACGGCGGCGGCCTCGGCGTGATGTTGGAAACTCAAGGTTTCCCTACGGCATTCCAGCTCATAGCGACGGGCCACCCAGGCATAGTTGCGTAAGGTCTGAGAGTCCAGATTCACGGCCGCGGCCACGCTTCGATAGCGGTCGCCGTACTTGTACTGGCCGTAGACCAGCCAGTCGCCCAGACACCACGCGGCACAGTTGGCGATCACTGAGATTTTGCGGCCGACCTGCTCCCACGTGTCGATATCGAGCGCGTCGGGTATGTGGAGTCCCAGGTTCGTGACCATGACCTGTCGCTGACGAGTTGCCCGACGTTGCGGCACACGACCCGGTGCCCGCACTACCGGCTGTTCCATATGGCAAGCGTCTATACAGGATGGAGCCGTGTCGAGGTGATGCCGAGAACTTGGTCCGGGGAGCGCCTGACGTGCCCGTACGTGCCGGTCCGATGACGACGTCGCGGGACGGGCCTGGGCGGCCGCGATGCGCGGCCGCCCAGCATGGTGGTGATGTGATCAGAGTGACCCGGTGCCGCCCTGGGTGACCGGGACGGTGGCCGCGTTCGCCAGGTCCTGGTAGTAGGTGGCGTTCGGTGCGCCGCCGGTCAGCAGCCCGGCCAGTGTCGTCCCCGGGTTGCCCGAGTGCTGTCGACCGCAGCCGCTCGCGACCGTGTCGAAGTCGACGTAGCCGGTGTAGCCCCAGTTCGACGGGTTGGTGATGTCGTTGTTGATCTGAATTCGGTTCAACTCCTGGGTCGGGGTGAACGCGGTCGTCGTGTCCGGCACGATCGACGTCACGTACACCTTGACCCCGAGACCTTGCAGTGTGCTGATCAACTGGATGAGCTGGCCCTCGACGATCTGGTATCCGGTCCCCGCGAGAAGGTCGTTCGTGCCGAGATCGATGATCACCGAGCGCACGTTCGGCTCGTCCTGCACGGTGTTGACCAGGTTCGCCAGCGCGCTGCTGGTGGTCGCGCCGGCCGTGGACAGGTTCACGATCCCGCCGGGACTCCGGTTGACGACGCCGGTTCCGTTGGCCAGCCCCGATGGCAGGTTGTCAACCCAGGTGCGGCCGTCCGCGCCGGTAGCGAGGCTCGTCTGGTCGCCGAGCACGGCGACCGTCCCCTGCGTCGTGTTGCTGGTCGTGACGTCCGCGTCCTCGACGTACAGCCATTCGGCGGCGGTGGCGCCGCTGCTCCACGTCGTCGACGAGCCAGCGGTGTCACCCGTCGCGTTGCCGGACGCGACGTACGTCGCCGGGCCGCCGCCGTCCGTGTTGGCGCCGGAGTGCGCCGGCGCGATGGCGGCCGTGCCCGGGATCGACAGGCTGACGACCAGGTTCCCGCTGCCGCCCGCGGTGCTCGGCACCGCGACCGGGTCGGAGTACAGCTCGGTGCCGGGCAGCAGCGTGACAGAGGCCGAACTGTTGAACTTCAACGCGACCGGCGCGGTCGCGTTGAGGGTTCCCGGGCCGGTGCCGGCGGCCTGTGCCGCGAGCGTCGCCGCCCCGAAGGTGACCGCGCTCGCGCCCGCCGGGTCGGTCAGCCGGACCCGGATCTCCGCTCCTGGCCCGCTGCCGAGGTCGGTCGGGTGCACGATCTCGCGCAGCGTCCTGGCGCTGAACGCCGGGCTCGATGCGGACCCCGTCGTGGTGTCGGCGGGCGCGGCCCATGCGCCGACCCAGTTCGCGGGTGCGCCGCCCACCGTGGTCGTGGCGGCCGGCCGGGTGCCGATCGCCAGCACGTGCAGCGCGTCCGAGCACGAGCCCTGGATCATGGTCGTGGTGAAGGACGGCAGCGTGATCGACGCGATCGTCTTGGTGGCGTCGGCGGGCAGTGCCACGGTGTACAGGTAGGTGCTCCTGGTCGTTGGCGTTGCCGTGCCGCCCTTGTCGTAGGTGGTCATCGTGACCGCCGGATTGATCCCGGCGGTCAGGCCGCTCCAGTCGGGGACGGTGCCCAGCGCGTCCTGCTGGTTGGTGCCGTCGGCGTAGCTGATGGTCACGTACCCGCCGGTCACGGCTCCGCACGTGGCGGCGGCCAGCAGCGCGACGGAGTTCGTCGGGACGCTCGCCACCGGGTTGGCGATGGTCTGGCCGAGGGCTACGACGTTGTCGTAGCCGCCGGTGTTCGGTGTGGTCAGCCGGAAGGCGTATCCGTTGATCGGTACCGTCGCGGTGGTGGTCAGGCCAGCGCTGGTCAGCGCGGTCGCGGACAGTGCGTCGTTCCCGTTCGCCAGGTCGAAGGCGGCCGAGGACTGGTGGTTGTCGGTGGCGATGCCGTCGTTGTTCATGGCTGACGAGAAGTTGGCGTACGACGCGCCGCTGACCGGCGCGACGGTCAGGTAGTCGACGCCCGCGTAGTAGCCGATGGACGACGCGTTCTTGCCGGTCACGGTCATCTTCAGGATGTGGTTGCCGGCACTGAGATACGCCCCGCCCAGAACGGCGTAGGCGGTGTCGCAGCAGGTTGCGCGGTATCCGTCGAACGACGCGGCGCCGTTGGCCGACAATGCTTTGCCGTCGACCGCGTAGGACACCTGGCCGTAGTCCGCGGCGCGGGCCATGTCGGCACCCAGCGCGTAGTAGCCGGCGGTCGGCACCTTGAAGGTCAAGGTGTAGACGTCGCCGACCTGGTGGCCGATGAACAACGTCTGTGCTCCGTCGGACAGGCCGTCGTAGACGCCGACCTGGGTGAGGATGGTCGGGTTGTCACCGTTGACGCCGGTCACCGTCGGCGTCACCAGGGTGGTGTCGACCGACCCGTATCGGCTCGACGTCACTCCGTTGTAGACGGCGATCTGCTTGAGCTCGAAATAGTAGGCGCCAAAGGGATCTGTGGTCAGGCTCGTCGCGGTGACCTTGACATATCGCGCGCTCACCGAAGGGAACGCGAACCGCTGCGGGCTGTCGCCCGGTTGGGGGAAGGCTCCCGGCAGGGCGTCCTGGGTGGTCCACGTGGTGCCGTCGGTGCTGGTGGCGATGGTGAAGGCGGCCGGGAAGGCGTCGCCGGTGGACATCGGGGCATCGTCACGCGGATACAGGTCGACATCGTTGACGGTCTGTGTCGAGCCGAGGTCGACACTGGCCCACTCGGTGTTCGCCGCGTCCGTGTGCGGTGCGCTGGCCCAGCCGTTGTCCGTGCCGGTGGACTGGTAGTTGCCGTCGGTCAGATTCGAGGCAGGCCAATCGATGTTCGCCGTGCTGGCGGTCACCGGTGCGTTCAGGGCCAGGTTCGCGCTCGGGTGCGTGATGTCGGGGGCAACGTAGAAGGCGTAGGTCGCCGACTCGATGGAGGGGATGTTGGCGTAGTTCACGGCCTGCACGTTCAGCGTGTGGTAGCCGACGGACAGTCCGGGCGGTATCGCGATCGCGGCGCTGCCGTTCGTGATCGGCACGAAGCCGTCGGTGAGTTGTCCGTTACTGTTGACGTTCTGAGTTCTCGCGGTGGCGCAGGTCGTGCTGTCGGCGGCGCGCTCCGTGCCGGGACCGGTCAACGTGTAGATGAAGCCCTGCAGGTTCGGATCGGGACTGCTCGCGGTCAGGGCGCCGCCGGTGCCTGATGGCTGCCCCCAGTAGTTCGGCGGATAGTCGAAGCTGGTGATCGTCGGTGTCGTCGACGGCTGGGCCAACACGGTGAAGGCACCCGAGGTCGTGGTGCTCGGGCCCGACAGGTGGCCGTTGTCGACCGAGACGTCGTACGTGTACGAGGTGTCGGGGGTCAGTGTGCCCGCCGGAACCTGCCAGGTGCCCACGTTCCCGGATGGTGTGTTGGACGCGGTGCCGCTCTGCCCGTTGATGGCGAAGTGCAGGTTCACGTTGAGCGGCGGGTTGTTGTTGTCCGTGGCATCGGCGGTCAGCGTCGGCGTCAGGGTGTTGACGTAGAAGGCGTTGTTGCAGCTCACCCCGGCGACAAGGAGGTCCGTGGCCGCGTTGGGCGGATAGGCGTAGTTGACCGACAGCGTGGGGTTGTCGTCGAACTGTTTCCACTGAAGATCGTCGTTCGTGTTGTGGGCGCGCAGCTCGACCGTCGCATTCGACCACCAGTTGTTCGCCGTGGTCTGCATGAACGACCTGGCGTCCAACGCGACGTTCGCCGCGGGGCAGCCGTTGCCCGCGCCGGAGCTGGCCTCGCTGAGAAAGCCCACCTCAGGTCCTGGGTAGGTGGTCGAGCCGGAGATCGGGGCGGCGTAGTACAGATCGACCTTGGTGGCCGTGCAGCCGTTGGCGCCGTTCCAGATCTGGGTGATGTTGAACGACGCGCTGGTGACGGTGGCGTGAGTACCGTTGCTGGTGCTGCCGTCCAACGGCGTCGTGTTCATCTGGAAGTAGGACCTGAAGTCCGCCACCGGACTGCAGGTGCTCGAGAAGCCGCAGTAACCGACCTCGACGTGGCCGCTTCTGCTGCCGTTGACCCAGGTGCTGCCAAGGCTGTCCACGGTGACCCACAGATTCTGCTGCCAGGCGAGGCCCGGGTCGATGTACAGCGGGAACGTCTCCCCGACGCCGGACAGGGCGCTTGCCGGTGGTGCCAGCGCGATGTCGTTGGCTCCGGTCGCGGCATCGCTCGTCGCGACCTTCATGCCCAGCGGATTGAGTATCCCGGAGCCGGGATCGTCAGCGGTCGGTGCCGTGCCCTTGTGAGCGTCCACTGTGGAGTCCCACATCACCGGGGTCGCGCCGGTGAAGACGGTCGAGCCTTGTTGGTCGATGACCTGGAGGCGGCCGTCGGTGCCCTGTCTTGTGGTCAGCCCGTTGCCGGTCGCGCTCAGGTGCAGTACCGAGAGTGCCGGATTGGCCGCGGCCGCCGCATCGCGCACGATGAGGACCTCGGTGTAGGAGTCGCCCGCGGCGGCCATTCTCAGGTCGACCCCGGGGAACACCTGCGGGTACAGCGCGGTGTTACCCGAGACGGTGGGCTTGGGCAGCGGCGTTGGCCAGGACAGCGACACGGTTCGGGGTGCGCCGGACGGACTGTTCGGATCGGTGACCGTGACCAGCGGTGCGTTACCACCACCGGAGAACGCCATCGGCAGCGCAGCGGCGATCGGGGAATACGTACCGTCTCCGTTGCGTGCCAGGGTGGTCGTGATCGGCACCCAGGATCCGTTCTGCCGCACGCGCACCGGACGCACGTTGGCGGTCATGGTCAGCGTGCCGTCCGGATTGGCCGACACCGCAAGGGTTTCCGTGGTGAGCGCGGCCACCGGCACCGCCCTGCCGGTTGCCTTCGCCTTCGCACTCGCGCTCAGCTGAGCCGCGAGTTTCGCGGACGAGTCGTCCTTGGCCGAGGTCGAAGCGGCGGCCTTGCCGGGAACCGGGCCGGCGAGCGCGGTCCTGGCCGGCGGGACGGTCGCGGCGAATGCCGGCGTGGTACCGGCGACCGTCCCGGTCAGGGCCAGGCCGGTGATCATGGCGGTGATCGCTGCCGCCCTGGCCAGGGCGGCCCGCCCAGGCTTGTGTCCACGCATCCTGATATTGCCGATAGTCATGGCCTGATTCCCGTTTCGTTCGCGGTGATGTGCCGGATCCTGGGCTGTCGGCGGCCGTTGCAGGCTAGTCACGCGTGCGGGGCGCGGGCGAGCGAAGCGCGGTGGCGAACGGGAATCCGCCGCCGGCCGCCGGCCAGGGTTTCCGAGCGTTTTCGCAGTTCGGAGGATGTCGGCCGGCCTTGGTTGTCCCGCCGGCGTGACGTCCGCGTTCATGCGCTTCGCTGCCGCTTGTCCGGGTACGCGGGTTACGGTGCGCCGCGAAGCGGACCAGGTCCTACATCGACATTGACGACAAGGTGTTGTGGCAGTGGAGCGAACTGGGCGGGCGGTAAGGGTGCGGGCCAATTGGTCGAGTGGGGCGCGGGGTGGTGGCCGGCCGCGTTTTCCGGCGTCCCGGCTGTGGGGTGTACTGGTGGCCGCCGTGTTGGCGACCGCGCTCGCGGTGCCGACGGCGGCAGCGGCGCCGCAGCGGTTCGCGAGCGGTGCCGCGTCGCAGCAGCCCGCGATTCCTGCGACGCCGATCATCGCGAATTCGGCGGTGGCGGCCGGGAACGGGCCGTCTGCCGCGGGGTCGGGTTCGCCTCCGGCCACGGACGGGCCGTCCGGCCCGGTGGGCAATTTCAACGCATCGTCGTTGAGCCCAGTAGGTTCCTGGGGTGCCGGGGGCGGCGACGGGTCGTTCACCTGGTCGTATCCGATCAACGTGCCCCCAACGGCAGCCGGAGCGGTGGCGCCGGCCATCGCGTTGGCGTACGACTCGGCGACGGTGGACGGGGAGACCGGGACCACCAACAACCAGTCGTCGTGGATCGGGCAGGGCTGGAGTTATCAGCCCGGGTTCGTCGAGCGGACCTACCGCGGCTGCTCGGACGACACCAGCTTGCCGACGGCCGATCAGACCGGGGACCAGTGCTGGGCCGGACAGATCCTCACCGTGGCGTTGAACGGCAGGAATACGGCGATCGTCGCGGACGACAACGGTGGCGGATTCCACCTGCAGGGCGATGACGGCTCACGGGTCACCCGGCTGACCGGAAGCGCCAACGGCGCACTCGGCGGCGAGTACTGGGAAGTGACCACAACCGATGGCACCCAATACTACTTCGGGCAGAACAAGGCGCCCGGCGCGGCCAACAACACGAATTCGGTGTTCACCGAGCCCGTTTACGGCGCACACGCGGGCGACCCGTGCAACGCAGGCTCGTTCGCGTCGTCGTCGTGTACGCAGGGCTGGCGGTGGAACCTGGACTACGTGGTCGACGTGCACGGCAACGCGGCCGCGTATTACTACAACCAGGAGACCAACTACTACACACCGGACAACGGTCAGAACGGTGCCGCCCCGGTGCAGTACGTACGCGGCGGGGAACTGGATCACATCGACTACGGCCTGCGCCTTGAGAACGGCACGGTCTACGGCTCGAACGCCCCGGACCAGGTGACGTTCGCGACCACGGAACGCTGCGTCCCCTCGTCGTCGTTCAGCTGCGACCCGACGCAGTTCACCGCGCCCAACGCCATCCACTGGCCGGACACGCCACAGAACCTGCAGTGCCAGTCGGGGTCGTGCCAGCTGCACTCCCCGTCATTGTGGACGACGAAGCGGCTGACCACGATCGGCACGCAGTTCTGGAACGCGAGCTCCGGCAAGTACCAGCCGGTCGATTCCTACGCGCTGGCCCAACAGTTCCCGGGTACCGGCGACGAGGAGCTGACCCTGTCCAGCATCGTCCATACCGGATACGACTCGACCGGGGCGAATCCGGTGTCCGAACCCCCGGTGACGTTCACGGGGCAGCTCTACGACAACCGGATTCCCGGCTACAACAACCTGCCGGGGCTGGCGCACTGGCGCATGTACAACATCGCGACCCAGACCGGCGAAACCATCTCGATCACCTACGGCACGCCGCAGTGCACGCCGTCGAACCTGCCGCCGACCACCGACACCGTCGCGCAGCAGCAGGCGTTCGCGTCGACGAACACGATGAACTGCTACCCGGTGTTCTGGACACCGTCGGGTTACTCGGGGCCGATCTTCGACTACTTCAACAAGTACACCGTGGCCTCGGTACAGGTGTCCGACCCCAATGCGTTGTCCCCGAAGCAGATCACGCACTACTACTACCTCGGCGGGGCGGCCTGGCACTTCGACGACAACGAGTTGGTCAAACCCACCCAGCGCACCTACGGGCAGTTCCGCGGCTACGCCCAGGTACAGACCACCACCGGCGACACCGGCCACACCTCCAACGGGACGGCCGACGGCCTGACCCTCACGCAGAGCACGTACTTCCGCGGGATGGACCAGGACACGCTGCCGAACAACGGCGTCCGCTCGGCCGGCGTGCACGACTCCCTCGGCGGACAGGTGACCGACACCGACGCCTACGCGGGCCAGACCTACGAGTCCCAGACCTTCAACGGCGCCACCCTGGGGTCCAACGGCCTGCCGGTGCCAGGACCCGAGATCTCGGCGAAGATCAGCACCCCCGAGATCGTCGCCACCACCGCCACCCGCGCCCGGACCGGCCTGCCGGCGCAACTCGCGCAGATCGTCGGCGCGGCTTCGGCCACCACCTACACCGACCTGGCCGCCGGCGGCACCCGATCGTCGGCTACCGCGAATTCCTACGACTCGGCAGGCCGAATCGTGGCGACGCAAAGCTCGGGCACGAACGTGCCCACCACGTGCGCCACCACCGGCTACGCCGACAACACCACGAACTGGGTACGGAACAAGGTATCGGAGACGATCACCGCGGCCCAGTCCTGCCCGAGCCCGGTGGGGACGCCACTGACCGCGACCGCGGTGTTGCGCGACACCCGCGACTACTACGACCTGTCCGCAACCCTGGGCGCCCTGCCCGGCGCGGGCGATCTGACCCGCACCGACGTGGCGTCGGTGAACAACGGCGGCACCCTGACCTGGATCACCAACGACACCAAGGCAACCTACGACGCCGCAGGCCGGGTGCTGACCGCCACCGACGCGCTCGGGCACACCACCACGACCGCCTACACCCCACCCGACGGCGGCCCGCTCACCCAGAAGGTGGTCACGAACCCGATCTGCGCCGCCACCCCGACCGCGGTGGGCTGCGCGAACACGAGCGAGATCCACGACCCGGGCCGGGGTGTGGTCACACAGAGCACCAATGAGGCCAACCACAAGACCAGCGCGCAGTACGACGCGCTGGGCCGCCTGGTCGCGGTGTGGGCCCCCGGCTTCGTGAAGGGCCTGTCGGCCGCGAACATCACCTATTCCTACCAACTGCGCAACAACGGACCCGAGGCCGTCACCACGAACACGCTCATCGACGACGGCGCCAGCAGCAACAACCTGAACTACCGGACCTCCGTCGCGCTCTCCGACGCCATGGGCCAGACGCTCCAGACCCAGAGCGTCGGCGAGAACGGCGCCATGCTGGCATCGGACACCAGGTACGACTCGCACGGCTGGGTCATCGACACCAACAACCGGTACGCGACCAACGGCACCCCCGGCACGACACTGATCAGTGTCGCCGACGCCGCGGTGAACTCGCGCACCCGGACCGCGCACGACGGAAGCGGGCGGGCAACCCTGGTCTCCCAGTACAACGGGCTCACCGCGACCTCCGCGCTGCAGACCGTCCACGGCGGCGACCGCACCAGCACGATCGGGCGCCTGGCTGACGGAACGACCTTCGACCCGTCGGTGACCGCGTCCACGACGATCACCGACGTCCGCGGCGCAACGATCGAACTCGACCAGTACACCGGCGCACCGAACGTCGCCGGAGCCACCGTCACCGGACCGGCGACCGGCACCATCCCCGGCACAGCAGGAACGCTGGCCACCACGTACACATTGGACGCTCTCGGGCAGTTGACCGGCGTCAAGGACAGCGCGGGCGACCAGTGGACGAACGTCTACGACCTGCTCGGCCGCACAACCAAGCGGACCGACCCGGACACCGGCACCACGACCACGGTCTACGACAACGACGGCAACATCGCATCCACCACCGACGCCGACAACCACGTCCTGTCCTATCAGTACGACCTGCTCAACCGCAGTATCGCGCAGTACGACTCGCTCACCCAGAACGCCGGCACCCAGGTCGCGGCCACGCTGTGGGACACAGAACAGAAGGGCAAACTGACCTCGACCTCGACCACGAACGTCACCCTGGCCAACGGCACCACCGGCACCATCGTCAACCAGGCCAACGGCTACGACACCGCAGGCCGTCCCGGCGGGTCGATCATCACCATTCCCGCCGGTGAGACCGGACTGGCCGGCACCTACACCACGGCGACCGCCAACACCAGCACCGGCCTGCTCACCTCCACCACACCGGCGGCGATGCCCGGAAGTCCGGCCGAGACCATCAGGACGAGCTACAACACGCTCGGCGACGCGACATCGACCACCGGATACAACGCCTACGTCTCGGCGGCGGCGTACACCCCCTACGGTGAAGCGGCGCAGCTCACCCTCGGCGCTTCCAACGCCCCGGTGTGGCTCACCTACGCCTACCAACCCCAGACCAGGCAGATTGCCGAAACCAACGTGTCCGCGCAGCTCGCGCTACCGCAACTGGACGACACCAGTTACACCTACAACGCGGACCAGCGCACCACCGCGATCACCGACGTCCAGGGTTATGGCGCCACCGCACCGGTGGAGCAGCAGTGCTACGCCTACGACGCGCTCAACCGGCTCACCCAGGCCTACACCGCGGCACAACCCACCTCCGACGGCAGCTGCCCCACCAACCCGGCCACCGCCGGCAACACCGCGGTCGGCGGTCCCCAGCCGTACTGGACCACCTGGACCTTCGACCAACTCGGTCAACGGCAAAGCCAGGACCAACACGCCGTGGCCGGCCAGACCACCGACACCACCGCCACCTACACCTATGGCCAGACCGGCCACGCCCACGCACTCGACACCACGGCCGTCACCGGGCCATCGGGACACCAGAACCTGACCGGCTACGTCTACGACAACAACGGCAACGTCACCACCTACCCAACCGCCGGACCGGCCGGCACCCAGACCCTGACGTGGAGCCCCCAGGGCCGCATGACCTCCGACACCACGACACCCGGCGACAACACCACACAGGTCAACGACGCCGACGGCAACCAACTCATCACCCGGGACAGCACCACCAACACCGACACGCTGTACCTGCCAGGAGAACAACTCGCCTACAACACCAAGACCGGCACCACGACCGGGATCCGCCACTACACCGACGGCGCGGCCACCATCGCCGAACGGGTCGGCGGCGGTAACCCGCAATACCTCGTCGGCGACCAACACGGCACCAACCAGCTCAGCATCGACAGCGTCACGATGAACACCACCCGCCGCCAGATGGACCCCTACGGCAACCAGATCGGCACGGTCAGCGGCGGAACCTGGCCCGACCAACGCGGATTCCTCAACAATCCACAGAACACCGCCACCGGACTGGTCGACATCGGCGCCCGCCAGTACGACCCGGCCACCGGCCGATTCCTCACCACCGACCCCCTCCTGGAAACCGCTGGCCCACAACAACTCAACGGCTACACCTACAGCGCGAACAACCCCGTCAACACCAGCGACCCCACCGGCAAAATGGCAATGCCCGTCGGCGGCGGCAACGACGTCACCACCCCGCCCCCGCCCCCACCCAGCAACGGGAACACCGACCAGGGCACCAGCGGCGCCGACCAGTGCTGGGGACCCGGCGGCAACTGGATCTGCGGCGGCGGCAACACCGACAGCGGCAGCAGTCCCGCGGACCAGTGCTGGGGGCCAGGCGGCAACTGGATCTGCGGCAACGACTCCAGTGGCAACACCGACCAGGGCACCAGTCCCGCGGACCAGTGCTGGGGGCCGGGCGGGAACTGGATCTGCGGATTACCCAGCAACACCAGCGACCAGAGCGGACTGAACGGCGGCACGCCCGACTACACGACCTATGGCGGGTCGTTCTGCCTGGGCGGTGGTTTCGGCTTGTGCTTCGGCGGCGGCAGGACCGTGGCGCGGGACGGTACCGAATTCGTCGGGCCCAGCATCGGTTTCGGCACGTCAGGGCTGAGCCTTACACGGCTGAACGGGAAGATCCTGGGCTCCCCGTCGGACAGTGCCGTCGACGGCTTCATCTCCGGCAGCAGCGTGTCGGCGGGCGGCTGCTACGGCGCGGTCATTGTGGATTGCGGAAACATCGTCTATGGCGACGTGGGCAGCGGCGGGTTCAGCTCGTTCGGCTACGAGTACGGAGCGGGCTACGGCAGCTCCGGTATCTCAGCCAACTATTCGTACTCCTTCCAGGTCCAGCCGTACGCCGTTCCGCCGCCGCCGATGTCTGACACTGAAGCGCGGGGCGGCCTCGGTTATCTCACCTGGGCAGCCCAGTTATCGGTCAACTGGGCGACGCCTTGGCCCGTGGTGCACTGGGTGGCCAGCCTCTTCTGATTCCGCGCTGATCCCACACCGCTGACCGCGGCCCTTGAACCGCCCCGTGCGGTTCAGGGGCCGCGCCACGTTCTGGTCCGTCAGCACCGGTGCCGACGCGGATCGCCGCGGACGATGATGTGGACGGCGTACATTTGACGCCGAGGGGCGGACGCCGGTTCGGACAGTACCTTGAGCTTGACCGACTCACGCGGCTCCGTGGGGGCGACAGCCTCAGTTCTTGCCCGGCCGACCGGCGCCGAACGGGAGATGACGGATGTCTCGCTGGAAGCCTCTGCGGGACGGGCTCGACCCGTTGGTCGTCCAGTTCGTCATCGAGCTGCGGAGGCTGAAGGACGCCAGTGGTCTGAACCTGACCCAGCTGGCGAGCAGGACAGGACGCAGTGCGTCGTCGTGGGAACGGTACCTGGACGGCCGGATGATCGCTCCGTACGAGGTCGTCGAGGCACTGACCAAAATAGTCGGCGCGGACCCGGCGAGCATCATGGCGCTGTACCGGACCGCGAAGGACGTGTGGCGATCCACAACGTCCGGCGCTGGAATCCAACCAGTTCCTTCGCAGCGGCAAGCGGATCCCGACAACGCGATCGGCGCTTCCCGGATCAACGCGATCCCACGGGCGATCACACACCTCGCGCACGAGATTCAATGCCTCCGGGACCGTACCGGGCTCAGTCTGATCGCGCTCGCCACCAAGACACGGTACAGCAAGTCCTCCTGGGCGCGGTGGTTGACCGGCAAGGCGCTGCCACCGTGGCGTGCTGTACAGGCCCTGTGCACGCTGGCAGGCGAAGCCGAGACCGACATGCGCGCCCTGTGGGCGCTGGCCGACAACGAGTGGAGCAGACGCGCGGGCATCACGACGCCGCTCAAGCCGGCGGCGTCGCTCAGCTCGGTCCGGCCGTCCGAGTTGCCCGCGGATCCAACGGATTTCACCGGACGCGATCGCGAGATGGAGCTGATCCGGCAACAGCTGACCAGTGCGCGCCGCGCGCCCGGCTCGGTGGCGCTGGCCGCGATTTCCGGCCCGGGCGGCATCGGCAAGACGGCGTTGGCTGTGCACGTCGGTCACCGGGTGGCCGGCGAGTTCCCTGACGGCCAACTGTTCGCGAACCTGCTTGGCGCAAGTCAGGCCCCTGCCACCTGGGCTGACATCCTGGCCGGGTTCCTGCGTTCGCTGGGCGTCCCGGCCGCCGAGATTCCGGCGGATGCCACCGGACGCTCGGCGTTGTTCCGGAGCCTCACCGCCGGGCGGCGGCTGCTGATCGTCCTGGACGACGTGGCAGGCGCCGCCCAGGTGCGGCCGCTGCTACCCGGATCAGGGTCCTGCGCGGTCCTGCTCACCGGCCGGCCGCGGCTGCCGGATCTGGAAGGCTGTCACCACCTCGACCTCGACGTCCTGCCTCCGGACGACGCCGCGGCGCTCGTCACCCGAACCGCCGGACGTCCGGAATCCGACCCGGAACCCGAAGCGATCCGGGAGCTGGTCGCGGCGTGCGGCCAGTTCCCGCTCGCGCTGCGGATAGCAGGCGCCCGGCTGGCCACGCGCCCGGCCTGGACCGCCGGGGACCTGGTCGACCTGCTCAGCGCCGACCGGGACCGGCTCGACGAGTTGGTCGCAGGCGACCTCGAAGTGCGCGCCACGTTCGACGTCAGCTATCGCAGCCTGCCATCGGCCCAGGCCCATGCCTTCCGGATGCTGTCGATCGGCGGCCTGGAAGAGGTCGCGGTGAACACCGCCGCGGCGCTGCTCGACCTGTCCGAGACCGCCGCCCGACGCTTGGCCGAGGCGCTCGTCGATGCCAGCCTCCTGATGCCGTCTTCCGCCGGGCGCTACCGCTACCACGACCTGATCCGGCTGTTCGCGCAGGAAGAGGCCGAGGACGCGGAACCGAGCGCGGAGCGCGACAACGCCCTGTCGCGCCTGCTGGCCGTCTACCGTCGGAAACTGGAGGTCGCGGTCCTGCTGATCCGCAACCCGCGATCGGCCGGAGAACCCGAGACGGCGGTGTTCACCGACGCGCACCAAGCCCGGCGCTGGCTGGAGGCCGAAAGTCGCAACATCGTGAACGCCGTCGTGCACGCTCTGTCGCAAGTGGACCTCCCACCCGACGAACCGCTGGCGATCATCCAGAACTGCCAGTGGTACCTGCGGTCGTCAGGGTCCTGGGACAGCTACCGCCGGCTGAGCCAGGCAGCTCTGGACCGGGCGGTCGCGGATGCCGACCCCGCCGCGGAACTGATGGCACGGCAGTATCTGGGCCTGGTCGCCCTGCTTACCGGCGAACCAGCGCAAGCCAAGGCCCAACTGACGCACGCCCTCGAGTTGGCTCGCGGCATCGGCGACCGTTCTGCGCAGGCCGCGGCCCTGAACCGGTTGGGAATGCTGCACTTCACCCGCAACGACCGAGACGACGCGGTCGACTGCTACCAGGCGGCCCTCGACATCTTCCGCGAACTCGACGACAGCTCCGGTATGTGCACCACGATGATCAACCTGGCCAAGTCGCTGTCCGAAGCCGGCCGGGGTGCGGAGGCACTGCCCCTGATCGAGCAGAGCCTCGCGATAGCCACGGCGGCCGGGGACGAGGTCAACGTCGCGATCGCCGAGTACAACCTCGCGCGCTGCTATCGGCAGATGCGCCGATATGACGAGGCGATCGCCGTCCACCTGACGAGCCTGCCGAAACTCCGCGACTCCGGCCTGCGAGAGGGCGAGGCGCACACGCTGACCGACCTCGGCGAGACCTTGCTGGATGCGGGTCGGCCGCAGGAGGCGCTGACGCATCTGCTCGACGGGATCACGCTGCTGCGCACGCTCGGCGACCGGCACTCCGCGGCGAGCAATGCGATCGCGGCCGGCCGCGCCCACCGGGCGCTGGGAAATGAGGCCGAGGCGATCCGGCTGTGGCGCGCCGCGCTGGAGACACTGACGATCACGAGTCCCAGCGATGCCAACGAGATTCGGAAACTCATCGGCGAGAGCCCGATCGGCAGGGACGGGGACCCGGACACCACCGGATAGCCAGATCCCCCTTACCGCGTCAGAAGTTGGCCGGGCCCGCCGACCTGTGGTTGGACTCGGTACGGACCCGATACGTGGACATCATGGTTCCCGGTACGGTCGCTCGACAGCCCGGTCCAGGCCCGTTCACCGGGTCGGACATCAGTGCTGGTTTGCACTTTGCGATGGCATCGCACCCGCTGTCGGTCTTTCGCAGGACAGGGGCTCGGTCGGTCGAACACCTGACTATCCCGGATGTGGGCGCCTGGGCAGGGTTGGCCGAGTCAGAGGTCCGTCAACCGCGGAACAGGGGTGTGGCACATGCGGAAGAAGCGCGTGGTCGTGGTGGTGATCGCGTTCGCGTTCACGGTGCTGGGCGCGATCGGATTGTGGGCGCCGGCCGCGTCCGCGTTGGGAACCGGGACCGGTTGCATGATCAACGCGCCGTCCGGGGCGACGGTGGGTGGTGTCGCCTTCGGACATGTCGGCTGGGCGTTCCAGGTCGGCGGCACCAGCACGTGGGTGTTCGGCGCGACCGAGAACGGTGGTGGGAACTTCTCCGTGCCGCCCGGCGGCGACAACGAGTCGTGGCGCGCGTCCGGCACCGAGGCCCAGATGTTCGCCGCGTTCAAGAATGCCGGCCACTTCCACTCGACCGGCTACTACACGCGGTTCCGCTGCCGCACCATCGCGAACACGGCGGTCGGCGCGGCGAACACCGCGATCACCAACCAGGCGAACAGCGGATATCTGTTCCCCACCAACAACTGCCTTACCAAGTCGGTCGCGATCCTCGACGCCTACGGCGAGGGCCTTGGCTGGCCGGGCTACTTCCAGGCGCCCAACAACTACTTCGACAACCTGGGCAACGCGGGTTTCGGCCCGGTGCACGAGCTGTGAGGCGCGCGGCAGTCCTGTTGCTGCTCGCCGTGGCCGTGCTGCTCGGTGGTGTCACGGTGGCCGCCGCCGCACCGCACGCGCCCGGATTCGTGGTGGGGCGGGCGAAGCACATCGGCAACGACTATCCATGGGAGACCGTCGGCCAGTTCGAACATCAGAACGAGGGTGTCGACCCGTGGCGGGAGTTCGCCGGCCAGTGCGACTCGTTCGCGGCGTGGAAGGTCTACGAGAACCTCAATGGCGACGGCCCGGCGCCACATCCGCCGATGGTGCCGGACGTGGGCTGGTCACCGGGCAACGCCGCGATCAGCAACGTCGACCAGGACACCTGGGGCAACGCGGGTGACTGGCTGGTCGGTGCGCCCGCGCACGGCTGGGTCGTGGACGACGTGCCGTCACCGGGGGCGATCGCCATCTGGGGCAACGGCCACCTCGGCGCGGTCGGACACGTCGGCTACGTGGACGACGTCTACCCGGACGGTTCTATCACGGTCGAGAACTACAACCTGCACGTCAACGGCGAGTACTCCAAGTTCCACCTGGCCCCCGGTGGTGGGCCGGAGACCAGCTTCGGTGCGACCTATCAACTGCCGTGGCCGGACGGGTTCGCGCACATCGGCGACGGTCCGGCGCTGGACCCGACCGGCAAGGCACTGCCGCCGGAGCAACCCGAGTTGACCAGCACTGAGTACGGTTACCAGTACTCGCCGGACGTGCACCTGGCCGGTCCCGGCTCGCCTGCGGGCGTTTTCACGACGACCGGCACCTGGCACACCGACGTCGGGCACGGCGAACTCGGCAACATGCGCTATACCACCACGTCCGGCACGGCACCGACCGCGACGGCGACGTGGACACCGACGGGGCTGACGGCGAACACGTGCTACCGGATCGACGCGCTGGTGCCGGATCAGTTCTCGGACAACCCGATCGCGCACTACGTCATCACGTCCGCCGCCGGCAGGGCCACGGCGTCGATCGACGAGAACGTCATCACCAACGACTGGGGCGCGCTCGGGGTCTATCGGACGTCGTCGACCGGCGGCCTGACCGTGCGGCTGGACAACGGCGGCGCGACCGGCGCCTACGTCGCCGCCGACGCGTTGCGTCTGCTGCCGCGCGCCACCCCCTGTTGAACCACAACCACGAGAAGGGAACAGCACATGTCTTCCAAGATCACCGGCCGGGCCGCGGTGCTCGCCGTGACGGCAGCGGGCCTGTTGGCGCTGGCCATGCCGGCCGACGCGGCAACCACGTACCACGTGTCCGGCACCGACGGCACACTCGCCGAACAGAGCATCGCGGCCACCGGCCACGTCGTGAAGTGGCTCAACGAAGGCGCCGCCGTGAGCGTGACGTGCCAGATCAACAACGGTGGCCAGGACCTCGGCGACGGCCCCAGCGCGCAATGGCAACTCTCCCGCACCTGGGACCAGTTGACCGACGGGAACTGGGTCTACGACCACTTCATCACCACACCCGCACAGGGCGCGGACGGATACTCACCCGGCGTGCCGCACTGCAACGTCGGTACGTCCAGCCTCAATCCGAACAACTACCCGTGGCGGGTCGGCCCCAACGACTTCGTCAACGACCAGCACGGCTACTTCGAGGGCGAGTGCGTGTCGTTCACCGCGTGGGCGATCCGGTCCGACGGCCGCTCGCACACGAAATCGCCGGACTTCCTCGGCAACGCCGACATGTGGACCGGCGCGTCCAGCACGTCGGTGCCGGCCGTTGGCGAGATCGCGCAGTGGGACGACAACGTCCACGGCGCGGGCGGCGCCGGTCACGTCGCGTACGTGGCGGCCGTCAACAGCAACGGAACGATCACCGTCGACGAGTACAACTGGCTGGACAGCTTCGACGGCGGTGTCGGCCATCGGCTGAGCATCCGCACGATTCCGGCCACCGATCCCAGCCGCTACCTGAAGTTCTAGGAAGGAACACGCCCATGCACGGCAAGATGCGGATGCTGGTGCCGCTGGTCGCGGCGGCGGGCCTACTCGCGCTGGCCACGCCGGCCGGCGCCGCCACGACGTACCACGTGTCCGGCACCGACGGCACACTCGCCGAACAGAGCGTCCCGGCAACCGGCCACGTCGTGAAATGGCTCAACGAAGGCGCCGCCGTCAGCGTGACTTGCCAGATCAACAACGGCGGCCAGGACCTCGGCGACGGCCCCAGCGCGCAATGGCAACTCTCCCGCACCTGGGACCAGCTGACCGACGGCGACTGGGTCTACGACCACTTCATCACCACACCCGCTCAGGGCGCGGACGGGTACTCCCCCGGCGTGCCGCACTGTGGCGGGCCGCAGCCGCTGAGCACGGCCATCTCGATCCCGAGCCTGCCCATCGGCGGGATCTCGGTGTACGGGCGGACAGCGGGCCCGATCTTCAACGACGGCCCCGGTTTCACCAACGCGAACCGCGCGGAGTCACTGGCCACGGCCGAGGCGTCCGGCTTCTGCCAGGACCTCACGCTGGCCAACAGCGACTACTCGTTCGTCCTACCGGACATCAACGTCGTGGCACAGTGGCCGGTCGACGCCCGCAACAACGGCCGGTCGGTGAGCATGACACCGGTGGTCGGGTCGGTCGTGGTGTTCAACCCCGGCAACCACTACTGGTCCTCGTCGCACTACTGGAACTACGGCGACGGGCACGTGGCGGCCGTGGTGCGGACCGACTCGGGTTCGTACACGGTGGCGGAGTTCAACTTCAACCTCGGCGGTGGCGGTCGGTACATCATGGACTTCCGCCGCATCCCATGGCCCGACCCCGAACCGGGCCTCGGTAACGGCGCCAGCGTGAACGCCTTCATCCGCTGACACCGACGATGACCGCGGTGCCGGCCGTGCCGGCACCGCGGTCACGCCATGTCGTCGCTCTTCAGCCGGCGCAACGCGGCCCTGGTGAGGTCGGCCTTGTTGCCCACCTGTAGTTTCGCGCGGATCCGCTCGACATAGGTGTCCACTGTGGCCTTGCTGACGCCCATCCTGGTAGCGGTCTGGGCGTGCGTGAAACCCTTCGCGATCAGGGTCAGGGCCTGTTCCTCGCGCGGCGACAGCGGCGTCACCGGTGGCGAGGCGTCGACGGCGGCAGGCGCGGCCGGTGACGCCGCTGTCGACGCGGCCAGTTCGGACTGCAGGATGTCGGCGAGCTGCGAGGACAGCGCGAAACCACCGGCCGCCACCGTGCGCACCGCCGACACCAGCATCGGCGGATCAGCGAGCTTCGTGACGTAGCCGCTGGCACCGGCCCGGATCGCGCCCAGCACGTCGGCCGGGCGGGCCGACGCGGACACCACGAGCACCTTCATCACGGTCCGCAATTCGGCCAGGATCGGCAGGCACGGCTCGTCCTCGCCGTGATACAGGTCGACCAGCGCCACGTCCGGAACCACACCGCGCTGCGCGGACTCCAGCAGTTCGACCGGGGACGCCGTGGCCTGCGCGATCGTGATGTCGCCGGCCTCGGTCAGGATCGCGGCAATGCCCCGGCGGGCCAACGGATGGTCGTCCACGATGGCGACCTGGATCATCGTCTCGTCCCCCGTCCTCGCGTCCGTGACCCGTTCCTCGTTGTCCGGCATAACGCTCCATGCTGTCGCTGCGGTCGGGCGACGCCGCTGCATGCGACGCCGGGCACAGGCATGCCCCCGATGTGAGCGTCACGCATGTGGTGTCGGCGCGTCATGTCCGTAGAACGCACCACACCATCATTCGGTGCCGGTCGGGACACTGATCTCCACGTAGGTGCCGGCGCCGACCGTGCTGTCGATCCGCACGCAGCCGCCCTGCTCCGCGATGCGGGTACGGATCGAGCGCTCGATACCGGTGCCGCGGCACACCTGGTCCGGGTCGAAGCCGCGGCCCTGGTCCAGCACGCTCACGGTGAGGTCGTGCGCGTTCAGGCCTGCGCGCACCACGGCCGTGTCCACGCCGGCGTGCTTCGCCACGTTCGTCAGGGCTTCCTGGGTCGCGTCCACGACCGCGTCCACCAGTTCCGGCGACAGGGCCGCCCGCAGGTCCCGTGCGTCGCGCAGTTGGCTGCCGTTCAACTCGACCCGCAGACCGGTGCGGGCGTTGCGCTGGACCAGCCGCTGCAGCGCGGTGAGCAGGTCGCGGTCCCTGGTCGGGTCGACGCCCTCCACCAGGGCCCGCAACCAGGCCGCCTCGCCCGCGATGTGGGCGCGGAAGTCGCCGTCCGCAACCCATTCGCCCCCGGCCAGCGTCTCCAGCGTCTGCAGCACGCGGTCGTGCAGGATGCGCGCGTGCCTGGCCCGTTCCCGCTCGACGGCCAACTCCTCGGCCTTGCGCACCGCGTCGGCGCGGATCCGGTCGGTCTCCCGACCGCTGGCCAGCAGGTAACGCGCCACCGGCCACGCAACGACCATGTTCGCGTAGTAGGTCAACCCGTTGGGCAGCGCCACCCACACCGGGTCACCGTGGATCAGCACGGCGGTGACCACGTAGCCGGCCACCTGGACGGACGTGACGAGCGCCGCGTTCCAGAACCGACGGAACACCATGCCGATGCCCACGGACGTGATGACCGTGAACGGATACATGAAGTTGGCCCACGTGTTGTAGTCGCGCGGCGCGGTCAGCACGGCGGACGCGAACAGTCCCGCCGTGCAGAACAGCACGTCGGCGATGATCCACCGAGCGCGCACCGCACCGGTCCGCAGGCACGCGCCGACCAGCACGCCGCTCTCCACGACCACCAGCGCGATCAACCCGCTACTCAGCACCGGATGCGGGTACCGACCGAAATCAACGCCCCCGGACAGCAGGATCTCGCCGATCCCACCGAGCCGGAAGAACAGCATGGCGCGCGCCAACGCCCGTTGCGCACGCGCGACGCCGGTGTCCGGCATCGCCGGTCCGAAGGTCACCGCGTGTGCGGCGGACAGGTGCACGGTCCCCCAGCGCTCCCCTCGTGCCGGTCGCAGGCCCCACAGCATGGCGGACGCCGATGTGCCCTGAAAAGAGGACTTCGACGATTGGGCGTGGATTGTCCACCCGACACCGCGCCACGCGGGGTCGGACGGTACTTCGGCCGACGTGACGACGACACGTCTGAGCTGCGACGTTTGGTGCGGCAGGGAAGCCGAGAATCGTGGAGTTGACATGAAATGGTCATGGCGGCGACGCCCGGCCACCGCGATCACATCGAAAGGAACGGATCATGTCACGTAGAACGGTGGCCACCGCGGCAGCGGTGGTGGCACTGGCGATCGTCGGCACCGGCGCGGTGGCCAACGCGAGCACGGCAGCGCCGGCGAATGCGACCGGCGCCTGTGTGAACCTGTCGAACCAGTTCTGCCGAACCGCGTCGATGCAGGTGGTCGGCAACGGCCCGAACTGCACACCGTTCCCGGACGGCAACTACTGGGAGACCAAGAACGACCTGCTGGGCCACCCGATCGCGTGGACCTACGCCAACGGTTCGACGCCGTGCGTGCGGGTCAACTTCACCGCGCGCGCGATATCCAACGCGTGCACGTTCTGGCTGTACGTACCGCAGGGCAACGCGACGGCCACGTTCACCCTGGGATGGAGTGACGGCAGGGGCGGCCACCACACCACGGAGGCGGTGAACGAGAACGCGACGTTCGGCTGGTCCGAGCTGACGATGAACCCGGGCGGCAACCGGGCCGCGTCGAACGTGACCGGCTTGTTCTTCCAGGACAACAACGGCCAGAGCTTCCCGAGCGAACTGGGCTGGGGCACGAACAACGGCTTCGGCATCATGCAGTCCTGCTGAGCAAGAACGCGGTCGAAGGGGCCGAGCGGCACGCCCGCCCGGCCCGAGCCGAGCAGCACAGCGCACACAGGCAACCCATCGCCCGTCCTCCCTTCTGGCTGGGCCGAAGGGAGGACGGGCGGCGGTGTGCGTGTGTCGGGTCAGCCGAGAGCGGCGGCCAGACCAGCGCCGTTGTAGGTACCCCATCCGGTCACGGCGTCGTAGCCGGGGCCGGCATTGAACCCGCCGTTGCTGCCGGACGTGATGTCCTGGAACGCCGATCCGTAGCTCGGGCCGTTACCGATGGAGTAGAACAGCGGGTTGCCGTTGCCGAGCCGGACGCCACGGTTCCCGTCGTACAGCGCGGTGAAGCCCGCCCACATCGGCGCCGCGCAGCTCGTGCCACCGAACACCTGCCACTGGCCGGCCGAGAAGATCGCGTACCCGGTGTTCGGGTCGGCGTTGGACGACACGTCCGGCACGGAGCGCTGGCCACTCGGGTCATTCTGGTAGCTCGGCGTGCCGAACACGGTGGAAAGGCCGCCACCGGAACCGCTCCACGCGGTCTCGGACTGGTAGTTGCCGGCGCCGTCCGTGCTCAGCGAGGTCCCGCCGACACCGCTCACGTTCGGGTCGGACGCCGGGGAGTCGACGGCCGTGCTGCCGTCCTGGCAGTCGTCCGACCCGCTGTCACCGGAGGCCACGTAGAAGCTGATGCCCTCGGCAGCACCCTGCGCCAATGCGTTGTCGGTGCTGCTGATGGTGGCAGCCGAACTGGCCGTCTCACAGGCGCCCCACGAGATGGAGGTAACCGAGACACGGTCCTCGGACGCGATCTGGTTGGCCAGGTCGATCTGGCCCTGGTCGGAGTTGGGGGCCTCGTAGACGAGGGTGTTGGCCGCGTTGGCCATGGCCTGGACGATCTCGATGTCCAACTCGACCTCGCCCTGGCCCTGCCCGGGGCTGGCGTCGAAGTTGGCGCCGTCCACCGACACGGTCTGCGGTGTCGGCGCGTTGATGCCGAATTCGCTGTCGTAGGTGGCGATGTTGCTTGCCTGGTAACCGTCGAACTCCCACAGCGCCACCGTCTGTCCGCCGG
>DASXXM010000123.1:0-8475 GCA_036503065.1 Pseudonocardiaceae bacterium | reverse complement strand
GGTAGCCGGTCGCCTGCTGGAATACGACGTAGATGGATCCCTCGGGAGCGGCGAGGATCGTCGTACCCGGTTCCTCGTGACCGATGGGCCACCCGAGCAGTTCGGAGTAGAACCTCGCCAACGCGCCGGGGTCGGGCGCCTCGATCGCGGTTCCCCACCACATGCCTTTCATTCGAGATCGCACCCGTACACCTTCCCGTGGAGTGTCATTGCCGGTCCGGTGGACCGTAGGACCAATCGCGGACGATCTACTTCCGGAAACGTGGCCCCGCTGACGATCGGCGCGCCGCCGCTCGTCGGCCACATAGCGCGAACAAGTCGATCCCGGTGTCGCCACCAGTGCGTTTGCGCAGGTCAGTGGTGTCGGGCGGCGTAGCGGCGGGCCTTGGCGCGGTTTCCGCAGATTCGCATCGAGCACCAGCGTCGGCTGTGATTCTTCGAGGTGTCCCAGAACACCCAGCCGCAGCTGTCTTCCGCGCATCGCTTGAGCCGTTGGACCTCGCCGGTCAGCAGCAGCCGCGCCCAGTCGATCATCAGTGTCGTCAACGCGCTGGACACCGCCGAGCTGTCCTGGGGCGGCGCCAGGATCCGGTCGGCTCCGGCGCCGATGGTGATGAACACGGGAAACCGCACGAGAACGGGACTGGTCGACTCCGGCCGGCCCGTGCCGTCCGCGCCCAGTGCCGCCCGGATGACCGCTCGCAGCGCCAGCGTGTCCTCGTGTTCGGCGGCGAGCACGGTCGGCAGGCCGTCGGCCAGTCCGGTGCTGGCCAGCCAGTGGCCGAACGCGGCCGGTGTGCCCAACTCGTCGGTGCCTGCCTCGATGTCGACGGTGTTGGCGAACGCTCTGATGGTCTCGGCCGCATGCGACGGCTCTGTCACGGCATGTCTCCAGCCTATGGGCCTATAACCGGTCAACCCGTTAGCAGGTTACCCATGGATGATATTCGATACTACCCTCGTTCTAACCGGCAAACTCGATAGCCGGTTAGCATGGAGGGGATGATGGTAGATACGACCGTGGCGACCACGGCCTCGGGCTCCGTCCAGCGGGACAGGAGCGCGCGGAACACGCTGGTGATCGTCGTGTTCACCGCGATCACGAACCTGGCCGACGGCGTCACCAAGGTCGCGTTGCCGTTGATGGCGACCCGGCTCACCCACTCCCCGTTGGCGATCTCCGCCGTGTCGCTCACGTTGACGCTGCCGTGGCTGCTGGCTGCCCTGCACGTCGGCGTTCTGGTGGACCGGTTCGACCGGCGCATGCTGCTGTGGCTGGCCAACGTGATGCGCGTGCTGGCGGTGGGCGGCCTGCTGGTCGCCGTTGCCGAGCGGGCGACCACCCTGCCCGTGCTGTACGTGGGTGGACTGGTGCTCGGCGTCGCCGAGGTCGTCGCGCTCACGTCCGCTGCGGCGATCGTGCCCAGTGCGGTCGGACCGAAGGGTCTTGAGCGGGCGAACGCGCTTGTCGCGGGCGCGGAGACGGTGTGCAACGAGTTCTGCGGGCCGTTCGTCGGTGGTCTGCTGGTCGCCATCGGCGCGGGCGTCGCGCTCGGCACCACCGCTGTCGGGTATCTGGTTGCCATCGTGGTGCTCGGCCTGCTGGCGGGCCGGTTCCGTGCCAGGGCCGGCGGGGAACGGCCGACCGCAACGGTGCACCAGCAGATCGTCGAGGGCCTGCATTACCTGTTGCGGCAGCGGATGCTGCGCCTGATGGCCCTCGTGCTGACCGTGCTGTGCGGTTGTTGGGGTGCCTGGCTGGCGATCATGCCGCTGGTGGCGACCTCGCTGATGCACCTGGACGCGCACGGCTACGGCATCCTGCTGTCCGCGCTCGGTGTCGGCGGACTCGTCGGCGCGCTCACCGTGAGCACCGTCAACCGGTTGCTGGGCAGGCGGTGGGCGATGTTCGCCGACCTGATCGGCACGCTGGCGATGGTCGCGACCCCGGCGCTGGTCACGAACATCTGGGCGGTGGCGGTGGCCGCGTTCCTCGGCGGCCTGGGCGGTACACTGTGGACGGTGAACTCGCGGACCATCAGCCAGCGGTTGGTGGAGACCGAGATGATGGGCCGCTACAGCGCGGCCGCGAAACTGTTCAGCTGGGGTGCGATGCCGCTGGGCGCCGCGGTGGTCGGTGTGCTGGCCGAGTTGGTCGGACCGCGCGCGGCGCTGCTCGTCTTCGCCGTGGCCACGGCCGCGCTGATCGTGCCGTTCCTGCGGACGTTCACCTCGGGAGTGCTGACCGGGGTGCCTAGGGACTGACTCTCGAGCACGGCTGTCGGCCGGACCAGGAAGGTCCGGCCGACAGCCGTGTTCACACACGCACGGGCAGCTCCCGGCCGAGTAGGTCGGCCAGTCGACGCGCGTTGGCCCCGCGCAACAGGCCGTAGTGGTCGGTGTCCAGGCGCATCGAACGCAGGCCGCCCGCGAACCGCCGTGCCCAGTGCGGAATCTCGTCCTCGTCCAGATCGGCCGTCACCAGTAGCGCGGGCGTGTCCACCACAGGGTCGCCGCGGTAACTCGCGATGGCGGCGCGGTGCGCGCGGTAGAGCGCGAATCGCTCGTGCAGCGCGTCCGACGGCGCGTCCGTGCCCGCCAGGCGGAGCAGTGCGACCAGCGCGTCGATGCCGTGCCGAGCACTGTCACCGAACCGCATCGAGCCGGGCAGCACGGTCTCCGCACCCGCGCTGCGCAGCACGGATTCCACAAAGGACGACACATCGACGGCATCGCCGACCGGGCTGTCCACCGGCGTCGGGGAATCGAGCAGGACCACGGGCGGGCACGACAGTCCTCGCCTGCACAGTTCCGCCGCCATCGCGTGCACCACGAGACCGCCCATGGACCAGCCGACCAGCAGGTCCGGTTGTTTGTCCTGAGTGGACAGTTCGGCGAGATACCGGGACGCCAGTTCCTCGATCGTGACACCGTCCGTGCCGTGGTCGTCCTCGCTGACGGTCACCCGCCAGTCGGTCGGCAGGGCGTCGACCAAGTCCCGGTACGGCAACCTGCCGACGCCCGCCCCGTGCACCAGGTGTACGTGCGGTGCGCCGGGTTCGCCGGTCCGGGCCACCTGCGGTCCCGTGCCGCGCGGGACGACGGCCACCGTCGGATCGTTGGTTGCCAACTCGGCCAGCCGGGCCGGGGTCGGTTCGTCCAGCCAGTCGGCCACATCGATCGGCCTGCCGATGCTCGCCTCGACCGCGCCGATCAACTGGAGTACCTGCAACGAGTGACCGCCCAGTCGGAAGAAGTCGTCCGACGGCGCGACCGGGACACCGAGCACCCGCCGCCAGATCGCCAGCAGCTCGTCGGCCGGCTCGGTCACCGGGAGCGCGGGCCGGGTGTCCGGTGTGTCCCCCACAAGTGCCGCAGCACCGGCCAGCGCCCGCGACCGTACGGACAACTCGCCGATCGAGGTCGCCGGGCCGGCCGAAGCCAGCAGCGCCCGATCCAGGTCCGCCAGCAGGGTCCGGACGGTCGTCTCGTGGTAGCGGTCGCTGTCGTATTCGACCTCGATCGTGGTGCGGTCGCCGTCCTCGAAGAAGCCGAGCAGCAACTGGCACCGGGCACTGATGCTGAGGCTGGGCAGCAGTTCCGCGGGTGCGCCACCGAGCGTGAGTCCCGCGCCGATCTGCCCGTGGTGGGTGACCAGCACCGGCGGCGTCGCACCCAGTTCGGCCCGGTCGGACGCGGGCAGCGCCGCGAACACCTCCGGGTAGCCGACGTGCTGGTAGGGCAGGCTGCCCCACAGGCTGTCCCGGCATCGGGTGGCGACGTCGTCGAGGGTGTCGGTGGCGGTGACCTCATCGGGCAGCAGCACCACGTTGGCGCAGTAGCCGATCCGCGCCTGGTCCTGCGCGGTCATCCGGTTGGCCACCACGACGCCGAGCGCGGTGCGGCCCGTTGCCCCGCCACGGAACAGCACGGACCGGACGGCCGCGAGCTGCACGGCGAACGGGGTGGCGCCGATTCGGTTCGCGATCGTGGTCACCGCCGCGGCGACCTCGCGGGATTGCCGGTGGCGCAGCACCGCGCCGTCGGTCCCGGTGTGCGCTTCGGTCGGCCGGTCCGGCCACAACGTGGCGGATCGGGCACCCCGCAGTCGGTCCAGCCAGTAGGTCGCGTCGTCGCCGTGCCGGCGTTGCGCGAACTCGCGGTAGGAGATCGGCGGTGCCGGGAAGACGTCCGCCACGGCGAGTTCCGGGCCGCGATCGCGCACCGCGAGGTAGGCGGTCTCCAGTTCCTCGCCGATCAGATGCAGTGCCCAACCGTCCAGCACCGCGTGGTGCACGGTGAGTATCAGCTCCTGCCGCGCGCCGACGCCGACCAGGGTCGCGCGGGCCAGTGGAGCGACGCCAAGGTCGAACGGTGCCGCGTGGACGGCCGTTGCCAGTTCGTCGAGCAACGCGTCCGGGGAGATCCCCGCCGGCGCTGCCGGCCAGTACAGCTCGCTCAACTCGGCGCCGGCCATCGGGTGGACGAGCTGGACGACGGTGTCCGCCCGGCGCGCGAACGCGGTGCGCAGTGCTTCGTGCCGGTCGACCAGCAGTTGCCACGCGCGCCGCAGCACCGCCGGATCGATGTCGGTGACCCGCATGCGCCAGGTCAGGTTGTACAGGTCCTTCCGCTCGGTGCGGTGCTGAATCCACCACAGCGCCTCCTGCGCGGGCGAGCTGGGTATCACCATCGGTTCCGACGTCACCGGTCCTCCATTTTTCGACACGTGTCCGAGTCTATTCCAGAGTTTGCCGGTGAACGGGATTGTTCAACCGGCTAATGCTGCATCGCTATGCCCTCATGGCCGCTGCCTATGGGCCGCGAACTATCGCTCGAACTATCGGACCATAAGGCCCTTCTATCGTCTCCCGGTCGATTCATGGCGAATCTCGAAGTCTCGGCATATGGTGGAGCCACTACCGAATCAGCGGCGGCGCCCACAGGAGTCCATGTCATGAACCACACCGCAGGCCGGCTCGACGACGAAACGGCGGAAGTCATCGGAAGAATCGCGCGGGTGCCGTTCACCGCCGATTCCGCACTGGTCGAAATCGGGCTCGACTCACTGTCGATGCTACGCATCGTGGTGGCTTTCGCACCCGACTCCGACCAGGAGATCGACGCCGCCGAATTAGCGGCGCTGCGCACGGTCGGGCAGTTCCAGGAATGGCTGCGCGAGCTCGCCGGGAGCGGGGTGGCCCGGTGACGGTCGACCTGGCCGTCGGCGCACCCGCCGACGACGACCTGGTGGCGCGGCCGTGGTCGGCCCCGCTCACCGACTCCCAACTCGGCCTGCTGGTCGTGCAGCATTCGGTGCCGGCCAAGCACCTCTACAACGTGGTCGCCGAGATCGAGTTGGACCCCCGGCACGACCGGACGCGGATTCGGGCGGCGCTGGCTGCCGTGCTCGCGGTGCAGCCCGCGCTGCGCATGGCGTTGCAGGAGAGTCCCGAGCCGCACGCCACCCTGGTCGAACCGACCGACGAGCCTGCGCTGACCGAGGTGATCACCCCAGCCGCCGAGTTCGACCGGCGGATGCGGGACCTGATCGCCGAGTTCGCCCGCACCGAGTTCCTGCTCGATCGCGCTCCGCTGCTGCGCGCCGCATGGCAGCACACGGCGGACGGCACCCGGTCGACCCTGCTGATCGTGGTGCACCACACGGTGTTCGACGGTTTCTCGTTGCGTCCGCTGGTGCGTGACCTCGACGCGGCACTGCACGGCGCACTGGATGCCGCCGCGCTGCGGCCGGTCCGGGAACGTGCGCTGCGCAGGGAACTGGACGCCCAGCGCGCCGCGGCCGCCGATCCGTCGGTGGACGCGAGCGCTGCCGCGCTCGGCGAACGACTGCGCCGCACCCCGGCCACCCTGCTGCACCCCCGGCCGAACCGACCCGCCGACACGGATTTCGCCGGTCGGCGCCGCGAGTTACGGCTGGGCCGGGCCGCATCGGACGCGGTGGACGCGGCGTGCGCGCGGCTGGGCACCACGCCGTTCGTGTTCTTCTCCGCCGTCTACGCGGCGGTACTGGCCAGGCACTCGGCGAACGACACGGTCACCTTCGGCAGCCCGATGATGGCACGCAGGACGATCGGCTCCTTCGACCTGTGCGGATTCTTCGTCAACACGCTCCCGGTCACCGTCGACGTGTCGTGGGACCTGTCCTTCGCCGACCACGTGCGCGCCGCGGTCCAACCGGCCACGGACGCGGCCCGGCGCCGGACCGCGGTGCCGTTCAGCCAGATCGTGCGGCACGCCGACCCGGACCGCTCCACCAGCCGCAACCCGCTGTTCTCCGTCATGCTGGCCATGCAGGACGCGACGACGGTGCAACCGGGCGGATCGGTGCTGGCGCTGCGTGAGCACGGCACCGACACCGCCAAGTTCGACCTGTGGCTCGGCGTGACGCCTGCCGAGGACGGCTGGCTGCTCGAACTCGAACACGACACCACCCTGCTGCCCGAATCCATTGTGGATGGTCTGGCTACTTCGCTGTCCGAGGCCGTCCGGCGCGCGAGCGCGGACGTCTCGACCCGGCTGGCCGACCTGTTCGCCGACGCGTCCGCCGACCTGACCACCGCGACCGACGGCTACCGGCACGAGCCGGACGGCGCCGACCTGGACACCTGGCTGCGGCGCACCGCGGCACGAGCGCCGAACGCGACGGCGGTGCAGGAGCCCGGCCGGACGCTCACCTACCGCGAACTGGCCGCGGCCGCCGACGCGGTCGCACTCGGACTGCATCGGCGCGGTGTCCGGCCGGGCACAGTGGTGGGGCTGACCACGGGCACGCTGACCGACACCGTGGTCGCCATGCTGGCGGTGCTTCGGCTCGGCGCGGCGTACCTGCCGCTCGACCTGACCGCACCGACAGAGCGCCTCGCCTACATGATCGGCCGCGCCGAATGCGCGCTGGTGATCGGCACCGGCGAATTCGAGGTGCCGGTGCACGAACCAGCCGAACTGGCGGACGGCTCGGACGGCGGCGAACTGCCCGCGCGACCCGCCGGCTCCGGCGGGTACGTCATGTTCACCTCCGGTTCCACCGGGCACCCCAAGGGGGTCGCCATGCCGGACGGCCCGCTGCTGAATCTGACCGCCTGGCAGGTTGACGCGCTGGACATGACGGAACGGACCCGGTTCCTGCAGTACGCGCCGCTCGGTTTCGACGTGTCCTTCCAGGAGATCGTGCCGACGCTGGTCGCGGGCGGCACCGTGGTGTCCCGCGAGCCCGCCGATCGCCGGGACCTCGCCGCCGTGGTCCGGCGGGTGATCGACACCGAGGTCAGCCACGTCTACCTGCCGGTAGCCGCGCTGCGCCCGTTCGTTCGGGAGGCCGTGCGCGCCAATGCCCGGTTCGACCGGCTGACCCATGTCTGCGTCTCCGGTGAGCAGTTGATCGTCGACGAGCAGGTCGAGCGGTTCTTCGCCGACCGCCCGCACCTGGCACTCGTCAATCTTTACGGTCCCACCGAGACGCACGCGGTCACCACGTACCGGTTGCGCGGCGACGACCGGGGCTGGCCGTCGCACGTGCCGATCGGCAGGCCGATCACCGGCGTGACCGCGCAGGTGGTGGACCGGACCGGGCATCTCGCGCCGGTCGGGGTGCCCGGCGAACTGTTGCTCGGCGGTCGTTGCCCCGCGGACGGCTATCGGGGCGACGCCGAGCAGACCGAGGCGCGCTTCCTACCCGACCCGCACGGCCCGGCGGGTGCCCGCCGCTACCGCACCGGCGATCAGGTGCTGTGGTCGGCCGACGGCGACCTGGTGTTCCTCGGGCGCGACGACCAGCAGGTGAAGATCAGGGGCCACCGCGTCGAACTCGGCGACATCGAGGCCACCGCCAATGCGATTCCCGGTGTGGCACAGGCGGTCGGCGCGGCGCGGGGCGACGGCTCGGACCGGCACCTGCTGCTGTTCCTGCGCCGCGAACCCGGCGCGTCGGTCACGCCCGCGCTGGTGACAGAGCGGCTGTCCGCCGCGCTGCCGGGGTACATGGTGCCGACCCGGGTACTGCTCGTCGACACCGTGCCGACCACCGGCAACGGCAAGGTGGATCGCGCCGCGCTGCTGGGCTTGGCCGACCGGCTCATCGCGGCAGATCGCGACAGCGAGCCGCGCGAGCACAGCGCGCCTACAGACCCATTGGAGCGGTGGCTGCTGGAGCTGTGGACCGAACTGCTCGGCCGCGACGACCTGTCCGTGGGCCGTTCGGTGCTGGAATGCGGTGCGCACTCGCTGAACGTGCTCACCGCGCTGGGCCGGATCGAGACGGAACGCGGTGTCCGAGTTCCCCTTCTCGACTTCTTCCGCGCGCCGACCGTGACCGCACTGGCCGGGTTGGTGCGTGCCAACACCACGAACGGGAGTCGGTCTTGACCGGACAACCAACGGACCCGCTTGCCATCGTCAGCGGCGGCACGAGGGGAATCGGCCTCGCGCTGAGCCGACGCCTCGCCGAGACGGGAC
>DASXXM010000122.1:0-11613 GCA_036503065.1 Pseudonocardiaceae bacterium | reverse complement strand
GGCAGCCGTTACCACAAGAAGCCGGTCTTCTGGGGCCAGTCCCACCAACGGGGGACAGACGAACTCGGCGAGGGCGGCGACGTCTCGGGTGGCGGCGCGTACACCCACATGACGATGCTCGCCGAGAACGCCACGGGCCTGCGCAACCTGTTCAAACTCTCGTCCGAGGCGAGCTTCACCGGATTTTACCGAAAACCCCGCCTCGACAGGGACCTGATCTCGGAGAACGCGACCGGGATCATCGCCACCACCGGCTGCCCGTCCGGCGAGGTCCAGACCAGGCTGCGCCTTGGCCAACCGGCCGAGGCTCTCCAGGCCGCCAGCGACTACCGGGACATCTTCGGGAAGGACAACTTCTTCCTCGAACTGATGGACCACGGCCTGAACATCGAGAAAACGGTCCGGCAAGGGCTGCTGGACATCTCACGCAAGCTCGAACTGCGACCGCTCGCCACCAACGACAGCCACTACGTGACCAAGGACCAGGCCGCCGCGCACGAGGCGCTGCTCTGCGTGCAGTCCGGCAAGACCCTGTCCGACCCCAACCGGTTCAAGCTCGACGGCGACGGCTACTACCTCAAGAGCGCGCAGGACATGCGCGCCTACTGGGACGCCGAACTGCCCGGCGCCGCGGACAACACGCTCATGATCGCCGAGCGGATCGGGTCCTACGCCGAGATCTACACGCACATCGACCGGATGCCGACGTTCCCCGTTCCCGACGGCGAGACCCAGCAGGGCTGGCTGGTCCGCGAGGTGCTGGCAGGACTGCAGAAAAGGTACCCCGACGGGGTACCCGACAGTCACCGCGAACGGGCCGAGTTCGAACTGGACGTCATCGCGCAGAAGGGCTTCCCCGCGTACTTCCTCGTCGTGGCCGACCTCATCAGTCACGCGCGCGAGATCGGCATCCGGGTGGGCCCAGGCCGTGGTTCCGCGGCAGGCTCGCTGGTGGCGTACGCGCTGGGCATCACCAATGTGGACCCGATCGTGCACGGCCTGCTGTTCGAGCGGTTCCTGAACCCGGAACGCCCGTCCGCGCCCGACATCGACATCGACTTCGACGACCGCAGGCGCGGCGAGATGATCACCTACGCCTCCAACAAGTACGGCGCGGACAAGGTCGCCCAGGTCATCACGTTCGGCACGATCAAGACGAAGGCGGCGATCAAGGACTCGGCCCGGGTGCTGCACGGCCAGCCCGGCTTCAGCATCGCCGACCGGATCTCCAAGGCGCTGCCGCCGCCGATCATGGCCAAGGACATCTCGCTGTCCGGCATCGTCAACCCGGAGCACGAGCGGTACGCCGAGGCGGCCGAGGTGCGCTCTCTCATTGAGACCGACCCCGAGGTCGCCAAGATCTTCGAGACGGCCCGTGGCCTGGAAGGCCTGATCCGCAACGCGGGCGTGCACGCGTGTGCCGTGATCATGTCCTCGCACCCGCTGGTCGAGTCGATCCCGCTGTGGATGCGCGACGACGGCTCGTTGATCACCGGCTGGGACTACCCGTCGTGCGAGGCCATCGGCCTGCTGAAGATGGACTTCCTCGGCCTGCGCAACCTGACGGTCATGGGTGACGCCGTCGACAACACCCAGGCCAACCGCAACCTCGAACTGGACCTGGACCACGTCGAGTTGGACGACAAGGCCACCTACGAACTGCTGGGCCGCGGCGACACACTGGGCGTGTTCCAACTCGACGGCGGCCCCATGCGCGACCTGCTGCGCCGCATGCAGCCAACGGGCTTCGCCGACGTCGTAGCCGTCATCGCCCTGTACCGCCCCGGCCCGATGGGCATGAACGCCCACAACGACTACGCCGACCGAAAGAACGGCCGCCAGCCGATCAAGCCGATCCATCCGGAATTGGCGGAGCCGCTGAAGGACATCCTGGCCGAGACCTACGGCCTGATCGTCTATCAGGAACAGATCATGTTCATCGCCCAGAAGGTGGCCGGCTACTCGATGGGTCGAGCGGACGTGCTGCGCAAGGCAATGGGCAAGAAAAAGCTGGAGGTCCTGGAAAAGGAGTACGCCGGATTCCAGGAAGGCATGCGCACCAACGGTTTCTCCGACGAAGCAGTAAAGGCACTGTGGGACACGATCCTCCCGTTCGCCGGCTACGCGTTCAACAAGTCACACGCGGCCGCCTATGGCCTGATCGCGTACTGGACCGGTTACCTGAAGGCGAACTACCAGGCCGAGTACATGGCCGCGCTGCTCACGTCGGTGGCGGACAACAAGGACAAGAGCGCGGTCTACCTGGCGGAATGTCGGCGGCTGGGCATCAAGGTGCTGCCGCCGGACGTGAACGAGTCGTCGCTGCGATTCTCCGCCGTCGGCACGGACATCCGCTTCGGCCTCGGCGCCATTCGCAACGTGGGCGCCAACGTGGTCGAGTCGGTCATCAAGACCCGACAGGACAAGGGCCGCTACACGTCGTTCAACGACTTCCTCACCAAGGCCGAGTTGGTCTGCTGCAACAAGCGGGTGCTGGAATCCCTGATCAAGGCCGGCGCGTTCGACTCGTTCGGCCACACCCGCCGCGCGCTGTGCGAACTGCACGAGGACGCGGTCGACGCGGTCATCGGCCTGAAGCGCCAGGAGGCGATGGGCCAGTTCGACCTGTTCGGTGGCGACGACGACACCCCACCGCCGAGTGACACGTCTCCGTTGGCCCACCTGAAGTTCACCGCGGAGGACTGGCCACGAAAGCAGCAGTTGGGCTACGAACGGGAAATGCTCGGGCTGTACGTCTCGGCGCATCCGCTGGACGGCACGGAACGCATTCTGCGCAAGCACGCGCCCAAGCCGATCGCCTCGTTGCTGGAAGAGGCGCCGCAGGAGGGCGAACTGGTGGTGGCCGGCATGATCTCCGCGCTGGAACGGCGGGTCAACAAGAACGGTGAGCCCTGGGCCATCGTGACGCTGGAGGATCTCGACGCGGCGGTCGAGGTGCTGTTCTTCGCCAAGTCGTATTCGGTGCTGGCCGCGGATCTGGTGGAGGATGCCGCGGTCGCGGTCAAGGGCCGAGTGAACTGGCGGGAAGGCAAGATGTCGGTCTTCGGCTCGGCGGTGGTGCCGCTGGACATCAGCGACGCCGAACACAATCCGGGTGCGGCGCCGCCGGTTGTGTTGCTGTGCAACGTGGACAAGCTGAACGAGGACGTGATCAGCGAACTGAAGCGCACACTGGCCGTCCACCGCGGCGACACGCCGGTGCAACTGAAGGTGTGCTACCAGCAGCGCACGACGTTGTTGGCCGTGGACGACTATCCGATCACGGTCAGCCCGGCGTTTCTCGGGGAGATCAAGGCGATTCCGGGCATCGTCATCGGTGCCTGAACCAAATCGGTGTTCGGCATGGGTGAAGCGGCAACAGGACGGGACGGGCAGGCGAAACGTGACAGGTCAGTTGCTGCCGACCTGATCGGCGGGCGGCGCCTGAATGTTCACCGACTCGCCCCAGTTGGAATAAGTCACGGTCATCGCGACCTGCGACGCGCCACCACCGGTCATCCCGGGCACCGCGATCGTAGTAGTGATCTTGACCGGCAGGTTGTCCGAGTTGACCCAGATGTCGAACGGCAACGTCTTGACACCCAGGCCGGACAGGGCCTGCTGCTCAGCGGCGGAACCGGCACCCGTCGTGGCGATCATCTTCTGTACGTCCACCGTGATCGCGTAGTGCGTGGTGGCCACACCGTTCAGAGTCTCGGACCTGACACTGGTGATGGTGCCGGACTTGGCGATCTGGTTGATGAGCTGAGTCGGATCGGCCTGATCGGCGAGATTGGCGGTCGAGCCGAGCGACTTCGCCAGCGCACTGGAGCCGGTCAGGTCGATCTTGGTCCACGGCTTGGCGGACGGACCCCCGGCGAGACCGGCCAGACTGGACGGAATCTTCAGGTAGACGACCTTGTCGACCATGACCGTCTGCATGTCACCCATGCCGGGCAACGTCATGGTCATCTGCTCCGCGGACTGCGCGCCAGCGAACTTCATGTCGCCGGCAGCGGTGATCGCGCCTGCGCCGGGAATGGTCATCGCCAACTGGATGTGCGCGGCAGTCTTGCCGCTCGCGTTGTGCTGCACCAGCGCACCGAGATCGGCGACCGACGCGATCCGGGGCACGCCCGGCGCGCCACCGGCGCCCTGCGGACCGGCCGACCCGCTGATGTTGGTCCCACCACACCCGGCAAGCGTGATCAGCGCGGCGCCGATCCCCGCGACGAGCAGTGTCCGACTACGCATGATCGATCCCCTCAGCGATGACTATGGGACTCCCCTTCACCCATTCCGGTGAACGGTACCAGTGGTCAGTCGACGTCGTGTCCCGCTTTCGAGATCAGCAACCGGCGCAACGACTCGAGCCGCCCCGCGGACGCGGTCCCGGCCGCCACCACCTCGTCCAACATGCAGTCGGGATCCTGCGGTGGCCCGAGATGCCCACAGCCCGGCGGGCACTCCTCGGCCGGCTCGACGAACTCGTCGAACGCGGACACGATGTCGAACGGGGACACGTGTGCCAGCCCGAACGACCGCACACCCGGCGTGTCCACCACCCAGCCACCGCCGGGCAACGGCAGCGCCACCGCGGTGACCGACGTGTGCCGGCCCTTGCCGACCGAGCTGACCACGCCGATCAGCCGGTGCGCGTCCGGCACCAGCACGTTGACCAGCGTGGACTTGCCGACGCCGGAGTGCCCGACGAACGCGGACACCTTGTTCGCCAGCCGCTCGCGCAGCTCGTCGGGCGGCTCGTCGTGCCGGGTGACCACCACGGTGAGGTCGAGGAACCGGTACGCGTCCAGCAGTTCGTCGGCGCTGGCCAGATCGGCCTTTGTCAGGCACAGCAACGGATGCAGGCCGCCGGCATACGCGGCGACCAGACAGCGGTCGATGAAACCGGTGCGCGGCGGCGGATCGGCCAGCGCGGTCACGATCACCAACTGCGCCGCGTTGGCCACCACGACCCGCTCGAACGGATCGGTGTCGTCCGCGGTGCGGCGCAACACGCTGCCGCGCTCGGCCACCCGCACGATCCTGGCCAGCGTGTCCGCCGTGCCGCTGACGTCCCCGACCAGGTCGACCAGGTCGCCGACGACCACCGGCGTGCGGCCCAGCTCCCTGGCCCGCATGGCCACCACCAGCCGGTCCGGGTCCTGTTCGACCGCGCAGGTCCACCGGCCCCGGTCCTTGCCGATCACCATCGCCACGGTCGCGCCCGCGTGGTCCGGGCGCCGCTTGCTGCGCGGCCGGGTGCCCTTGCCCGGCCGGACCCGGACGTCGGACTCGTCCAGTTTCCGCCAGTCCCGAGAACTCATGCACGCACCGCGAGGCCCACCATTCCGGCCCACATCCCGGGGAAGTCCGGCAGCGTCTTGCCGGTGGTCGCGATGTCGTCCACGGTCACGCCCGGCACCCGCAGGCCGATCACCGCGCCTGCCGTGGCCATCCGGTGGTCGGCGTAGGCGTGCCACGGGCCGCCGTGCAGTGGTCGCGGCCGGATCACCAGGCCGTCCTCGGTCTCCTCGGCCGCGCCGCCAAGGCCGTTGATCTCGGTGACCAGCGCCGCGAGCCGGTCGGTCTCGTGGCCGCGCAGGTGCGCGATGCCGCGCAGCCGGGACGGTCCGTCGGCGAACACGGCCAGCGCGGCGACCGTCGGCGTCAGCTCGCCGACATCGTGCATGTCGATGTCCACTCCGGACAGTGTGCCGGTACCGGTCACCGTCAAGCCGTTGTGTGTCAACCGAACCTCGACGCCCATCGCGATCAGGATGGCCCGGATGCCGTCGCCCGCCTGGGTCGTGGACGCAGGCCAGTTCGGCACGGTGACCGTGCCGCCGGCGACCGCGGCCGCGGCCAGGAACGGCGTGGCGTTGGACAGGTCCGGCTCGATCACCCAGTCGCGGCCCTGGATCGGGCCCGGCGCGACCCGCCAGGTGTCCGCGTCGCCGTCGTCGACGGACACCCCGGCGGCGCGCAGCATCGTGACGGTCATCTCGATGTGCGGCAACGACGGCACCGGTTTGCCGTCGTGGTGCACGGTGAGCCCACGCCGGTAGCGGGTGCCGGACAGCAGCAGTCCGGACACGAACTGCGAGGACGCGGACGCGTCGATCGTGACGTCGCCGCCGTCGATGCCGCCGGTGCCGTGCAGTTGGAACGGCAGCGCGTCCCCGGTGATGTCGGCGCCCAGCGCGCGCAGCGCGTTCAGCACGGTGCCCATCGGCCGTTCCCGCGCCCTCGGGTCGCCGTCGAACCGCACCACGCCGTCGGCGATCGCGGCGGCGGGCGGCACGAACCGCATCACCGTGCCGGCCAGCCCGCAGTCCACGTCCGCGGGCCCGCGCAGCGGCTTCGGCTCGACGCGCCAGGTGCCGTCCGCGTCGGTGACGGACGTGCCCAGCGCGCGCAGGGCCGCCGCCATCAGCACCGTGTCCCGGCTGATAAGGGGCTTGCGGAGCACGGAAGGGCCGTCGCCGAGCGCGGCCAGCAGCAGCGCCCGATTGGTGATCGACTTGGAACCGGGCACGTCGACGGTTGAACTGATCGGTTCGGACACGGTCGGGGCCGGCCAGGGCTGTGTCATACCTTGATGATCCCGCACGGCGGCCATACCGCTCGCACCTGTCCGCCGCTCGTGCCACGATGGATGCGAAGAGGTGAGCGGTGTGTGCGGTAGATACGCGTCCACGAAAAATCCGGCGCGCCTGGCAGCCGAGTTCGACGCCGCGGACGCGACGGGCGAGGACGCTCCCGAGCCCGACTACAACGTGGCGCCGACCAAGCCGGTGATCGCCGTGGTCACCCGCCATCCCCGGGACGCGGACGGCACGCCCGACCCGGACCACACGGTCCGCAGCCTGCGGGTGATGCAGTGGGGCCTGGTGCCGCACTGGGCCAAGCAGCGCTCCATCGGCAACAAGATGATCAACGCCCGATCCGAGACCGCCGGGACCAAACCGGCCTATCGCGACGCGATGATTCGGCGCAGGTGCCTGCTGCCTGCCGACGGTTGGTTCGAGTGGCGTCGCGACGGCGCCGCCAAGCAGCCGTTCTACCTGACCCGTTCCGATGGTGCCAGCCTGGCGATGGCCGGACTGTGGTCCGTCTGGCGCGATCCGGCCGATCCCGATGCGTCGCTCCTGGTCACGTGCGCGGTGTTGACGCGTGCCGCGGTCGGCCCGCTGGCCGAGATTCACGACCGGATGCCGGTGCTGCTCGGGCCGGAGCGCTGGGCGGCCTGGTTGGATCCGGATCGGGCCGACGTGGCCGAATTACTCGCCGAGCCGGATCAGGCCGTGCTGGACACGCTGGAGCTGCGGCCGGTTTCCGATGCGGTCAACAACGTTCGCAACGGCGGTCCCTCGTTGATCGAGCTTGTGGAACCCAGTACGCAACTGGACGAGCCCGCCCTGTTCGACCTGACCCACGATGCGGCTCGCCGATGACAAGGGTCGAGATCTCGACGCCGTACGGGCCCGCTCGCGCGGAACTGCACTGCGCCGCCGAAGGTAGTGCCGCCGTGTTGTTGGGGCATGGGGCCGGTGGTGGTGTCGGCGCGCCGGACCTTGTTGCCGCCACCAGGGCCGCCACGGCGGCCGGGGTGCATGTCGCGTTGATCGAGCAGCCTTATCGGGTGGCCGGGCGGCGGTCGCCCGCACCGGCGAATCAGCTTGACGCCGCTTGGTTGTTGGTTGCCGAGAATCTGGGGGAGCGGTGGTTCGCCGGGCTGCCGCTGGTGTTCGGCGGTCGGTCTTCCGGGGCTCGGGTGGCTTGTCGTACCGCTGCTGAAGGTCAGGCGGTGGCTGTGTTGTGCCTGGCGTTTCCGGTGGCCCCGCCCGGGCGGCCGGAGCGGTCCCGCCAAGGGGAGTTGGACGGGGTTTCGGTGCCCACCCTGGTGGTGCAGGGGGAACGTGATCCGTTCGGGCGGCCCGCGCCCGCGCATCATCGGGAACTGGCTCTGGTGCCCGGGGACCACTCGTTGAAGTCGAGTCTGGATGCTGTCGGGCGGTCGGTCGGGGAGTGGTTGGGGCGGGTGTTGCGGCCCATGGATCGGGTGCCGGATTAGTTGGCCGGGCGTATCAACCCGCGATAGCGGCAACGGTCGCGCCGGCCAGCCGGACCAGATCGGCAGGTGCCAACTCGATCTCCAGTCCCCGCCGCCCACCACTACAGAAGATCGTGTCAAACTCGGTAGCCGAGGCGTCCAACACCACCGGCAAACGTTTGCGCTGCCCCAGCGGCGAGATCCCGCCGGCCACGTACCCGGTCGCCCGTTCGGCAACGGCCACGTCGGCCATCTTCGCCCGCTTGCCCCCCACGGCCACTGCCAGCGCTTTCAGGTCCAGCTGCGCCACCACCGGCACCACACCCACCGTCAGCGCACCGTCGACCTCGGCCACCAGGGTCTTGAACACTCGGGCAGGTGACACACCCAACGTCTCGCTCGCCTCCATGCCGTAGGAGGCGTGGCGTGGTGAGTGGTCGTACGTGTGCACGGTGTGTGACACACGCCGGCTGGCCAGCAGTGCGGTCGCCGGTGTTGCTCGTCCCGCCATGAGCGGAAGGTTAACGGGCTGGGGAATGACGGCCGTTCGAGTGGCGTTGGTGCTGGCGTGGTAACAGAGCAGACACGTCCGTTGAGCGGCCGCACCCCCGGCCGGGCGGTGCCCAGGCGAGTATCCTTGGCTGCGTCGATCGGCTCCCCGAAAGTGGGGGCCGCGACGGTGGCCGCCGGCCGGATGGGCCGGTGGGAAGGGAGCCCGGTGCCACGTAGCGAAGCCACTGCCAGCGCCGAAGGCGGCCAGGGGGAGCAGGAGAGCTCGGCGGAACGTGCCGCCCGCTTCGAACGCGACGCCATGCCCATGATCGACCAGCTGTACTCGGCCGCGCTGCGGATGACGCGCAACCCGGCCGACGCGCAGGACCTGGTCCAGGAGGCGTATCTCAAGGCGTACTCCGCGTTCGCGTCGTTCTCCGCCGGCACCAACCTGAAAGCCTGGCTGTACCGGATCCTCACGAACACCTACATCAACGGCTACCGCAAACGACAGCGTCAGCCGCTGCAGACGCCGACCGAGGAGATCACCGACTGGCAGCTCGCCCAGGCGGAGAGCCACACGTCGTCGGGGCTGCGGTCGGCCGAGGTCGAGGCGATGGACCGGCTGCCGGACGACGACGTGAAAGCCGCGTTGCAGCAGTTGCCGGAGGAGTTCCGCATCGCCGTCTACCTTGCTGACGTGGAGGGCTTCGCCTACAAGGAGATCGCCGACATCATGGGTACGCCCATCGGCACCGTGATGTCCCGGCTGCACCGCGGTCGCCGAGCGTTGCGGGAACAGCTCACGGACGTGGCGCGCGAGCGCGGCTTTCTGCGCGACTCGACGGACAAGACGACACACTCCGTGTCGGAGGTGGCAGGGTCATGAGCTGCGGGAACCCACACGAAACGGACTGCTCGCAGGTGATCGCCGAGGTCTGGCTGCTGCTGGACCGAGAGTGCTCCGCCGAGCGCCGACGCAAGCTGGAACAGCACCTCGAGGAGTGCGGCCCGTGTCTTGAGCAGTACGGCATCGAGGAACACCTCAAGGCCCTGCTCGCCCGCAAGTGCGGCGGCGAGCACGCGCCGGACGCGCTGAAGGAGAAGCTGCGCGCGTCCATCCGGCAGGTGGTCGTCCAGCAGCCGGACGGCAACGTCCTGGAGATCCAGGAGACCCGAATCCACGTCAGCCGCGAGAGCGACTGACCCGCAACCCGTCAGTACGGCCCCGGTGATTCGCTCACCGGGGCCGTTGTCGCGTGCCCGCGCTCAGGCGTTGGGGCGCTTGCCGTGGTTCGGGCCGGTCTTCTTGCGGTCGCGGCGCTTGCGGGCGCGCTTCGACATGGGTGTCTCCTCGCGGACGGTCGATCAGCTGGTCGTTCCAGTGTGGCACGGCCGGCACGGGTCCACGGCACGTGGTGGTGACACGGCCCCCGCCCGGTGCCGCCGGGGCGGCGACAGACGTGGTTGGATCGATAGGGATCGCGGGCGCAGCTAGGAGGACGGCCGACATGGCGGAGCAGATCGTGGCCAACGTGCGGACCAAGGTCGTCCAGGAGGGCGACCTGATCGCCGTGGTGGAGTGAGTTCGCCCGCGCAGCGCCGAGGATTCGCCGTGTCCACCCTCGCTGATCTACTCGCCGAGCACACCGGGTTGCCCGGCGTGGCAGTGGACCACCTGCAGCGGGTGGTCGCCGAATGGCAACTGCTGGCCGACCTGTCCTTCGCCGACTTCCTGCTCTGGGTGCCGCTGCCGCACGACGAGTCCGACGACGCGGCGGACGACTTCCTGTGCATCGCGCAGTGCCGCCCGACCACGACCCTGACCTCGCACCCCGATGACATGGTCGGCACCGTGTCCGTCGGCCGCGACCATCCGCAGCTGGCCAGGGCGCTGAGCGAGGCGCGGATCTGCCGCGAGGAGGACCCGGTGTGGCATCTCGGCGTGCCGGTGCGGCGCGAGGTCATCCCGGTCCTGTTCGACCAGGGGGCCATCGCGGTGCTCAGCCGGGACACCAACCTCGCCGTGCCCAGGGTGGCCAGTTCGCTGGAGATCGCCTATCTGGCCGGCGCGGCCGACCTGTGCCAGATGATCGCCGACGGCACGTTCCCCAGCAACGACCCGTCGCCGGACGTGCACACCAGCCCGAGGGTCGGCGACGGCCTCATCCGGCTGGACCCGGCCGGGGCCGTGGTGTTCGCCAGCCCGAACGCGCTGTCGGCCTATCACCGGATGGGCCACGCCGCCGACCTCATCGGTGCCCGGCTCTCGCCGCTGACCCGGTCGCTGATCGCTGATCCGTTCGACGCCACCGAGGTCGCGCAACGGATGCGGGCCGCGCTCGACGGCCAGTCCAGCACCCGGGTCGAAGCGGAGACGAGACACGGCGCGTCGGTGTTGTTTCGCGCGTTGCCGTTGCGCCCCAAGGGAAAGGCCGCCGGCGCACTGGTACTGGTCCGAGACGTGACCGAGGTCAAGCGCAAGGACCGCGCGCTGATGTCCAAGGACGCCACGATCCGCGAGATCCACCACCGGGTGAAGAACAACCTGCAGACCGTGGCCGCGTTGCTACGCCTACAGTCCCGGCGCACCAGCAGCGACGAGGCCCGCGACGCACTGACCGAATCGGTGCGCCGCATCACGTCGATCGCCATGGTGCACGAGACGCTGTCGCTGTCGGTGGACGAGCGCCTGAACCTGGACGAGTTGGTCGACCGGCTGATCCCCATCATGGGCGACCTGGCCGGCACCGACGGCCGGGTCACCGTCCGCCGCGAAGGCGCCTTCGGCGTGGTCTCGGCGGAACGCGCCACACCGATGGTGCTGGTGCTCACCGAGTTGCTGCAGAACGCCTTCGAGCACGCCTACCCTTCGCCGGAGCGCGGCGAGGTGGTGGTCCGAGTGGAACGATCCGCGAAATGGCTGGACGTGGCCATCTCCGACGACGGCGTCGGCCTGCCGCGCGGATTCTCGCTGGAACGCACCGAACGGCTCGGCCTGCAGATCGTGCGCACACTGGTGGACAGCGAACTGCGCGGATCCCTGAGCCTGCGCCGCAAACACA
>DASXXM010000121.1:0-1932 GCA_036503065.1 Pseudonocardiaceae bacterium | reverse complement strand
AGCGAGGAGCCAGATGGACGCCGCTGAGGCCCTGACGCCGGCCGAACCGCCGGCCCGTGGCCTGACCGCACGCGAGCACGAGATCCTGGCCTTCGAGCGCCAGTGGTGGAAGTACGCGGGCGCCAAGGAGCAGGCCATCCGTGAGCTGTTCGACATGTCGCCCACCCGCTACTACCAACTGCTCAACAACCTGCTGGAGAAGCCGGCAGCGATCGAGGCCGACCCGATGCTGATCAAACGCCTCCGCCGCCAGCGGTCGGTCCGGCTGCGCAGCCGCGCGGCCCGCAGGCTCGGTTTCGATCCGCGGTGACCGCCCGATGAGCATGCAGGGATCGCGCCCGGTCCGCACGGCGGGCTTCGTGCTGATCGGGGTCGCCGTCGTCGCGGTCGGGCTCGGGGTGTTCGCGTTGTCCAGCAACGGTTCCGGTCAGGCGGCCGCCGGTCGCCCGCCGGTGACGACGACGCAGGCCACCACGAAACCGCCGACCACCACGACCCACCCGACCACGACCACGACGCCGTCGTTCCCGTCCGGCCAGACCACCACGGTCGCGCCGCCGCCCACGACGACGCCCGCCAACGCGTTGCAGGGCGTGCCGGTGCGGGTCTACAACAACAGCAGGATCACTGGTCTCGCCATGACCGCCGCGCAGGACTTCCGCAATGCCGGGTTCAACGTGGTGCTGGTGGGCAGCTATCCGCAGGGGATCATCCCGCGCAGCACGGCCTTCTTCTCGTCGGCACCCGGCGAGCAGGCCGTCGCCACCCAGCTGGCGCAGGAGTTCAACATGCAGGCACAGCCACGATTCCCGGGCATCGCGTTCGCCAGCCCCGGCGTGATCGTGATCGTCACGAAGGACTTCCAGGCCGGGAAGTAGCCCGGTTGTCCGCATAGGCGGCCAGGTCGGCCAGTTGCGCCCGGTCCAGCGACGGGCGCACCGCCAGCCGTGCCGCGGCCAGGTGCGCCGCGGTGACCTCGGCGGCGTCCAGCGACTCGCGCATCGCGGTCAGCGCCGCCTCGCGGACCAGCGCGGCACAGTCGGCGGCCGAGTAGCCGTCCAGGCCTGCGGCCAGTTCGGCCAGGTCGACGTCGTCGGCCAGGGGAGTGTTGCGGGCCGACGAGCGCAGGATCGCGGTGCGGGCGTCCCCGTCCGGCGGCGGCACGTAGATCAGGCGTTCCAGCCGGCCGGGCCGCAACAGGGCGGGATCGACCAGTTCGGGGCGGTTCGTGGCGCCGAGCACCACGACGTCCCGCATCGGCTGCACGCCGTCGAGTTCGGTGAGCAGCGCGGCGACCACGCGGTCGGCGACGCCCGTGTCGCCGGACGATCCCCTGCGCGGTGCCAGCGCGTCGACCTCGTCCAGGAACACCAGCGTCGGCGCGGCCTGCCGTGCTCGGGTGAACAACTCACGCACGGCACGTTCCGACTCGCCGACCCACTTGTCCATCAACTCGGCGCCCTTCACCGAGAGCACGTTCAGCCGACCGGAACCGGCAAGGGCCCGTACCAGAAACGTCTTGCCACAGCCAGGCGGCCCGTACAGCAGGACACCGCGCGGCGGCGCGATGCCGAGCCGGTCGAACGAGTCCGGATACTGCAACGGCCACAACAGGGTTTCGGTCAGTGACTGTTTCACGTCGGCCATGTCGCCGACGTCGTCCAGCGTCAGCCCGCCGGTGCGGATGGTGTCCGAAGTGGACATCGAGACCGGACGCACCGTTTCCAGCGCTCCCAACAGGTCCTGCTGCCCGATCCGCGGCTCGTCGGCGTCCCGTTGGCGGATCGCCGCGCGGACGGCGGCCTCCCGGCACAGCGCGCCCAGGTCTGCGACCACGAAACCGGGCGTCCGCTCGGCCACCGCGCCGAAGTCCACATCGGACTCGACCGGCACCCGGCGCAGCAGGACACGCAGCAGTTCGACCCGCGCCCT
>DASXXM010000120.1:0-13346 GCA_036503065.1 Pseudonocardiaceae bacterium | reverse complement strand
GCCGTCGATCCGCACGCCCAGCGCGTCCAGGAAGAAGCACAGGTCCTGCACCATGTAGTTGGAGCTGGCGTTGCGGATGACCGTGGTCCCGGGGTGCCGCGCCGCTGCCATCAGCGCGTTCTCGGTGACGGTGTCGCCGCGTTCGGTCAGCACGATCGGCCTGCGCGGCCGGACCTGGCGGTCCACCCTGGCGTGGTAGGCCCCGTCGGTGGCCTTGACCTCGAGGCCCAACGGGCGCAGCGCCGTCAGGTGCGGCTCGACGGTCCGGGTGCCCAGCGCGCAGCCGCCCGCGTAGGGGAGTTCGAAGGTGTCCTGGTGGTGCATCAGCGGGCCGAGAAACATGATGATGCTGCGGGTTCGCCGTGCCGCCGCGATGTCCATGTGCGCCAGGTCGACCCGGTCCGGCGGCTGGATCTCCAGGTCGTTGTCGTCGTTGAGCCACCGCGTGCGGACGCCGATGCTGTTCAGCACTTCGAGGATGCGGTTGACCTCCTCGATCCGGGCGACCTTGCGCAGTGTGGTGCGGCCCGCGTTGAGCAGCGCGGCGCACAGCAGCGCGACACCGGCGTTCTTGCTGGACTTGACACCGATGCTGCCGGTCAGTCGCACGCCGCCGGTGACCCGCAGGTGCATCGGACCGGCATGGCCCAGCGACACGATCTCCGAGTCCAGCGCCTTGCTGATCCTGGTGAGCATCTCCAGGCTCAGGTTCTGGTTGCCCTGCTCGATCCTGGTGATGGCGCTCTGGCTGGTGCCCAGCGCGTCGGCGAGCTGGGCCTGGGTCCAGCCGTGGTGCTTGCGCGCGTCCCGGATCAGCGTGCCGATCCGCTGCAGATAGTTGCCGAGCGGCCGAGTGGTCTCCACCATGTGGGTTACGGTATCTCACATGTGAGTTGCCTACTGACGCGGCACGCCGAAACAGCTGGTGACTGGCACGAGTTCGCGGGACGCTATGCCGGCTGTGACATACGGTGCAGTTCGATCGCGGTGCGCACGCCGTTCGGCACGTCGAGATCGTGGTACGGGCGCTCGGACGGCTCGATCGATCGCAGGAACATGCCGTAGATCAGGGCACCGCGCAGCGCGACCACCGGGTCGATCAGCTCGACGGCCCGTTCCGGCTCGCTGCCGGGCACGGCCCGCCGCCAGTACGCGCACCACTGCTCGCACAACGCTTCCTGGTCCGACCCCGGGCAGTCGCGCATCCTGATCAGGTCGACGGCCGGGTGCCCGATCCGGCTGTCGCCCCAGTCGATGAGCACCCGGTGGGTGCCGTCGGCGCGGACGTTGCCCGGGTGGAAGTCGGCGTGCATCAGCGTGTCCGGAATACCGCAGTCGGCCAGCGCCGCGAAGCGCTCGGCCAGCCCGCCGACGAGATCGTCCAGCACGGCCCGGTCCTCCCGCGGCAGACCGTCGATCCACTGCGGCAGCATGGTTTCCGCGTCATGGCGGAACCCGGCGGCGCCTTCGCGCGGCACGCCGAGTTCGATCAGTTCCGGCAGCCGGTCGACCGAGTCGGCCTGGATTTCGAGCAGGTCGGCCAGCATCTCCTGGCGTTCCGGCGAGGGCGCGTCGTACCGGTCGGTGCCGGGGATGTCCTCGAGCACCATCCGGTGACCGGCCGCGCAGAGCAGCGTCGGCGTGTTCGGCCGGCCCAGCCAGCCCAGCACGGCGCCTTCGTGTGCCATGAACGGCGGCACTTCCTTCAGCCACGCCGGTCCGCGGTCGGTGTCAAGGCGCCAGATCGAGGACAGGTTCCACGTCCGGACCTGCTGCCGCCCGGTGACCGTGCGGCCGTGCCCGGCCAGCACCTCGTCGGCCCAGGCCAGCGACTTCGCCGGGCCGCCCGGCTGCGCCCACGACATGCGCAACGGATGCGGCGCGGTCGGCATTGCCGGGCGCAGGCCCGACAACGGCGGCCCGTCGTACTCGGCCAGATACGTCACCGAGCCGCCGGGCGGCGCGGGCTGGTAGGCGGCCAGCAACCGCAGGATCGTCACGTCGATGCCGTACCGCTCGCGGGCCGCGTCGACCACCGGGCCGATGTCCTTCCACCACGACGACGCGGTCGGCGGCAGTGGCGGCAGGGTGCCCAGCGGCCGGCCGCCGGGATCGACCAGGGTCAGCGTGGCCACGCACGGCGGGAATTCGGAATCGGACACGGCGCAGGACGTTAGGCCGTTGCGGGGCATCCTGGCGCGTGAATATCCGTCCACCGGTTCGCGATAATGGTGTGGTGTGGTCGAGCCAGGACATCCGGGTGAGCGTCGAGGGCCCCGACGGCGTTCTCGGCCGCATGCTCGGCGACGACCGGTCCGAGTCGTCGCTGGTCGACCGGATGGTGGCCGACCTGGCGATGCGGATCATCGACGGCAGCCTGCCGCCGGGCGCGGACGTCAACTCGGTCGAGCTGGCCCGGCGCTACGGCAGCAGCCGCACCCCCGTACGCGAGGCCTTGCTGACCCTGCAACGCGAAGGCCTGGTGGACATCCCTGCCCGGCGGCGGCCGCGCGTGGCGCTGGTCACACTGGACCAGGTGCGCGAGACGTACGAGGTGCGCGCGTGCCTGCACGGCATGGTCAGCGAGCTGATCGTGCGCAACACGGCCGCCGACGGCCTCGCCGTGCTGCACCGCCTGCAGGAACAGTTGCGGCTCGACGCGGCGCGCGCCGACGTGGACGGCTACTTCTGGCGCAACGTGGCGTTCCGCCAGGCCGAGGCCGAGGTGTCCGGCAACCGCCAGCTGGCCAGGATGCTGGCCAACCTGGGCTTGCGCACCCTGCAACTACGCAGGTTGAGCCTGTCGTTCCCCGGCCGCCTGACCCGCTCGGTCGAGGACCACGAGCGCCTGCTCGCCGCCTACACCGACCGGGACACCGAACTGGCGGTCGCCATCACCAAGTCGATCATCATGGCCGGCTATCGGGCGATCGAGGCGTCCGGCTGGTCCGGCCTTGCCGCACACGAGCCGGACGCCTCGAGCAACTCGTGAAACCGCCCGGACCGCGGCTCGCCGGGCGGTGCCATTGAACTTGGTGGGAGGGGTACGGCGGCGTCCTCCGCCGCGCGGAACAGGTCGCTCGCGCGGATGCCCAGCCGAGCGCACACGTTGAGCAGGAACGGCAGCCCCGGCGCGCGCCGGGCCAGCTCCACCCGACACAGCACGGACTGCGAGACACCGCAGCGGTTGGCGAGCTCGTTCAGGGCCAGTCCGCTGTTGAGGCGGACGCGCCGCAGTAGGTCGCCGATCGCCCGCAGGATCGCTTCCTCGGTCGCCCTGTCGATCAACCCGTTCACCCACGGGTCCGCCTGATCCATCGTGTCCGTCCGTCCTGCCGTCTTGATCGTTTACGCGATGTACCGTACACAGTGCACCGTCCGTCGCGCGACACACGGTGGGGTGAAAGGGGTCGCCGCCCGGCTCGGCAAGTCGGAGCCGGGCGGCGTGCCACCGCGTACGTTGCACCCTGGATTGCTCATTGGGGTGAACCGACTCGATCGCGGCCGGGGAAACCGGCAGACTGGCCGCGTCTTGCCGCCTACGGAAGAGAATGTCGATGTCGGACGATGTCGGTCCCGCGGTTCGTCGCCGCAGGCTCGGTGGGCGGTTGCGGGAGCTGCGGGTGGCCGCCGGCTTCACCACGATGGAGGCCGCCGCCGCCGGCACCGGTCTGTCGCGGGCGTCGATCAGCCGGATCGAGGGTGCCAAGCAGGTCATCCTGCCGCGTACGGTTCGCTTGTTGTGCAGCAGCTACGGCATCGGCTCGCCGCTGGTCGAGCGGTTGGTGGAGCTGGCGGAGACGGCCGAGCAGCGCGGCTGGTACCAGGACTTCGCCGACGTCGTGCCCGGCTGGTTCGAACGCTGTCTCGGCGAGGAGTCCGAGGCCACCGAGTTGTGGACGTACGCGGCCGGGTTCGTGCCCGACCTGCTGCAGACCGACGACTACTGCCGTGCCATGGCGGCCGCCGTCACGCCCGATGTCGACGTCGAGCGGCTGGTCGAGCTCAACGCGGTCCGGCGGCGTCGGGTGCGGGCGGCACAGCACGTCGTGCTCGACGAGTCCGTGTTGCGCCGCGAGGTCGGCGGACCGGAGGTGTGGCGGGCCCAGTTGCGGCACCTGCTGGCCGACCGGTCGGACGTCACGATCCAGGTGCTGCCGTTCGCGGCCGGGGCGCATCCGGCCCTGCTCGGTTCGTTCACGATGCTGCGGTTTCCGCTCAGCACCGGCCTGACCACGGTGTTCGCCAACGGCATGTACCCGGACGACCACCAGCGCCACGCCGCCGTGTTCGAGCGCCTGTGCGCGTTGGCGCTGTCACCGGACGAGTCGGCCGCCATGGTGGACCGTGCTGATGTGTCCGATCCGCGCTAGACCCCGGTGACCGCGTCCGGATCGAGCGCCGCCTCGACCGCGACCGCCTCGACGCCGTGCAGGCAGGTGATCAGGTCGTCGACGGCGAAGTGGTGGGTGTCCGAGCAGATCGCGTAGTCCAGGGTGTCCGGCAGGTTGTTGATGTGCACGAAGAAGTTGTCGCTGGGCAGGTCGGTGGTGAAGTCCCAGCGCAGTTCACCGGTGCCGACGGCGGCGTTGATCTCGGCCGCGGTGGGCGGCCGGTCCATCGGGGTGTCCGCGGCCGGCTGCCGGCGGTCGTTGATGATGCAGGTGATGTCGATGTCCCGGCCGCGTTCCGCGTTGAGCTCGGTGAGCAGGTCGTTGCGGCGACGTGGGTCGTAGTAGCCGTTCATGCCCGCGGTCAGGATCGCGCCGCGGGCCCTGGTCACGGCCTCGCGGAAGGTGATGTCGGCCAGGTTGATCGAGCACAGGCCGGACTGGGACACCGGGCCGACGGTGTCGGCGAGGTTGGCCCGGAACCTGTTGCTGACCACCAGTTGCCACAGCGTCAGCGGATTGCGGGTGATCCTGGCCATGCTGACCGCGATCGCGGCCAGCAGCACGGGTGCGGTGTCGACCTCCTCGCGTGCGGCGATGGACCGGATCGCCAGGTAGCCGGCGGGGGAGCGGTAGGCGCCCTGCCAGTAGCGCGGCCGCCGTGGGTCGCCGCAGTCGCCGAACCGGTCGGCCGGCACGGCACGCAGTAGCCGTTCCCAGGAGCGCAGCGCGGCGGTGCTGGCCCGCTGCCCGGCCCTGGATTGCTGGTACGCCGCCTGGGCGAGTGGCCCGATGTCGGATTCGGTCCGTCGGTCGCCGTTGCCGCGACCGGCGAAGCCGCCGGCCAGGATCGCGAGGCTGTGCGCGTCGACGGCCAGGTGGTTCATGATCACGACGGAGTGGGTCGGCCTGCCGTGCTGCCGGATGACCGCCATCCGCACCGGCCATTCGAACTCGTAGTCGAACGCGGTGTTCTGGTAACGGGCCCGGACCCGTTCCGCGGTCGCGGCCGGGTCGCCGCTGTCGGGCACGTCGAGGATCTCCAACGGCAGCCGTCCGGACTCGGTGACGACCTGGCGGGGTGTGCCGTCGGCGGCGAACCGCAGCCGGGTGCGCAGCGCCTGGTGGCGGTCCATCATGAACCGGACGATGTCCACGAAGTCGGCGATGGTGGTGCCCGGCGGGCAGGGCACCGCGCCGCCCATGTTGAACGCGGCAGGCGAGTTCCGCATTCGCGGCCAGATCATCCACTGGCCCCAGCTGAGTTCGCCGGTACCGGACCCGTTGCCGTGGAAGGGGACCAGGATCGATTCGGTCCGCATGCGCACCCCGTCTCCGGAAGCCCATGACAGTAGCCTGACGTGCATGTCCACCGCAGCACGCGCGCCTTCCGCGGAACCGGATCCAGCCGTCGACGGCGGCCCGTGGCTGATGCTGATCTACCGGGTGCCCAGCGACTCGTCCAAGGCCAGGGTCGCGGTGTGGCGGGACCTGAAACGGATGGGCGGGCTGTACGTGCAGCAGGCGGTGTGCGTGCTGCCGGACCGGCCGGACCTGCGGGCCAGCCTGGACCGGGTGCGGGAGCGGATCGACGAACTCGGCGGCTCCAGCATCTTCCTGACGCTGCGTGACGTCGAGGAGGACACTCGGTTGACGTTCGTGACCGGGTTCCGTGCGCAGTCGGCGAAGGAGTACGCCGAGATCATCGAGGAGTGCGACACGAAGTTCGTCAAGGAGATCGAGTTCGAACGGTTCCGCAAGAACTACACGTTCGAGGAGGCCGAGGAGATCCGGCAGGACCTGGAGAAGCTGCGGCGCTGGCTGGACCGGGTGGAGTCACGCGACTGGATGGGCGCCGAGGGCCGGGACACCGCGCGCCAGCGCGTCGCCGACTGCGAGGTGCTGCTGGAGCAGTTCGAGGCGGACGTGTACGAGCGGACCGTCAACGATCCCGGTTGACCCGTGGGCGGGTGTCGACGAGCAGGGTCACCGTGAACGCGGCCACGATCAGCACACCGCCCAGCACGGCAAGTCCGGCGTCACCGAACAGCCCGATCGACAGCGCCCCCACGAGTACCGCGAGCGCGATGACGACCGCGACCGCGATCTTCGGGTCGTCGCCGATGACGAAGTCGTACCAGAACTGCCCGAACGCCTTGACGTACTTCACGCCGCCACCGTCGCTTTCTCCCGGTCCCGCAGTGCGGCGATGAACACCCGGCTGAGCGCGAACCAGGCCGCCAGCAGCACCAGGATCGCCAGGTCGTGCCCTGGCCACGAGAGCACCTGGTGGCCCGCGCGGAACACGCCGACCCCGGCGACGGCCCAGTAGGTGCCGAACGACGCGAGCAGCAGGCCGACGACGTACTTGAGCAGGTTCTCGTTGATCATGGACAGTGGCCGTTTCACGGCAAGGCCGATGGCCGGCACGATGATGATCGCGCCGAGCGCGCCGAGCGCCGCGGCCGGCACGTTGTGCGCGTTGAGCCCGAACGTGATCACGATGAACACGACCTCGGTGCCCTCCAGGAACACGCCCTTGAACGACACCATGAACGCGAACATGTCCAGGCCGCCCGCGCCCGTCCCGGCGGCCTGCGCGGCCGCGACCTCCTTCTGGTAGATCGCGTCCTCGTCGTGCACGGCCTTGCGGCCCGACGCGCGCAGGATCGCCTTGCGCAGCCACTGCAGGCCGAAGATCAGCAGCAGGCAGCCGACCACCAGCTGCAGCACGGATTCGGGCAGCCAGGTGGCGATCGCGTAACCGGCGGCGACCGTGACCACGGCCAGCGCGCCCACCGCGGCGGCCGAGCCGATCAGCGCCGAACGCCAGCCGCGGGTGAAGCCCATGGCCATCACAATGGTGGTGGCCTCGACCATCTCGACGAAGGACGCGACGAACGCGGCGATCACCACACCCCATACCGCCGCCGTCACGTGGTCTCCTTCGGTCGAGGCGGGATTTGTAGCATCTGTTTCATCCGTACGTTAGCTACACAACAACTCGATCGTCAATGTGGTCGCGCGGTAGCGTGCCGTTGGACACACGGAGGAGGCCCGACTCACATGGGCTTGATCAACGCGATCGGACTCGTCCTGCACCCGCAGCGGGACTGTGCCGAAGTGCTCGAGACGATCGCGAAATGGGCGCGGGCACGTGACATCGACGCGATGGGCCTGACCGAGGAGATGGCCCGCACCAACGGCGTGTTGTCCCCGACGGACGCCGACGAGATCGGTGACCGGGCGGACCTGCTGGTCAGTCTCGGCGGGGACGGCACCATGCTGCGGGCGATGCGGCTGGGCTTCGACCGCCGCATCCCGGTGCTGGGTGTCAACCTGGGCAAGCTCGGTTTCCTGGCCGAGATCGACATCCCGGAACTGGACGCGTCGCTGTCCCTGATCGACTCGCACGACTTCACCGTGGAGGCGCGCTCGGGCCTGCGGGTCATCGCGGAAGGCAGGGAGACGGTGGCGTTCAACGACCTGGCCCTGGTCCGCGTGCCCGGCCACGGCATGACGAACGTGGAGCTGCGGGTCGAGGGCAACCCGTTCGTCCGGTACTCGGCGGACGCCGTGGTCGTGGCGACACCGACCGGTTCGACCGCGTACAGCTTCTCGGCAGGCGGTCCGATCGTGTCGCCGCACGCGGAAGGTGTGCTGGTCACGCCGGTGGCGCCGCACTCGGCGTTCAACAGGGCGCTGTTCCTGTCCAGTGGCGAGCAGTTGGCCCTCGCGGTCCTGTCCACCAGCGGCGAGGTCGCGGTGGAGGCCGACGGCAGGCTGGTCGGCCACTTCGGGCCCGGCGCATTGGTGGAGATCACGTCCCTGCCGGAGGCGGCGCGGGTGGTCCGCCTCGGGCGCACCACGTTCTACCAGCGCACCCAGCGCAAGTTCCGGCTGACCGGCGCCGCAGAGATCGACTGATCAGCTCCCGTCCGGCCGGTTGAGCCCGAACAGTATGCGTCGCATCACGTCCTCGTCGACGTCGGACGTGTGCCCGAGCTCGTCGAACGCGTCGTCCGCCGGGTCGGCCCTGCGGTGGTGGCGTCGGGGCAGCGGCACGGCGGAGGCGTCCATGCCCAGCGGCAGTTCGCACCAGGCCAGCTGACCGCGCCCGCCGACCGCGATCACCTCGACCCGCCTGCCGGCAGCCACGGCCATCGGCGCGGTGCGCGGGCTGGCCACCTCGATCGCCAGGCAGTCGCTGCGCAGCCGGGCACGCACCGTGATCAGGCTGGGCCGCTTCTTGTCCGCGACGGCGACGACGGCGGACACGAGGTCGCGCACCACCTTGACGGCCTCGTCGGTGAGCCCGCGTAACGACCATTCGGTCAGCGCGAACCGGACGAACATGTCGGCACAGTTGACGGCGGTCGGCAGCGCGACGAGTTGGATGTCGTCCACCTGGGTCGTGGTCTCCGGATTCACCTGGAACGTGCCTCCATCTCCGGTCGCGCGGACGGGCGCCGCCTGGCACCACCATCATCATCGACGTCTTCTGGTCGCCGTATCTTGCCAACCCGTCCGAGGGCCGTCGCTACCAGGGCCGGAAGAACGCCCATCACCCGATCGGACCACAACCCTCCCCCTACCGTGACCTGCGCGCATGTCCGAACTGTGCAGCTCACCGGCATCATAAGTGACTCAGGTCACATCGCCGAGCCGATTCACTTGGCGCCCGCGCCGCCGGCCCTGCGGCGCCCTAGGTTTCCCGGCGGCACGAACGACTATTTCCGAAACGACTGCGACACCATTCCAATCCCATTGAAATACTGCGGATGGTGCCCTCTGGACACAAAGAAGACACCTTGGCGCCACCGCTTGACAGAGGTTTTCCGGTGCGCTCAGCTGGGCTTTTGGTCCGGTCGGCGGCCGGGAGTGCCGAGCGCGGTGATCTGACGTGGTTGCGCGGACCGGTACGCCGCCCGCTACCGGGTGTCGTCGACCGGATCGCGGGATTGCCGGCCTGCGATCGGCTCGCCGCCACGAAGGCCGAGCCGGTCGCCGCGGAGGCCACCGGTGCGGTGCTCCTGCCCGGGTGCCGCACCGGTGGCGCGCCGTTGATCACCGCCGCTCGCGGTCCGTGTCGGGCGTACCGATTCCGTGGTTTCGGTGACAGTAAATAACCAGTGGAATGTCTTGGTGGCGCCCCTCGTCCTGGGCTAGCATCCGCCCGTCCCTGACTTTGCGTGATGCCGAACCGGCCGCTCGACCAGCGATCCGACGGGAGGAAAGGCACTCCGGGAGTTCGTCATTTCTTTCACGTTACGTCCCTGGAGTCTGAACCCGGTATGTCTGAAGCGACCGATCGTCAACAAGAGGAATACGCCGACCTCGAACCGGATTATCCGCCGCCACCGCGACGCTCCGCGGTGTGGCGGATACTGGACACCCGAATGGGCAGGCTGGGCGTGCTGGCCGTGGTCCTCGTCCTGATCGGCGGCGGCCTGGCCTGGTGGGCGTCCCTCGGCGCGGCCCGGTTGACCAGTGGCACCGCGTTGCCGGCCTCGAACGTCATGGTGGACACCGGGACGGACTCGACGAGCACGCTGAGCCCGTCGGCCGGGCCGCTGGCCGTGCCGGCGAGTGTCACGGCCGCCGTGTCGGGCAAGGCGGTCCGGGTGTCGTGGCAGCCGGGCGCGGCCACCGACCAGGTCGCCCAGTACGTGGTCTACCGCAACGGCGTGAAGCTCGCCGCGGTGACCAACGCGACCACCTACCAGGACACGACGGTCGCCGTCGGCTCGAAGTACGGCTACCAGGTGCAGGCGATGAACGCGGCCGGCACCGGGTCGGCACTGTCGCCGATGGTGTCTGTCACGGTGCCGACGGGGGCCAATGCGGGCGTGCCGCCCGCGCCGCCGCCGCTGCCACCGATGCCGACCGGGTGGCCGTCGGCGTCGACTACCGGCGCGTCCGGGTCGCTGGCGGACGTGTCCGGTGACATCGTGTTGTCCAACGATGGCGAGGTCTACACGAACAAGCGAATCAAGGGCACGTTGACGGTCACCGCGTGCAACGTGACGATTCGCAACGTCGAGGTCGACTCCGGCGAGCCCTTCACCGGGAACAGCACGCCGGACCTGTTCGCGATCTGGCTACAGGAGTCGGCAACCTGCGGGGCGACCGTCGACCACGTCAGCACCGTCACCGCGAGCGCCCCGAACGTGTACGTCACGACGAGCATCCGGATCGCCCGCGGCGGCCCGGTGACCATCACGAACTCGAAGATGCTGGGTGCGCAACTGGGCATTCTCGGCGTGGCCGCCGGCGTGGTGCGCGGCAACTACATCGAGCTGGGCGCGAACATGCGTGGCGACCACAACGACGCCATCCAGGGTGACGGCGCGACCAACCTGACGATCGACCACAACACGCTGCTCAACCCGAACGACCAGACGTCCGCGCTGGCCCTGTACACCGAGTACGGCAACAACAACAACATCACGGTGAGCGGCAACCTGATGGCTGGTGGCGGCTACACCTGTTATTGCGGTGATGGCAAGTCGGACAACAACGGCAACCCGGCGCGCGCGGTCAACGTGAACATCATCAACAACGTGTTCTGGCGGAAGTACTTCGCCGACTCCGGCAGTTTCGGCTCCGGCCGGGCCTACAACCCGGCGGGCGGCGGGCGCTGGGCCGGCAACGTCTACATGAACGCCGACGGCACGGTGACCGCGCAGCCGGTGCCGCAACCGGCGATCGACCAGTAGCGGCGTACCTGATCCAGGCGGTGCCAAGGCGCCGCGGGCTGTTCTTGATCTCGCGGACGATCCATCGGCGGGAGTTGCCGCGCTTGTTCGGGTCGCGGCCGGGGCGGGTCAGCCTGCGGCCGGTTGGCCGGCCGCCGCGCGCCCGCTGTTGGCGATGATCGCGTCGTGGATGTACCTGGACAGGCCGGGTGCCATGTCGTCGTAGTTGCGGCCGATTCGTTCGTTGGCCAGGTAGGCGCGGGCGAGTTCGCGGTGGCTGTCGTGGTCGCAGTCGTGGAACCAGCGCTGGGTGTGCCGGCGGTGTTCCTCCGCGATGTCCAGCACGGCCGGGTCTGCCGCCGGCACGCCGCGTCGTAGGTGGTCCAGCAGCCGCAGGTGGATGTCGTTCTGCTCGGCGCGCAACGCCAGCCAGTCGTCCTTGGTGCGTGTGGCGCTGCGTTCGCGTCGCTGCTGCCAGGCCGCGGTGTCGCCCCAGCGGTCTGCCGCTCGGTCGGCGTTGTCCTCGAGTCGGGTGTTGCCGAACACCTCGAGGCGTTCGGTCGCCGACAGCGTGATGCCCAGCGCGTGTGCGGCGAGTTCCCGGTCGATGGCGGTGACCATGGCCTGGTGGCGGGTGATCCGGTCGGTGAGCAGGCCACGTTGGCGGTGTAGGTGGTCGTCGGCGGTGGCGGTGGGGTCGGCGAGGATCCCGGCGATGGTGGCGAGGTCGAAGTCGAGTTCCCGGTAGAACAGGATCTGTTGCAGCCGGCGCAGGTCGTCGGTGGAGTAGAGCCGGTAGCCCGCGGTGCTGCGCCTACCGGGTTCGAGCAGGCCGATCTCGTCGTAGTGGTGCAGGGTGCGGATCGAGATGCCGGTCAGCTCGGCGATGACGCCGACGGTGTGGCCATCCGTGTCTGGTGCTGTCATGTCCGCCACAGTGCCGCCTCTCGTCGGGTGAGGGTCAAGCGTCAGCCGAACAGGGCGGCGCACGAGCCGATCTCGTGCACCACGAACAGGTTCAGCGCCGCCCCGAACATGCCGGCACCGACCACGACGGCGGCCAGCACGACGATCACCGGCCGGGCCGTCGCCCGGCGCCACCACAGCTCGGCGACCAGGGCGAACGCGGCTGCCGCGGCAGCCGCGACGCTGGCGACAACGGCCCACCAGGCCATGCTGTCGCCGATGGCGAGCGCACAGCTCGCGGCGGAGCGCTGCAGCGCCGTGCTGAACCGCACCGCGGCCGCGAGACCGAGCGCCACTCCGGCGACGAACAGCGTGCTGCCGGTCAGCAGGGCGCCGGTCGGCAGGGCGGTGCCCGCACGCCGGGTTCGGTTCGCTGCCCCCATCGGCTCGGTCGGCCCCCTACGGTTCGGTGGTGTCAGCCGGTCCGCGTCTGTCGATGCTACGAGCGGCCACCGCGTTCGTTGAGGTGTCGCAGCCAGCTCATAACCTCTTCTTCGGTTCGCGCGGTCGGTGCGTCCGGCGGTGCGGGCCGGCGTACCAGTAGTACGGGCAGACCGAGGTCGCGGGCTGCGACGAGTTTCGCGGCGGTGTCATCCCCGCCGCTGTCCCTGGTGACGAGCACGTCGATGCGGTGCGCGCGGAGCAGTGTGGTCTCGCCCGCGACGGTGAACGGGCCCCTGGCGACCACGACGGTCACGTTGGGCGGTGTCGGCGGGTCGGGCGGGTCGACCGCACGGAGCAGCAGCCACAGGTCCTGGTGGGCGAACGCGGCCAGGTCGGTGCGGCGGCCGGTGGTGAGGAACGCCCGCCTGCCCAGCGCCGGCAGGCGGGTCGCGGCGTCGGCCAGGGTGTCGGCCCAGTGCCAGTCGTCACCCGGTACCGGCTGCCAGCCGGTGCGGCGCAGCACGAGCAGCGGCAGGCCCAGTCGTGCGGTGGCGGTGACGGCGTTGCCGGTGATCGTGGTGGCGAACGGGTGGGTGGCGTCGACGACCGCGTCGATCCGTGCCGTGCGCAGCCAGTGGGCGAGGCCGTCCGGGCCGCCGAAGCCGCCGACGCGGGCTTCGCCGGCCGGCAGCAGCGGTGTGCGGACCTGGCCGGCCAGTGCGGTGGTGACGTCGACGTTCGGTTCGGCCGCCAGTCGCCGTGCCAGGCGGCGGGCGTCGCCGGTGCCGCCGAGCAGCAGGACCCGCACGCTCACCCGCCGGCCGTCCGTTGCATGCTGGGCCGGTGAGTGGCGGTTTGCGTCATGGGTGGACCACCGGGGCGTGTGCCACGGCGGCCACGACCGCGG
>DASXXM010000119.1:0-7833 GCA_036503065.1 Pseudonocardiaceae bacterium | reverse complement strand
GAACGCAAGAAACCCCACGGCAACACCCCCCGAGACGTGTCCCTGACGGGCACGAGTAGCTGCCGTATGAGCAGTCCAGTGCAACTTGTCCGTGTCCGGTAGCCCCCTGACAAGGTCCGACAGCGGCCTTACAGAATTGATCGCCCACAGTGGACACACAACGTAACTAAGTGCCCAGCAGAGAGTAACGAGGCACGGCGAACCTCGATATGTTCGAGGCGGGTACGCCGGCCAGCGGTGGACTACGACCTGCGTGACGGAGTGTTGATCATGGGGGAACTCGGTGACAACGACGTGCCGCGAGCCGACCAGGCTCTGGCGTTCCTGACCGCGTTACGAGAGTTACGGGCGGAAGCAGGCAATCCATCGTTCCGGAAGATGGCACAGTTGTCCGGATCTGTCTCGCATACGACATTGCACGAAGCCGCCACCGGCGCCCGCTTCCCTTCCTGGGAGACGACCCGGGAGTTCGTCAGGGCATGCGGCGCCGACCCCGAACCGTGGCTCGCCCGTTGGAAACTGGCCAGGGGGCAGCCGGACGACAGCCAGCCGCCGCCTGCCATCGAGCGGCGGCGGGTACGTCATCCCCGGCGGCGGCGTGTGTTCCTGGTCGCCGGCATCGCCATTCTGGTCGCCGGCATCGTCACCGGTGTCGCTGTCACGGCACGCGGCACCGATGGAAATGCGGCCGTGGTCACATCGACCGATGCCGGGGACGCGAGCCGGTTCATCGCCGACGTGACCTATCCCGACAACACGGCGGTCACGGTGGGCCAGCATTTCCAGAAGGTCTGGCAGATCCAGAACGTCGGATCGGTGACCTGGCACGGCCGCTATCTGCAACGAATAGACCTGCCGCCGGGCCCCGACACCTGCCGAACCCCGGCGCGGACGCCGATCGGCGACACAATGCCCGGCCAAATGGCCATGATCAGCGTCAACGTCATCGCGCCCAGTATTCCGGGCACCTGCTGGGTCGGCTGGAAGATGGTCGACGCCAACGGCAACTTCTTGCTGCCCCATTATCGACCGGTCTATTTCCTCGTGCGCGTCAAATGACACGAACCGGTGCGCCGGGAACGGCCCGACGCACCGGCGAATTGGCCGGCGTGTAGGTCGCGGACGCCTGTCGGTCAACGGCGGCCCGTTGGGTGACGGCACCTCTGCCGGCAGACTGCTCGGGCCGGGGTGTCCATCTCGGGCGGTCCCGTTCGTCGTCGTGGTGAGATGCACCGACGACAGGAGGAACCATGAAGTACATGCTGCTCATCTGCGTGGACCCCGACGCCCAGTCCACATCGAGCGGACCGACGATCGAGGAGTGGGTGGCCGAGGTCGAGGGCAAGCGCCTGGACGGCTCGGCGTTCCACTCCCCCAAGGACGCGACCACGGTCCGGACGCGCGGCGACGAGGTGCTGCTGTCCGACGGGCCGTTCGCCGAGACAAGGGAGTTCATCGCGGGCTTCGACATCATCGACGTCGAGGACCTGGACGAGGCGATCCGGATCGCGTCGCGGCACCCGTGCGCGCGGGTCGGCGCGGTGGAAGTAAGGCCGTTCCGGGACCTGTGATGACCGTTGAGGCCGAGGTGGCCGCCGTCTTTCGGGCGGAGTGTGGCCGCATCGTGGCCACGCTCATCCGGATGACCGGCGACTGGGATCTGGCCGAGGAGTGTGTGCAGGACGCCTTCGCGCAGGCGCTGGAGCGCTGGCCGCGCGACGGCGTCCCGCACCGCCCCGGCGCGTGGCTGACCACGGCGGCCCGCAACCGCGCCCTGGACCGGCTGCGTCGCTCGGCCGTCGAGGCGACCAAACTGCGGGAGGTGGTTCTGTTGCCCGCGAACGAAACCGAGACCGACGACAGCGGCATCCAGGACGACCTGCTGCGGTTGATCTTCACGTGCTGTCATCCGGCGTTGCCGCTGGAGGCCAGGGTCGCGCTGACCCTGCGCACGGTCGCCGGCCTGACCACGGCCGAGATCGCCAGGGCGTTCCTGGTGCCCGAGCCCACGATGGCGAAGCGGCTCGTGCGTGCCAAGCAGAAGATCCGCAACGCCGCCATTCCCTACCGCGTGCCGCCGGCGCACCTGCTGCCGGAGCGTCTCGGCGGCGTGCTCGGCGTGCTGTACCTGCTGTTCAGCGAGGGTTACGCGGCCAGCGCGGGCGCCGACCTGGTCCGGCAGGGCCTGTGCGCCGACGCGATCCGGCTGGCCGGCACGCTCGCCGACCTGATGCCGGACGAGCCGGAGGCGCTCGGCCTGCGTGCGCTGATGCTGCTGCACGACGCCCGCCGCACCTCCCGACTCGACGACACAGGCGACCTGGTGCTGTTGGCAGACCAGGACCGGACCGACTGGCACGCGGACCTGATCGCCGAAGGCGTGCGCCTGCTGGACTCCGCGCTGCGCCGGGGCCGGCCAGGGCCCTACCAGGTGCAGGCGGCGATCGCGGCCTGCCACGCCACCGCCGTCGACGCGGCCGACACGGACTGGGCGCAGATCGCCCTGCTCTACGGCGAATTGGCCAAGCTCACGCCGTCGCCGGTGGTCGAGCTGAACAGGGCGGTCGCCGTCGCCATGGCCGACGGCCCGGCCGCCGGTCTCGCCATCGTGGAGCAGCTGGCCGGCGCACTGGACGGCTACCATCTGCTGCCCGCCACCAGGGCCGACCTGCTGCGCAGACTGAACCGAACCGACGAGGCGGCCACCGCCTACCGGGAGGCACTGGCGCTGGCGCCGACCGACGTGGAACGCCGCTACCTGGCCGCGAGGCTGGCGGAAACCGAGAAATAGAGCCAAAATCGACCTCGCCGACCCACAGGCAGACCCCCACCCAACCTCGGGGGCTACGGCCCTTTTCAACCCTATGCCTGTCAAGCCCCTAATGGGTGGCTTGTCGGCAATCTGTGGATAAGTTTTGAGTTGTCCACAGATTGGTTGAGGCGGTGTTGGCCCAATGTTTCGGCTTGACTCTGCCCCAGGGGGCGGATCGACGATGGCGACCATGACCACAGAACCGGAAATTACCGAACTCCCCGCGCTGCACTACGCGGCCATTGCCGCGTCGGTCACCATGGGGACGTTGGGCACCGTCGTGCCACCGTTGAACGTGGAGGTGTTCGGCTGGCTCGCCGCTCGGGGGATCGTCCCGGCGGGGCCGCCCTTCTGGCGGTACACCGTGATCGACATGGCCCGGAATCTGGAGGTGGCGGCGGGCTGCCCGGTCGCCGAACCGGTGCCCGGTGACGGGCGCGTGGTGGCGGGGGAACTGCCGGCCGGCCGCTACGTGACGCTGCGTCACGTGGGTCACCCCTCGACGCTGGGGGCCGTGACGGGCGGGCTGCTCGACTGGGCCGCGGCCAAGGGCCTGAAATGGGACATGGTGGACTCGGCCGCCGGCGAGCGTTGGGGCGCTCGGCTGGAGATCTACCTCACCGATCCGGCGACCGAGCCGGATATGACCAAGTGGGTGACCCAACTGGCCTTCCGTCTTGCCGATTAGGCATGGGCTACCGTCGGACGGGTGATCGAGGCGGCGCAACGGGACCGGCTGCTGAGTATCGGCGCGTTCGCGCGCCGGTCCCGGTTGTCCATCAAGGCGCTGCGGCTGTACGAGAGCTCGGGGCTGCTCATGCCCGCCGACGTCAACGCGGCGACCGGGTACCGGCGGTACCGGGAGAGCCAACTGCTGCGGGCCCGGCTGATCGTCATGATGCGCCGGGCCGGCATTCCGCTGGCCCAGGTCGCCGAGATCATCGCCGCGCCAGGCGCGGTGGGTGCCGGCCTGCTCGCGGAGTACTGGGCGGATGCCGAACGCCGGTTCGCCGGGCAGCGCGACCTGGTGTCCCGGCTGCGTGGCAGCCTGCTGTCCGGCGCGGCGTTGGGGGCTGATGGCGTGTTCGACGTCCGGGAGCGTGACGTGCCGGGTCAACTGGTTCTCACCGAGCAGCGCAGTGTGCGGGTCACCGAGCTGAAGAACTGGCTGCCCGACGCCCTGTGCCGGCTGGCATCGGTCGCCGCCGGCCTCGGCGGGCTGGGCGGTGAGCTGTTGGCCATCTATCACGGTGAGGTGAACGAGGACAGCGACGGACCGGTCGAGGTCTGCGCCCCACTTGCGCGCCCGGACGCGGTCCCGCCGGGTACGGCCGTCCGCCACGAGGCCGCGCATCGCGAGGCCTACGTCACGATCACCCGCGCGCAGCTCGAATACCCGCAGATCCTGTCGGCATACGACGCGGTCGCGGACTGGATCAGCTCGGCCGGCCTGGCCCAGGCGGGCCCGCCCCGCGAGAGCTACCTGTCGGATGTGGACGTCGCGGCGGCGGCGCCCGACGATCCCGTCTGCCACATCGCTTATCCGATCCCGGGATAGGCAGAACCAAAGAACGCGGGCGGCACAATTTTTATCCGTTTCATTTGGCCGTAATCCGGCATGGGCAGGTGTTGATTGTTGTGCCATGATGACCGGGCTGGCTCGGCATCCATTTGGAATTCTCCTAACCGGAGAGTTAAGAGTTACGAAGGGGAACAACCCGTGTTCCTGACCAAGATCACTCGCACATTACTGCTGGTGGCGGCCCTGTTTGTGCTCGTGGGGGCGGCACAGCCCGCGATTGCGGCGCCCAGCCCGGCACCTGCCGCCACCGCCGACTTCTCGATCGCCGCCAACCCTACGTCGGTGACCATTAAGCGAGGACAGACCGCTCTCTACAACATTCACGTCCAGGGTGTCAATGGGTTCAATGGGAGCGTGAATTTCACCGTCAAGAACGTCTCGAACCATGATTTCGGCTTCTTCACGAACGTGCCGGTGGTGGGGACCGGGGATGCGACGCTGCATATTCACAGCGCCGGGCACCAGTCGCCCATCGGCACCGCGCACGTCATCGTCACCGGAACCAGCGGCAGCCTGTCACATTCCATCACCGTGCTCTACACGGTGAGCTTCTAGCACCGGCTGCTACAGCCCGGATGCGGAGGGTGGCCACCACTTGTGTTGTGCGCCACTCTTCGTCCGGTACGGAACTGTTTCGTACCCACGGCACGTTGTCCCCGGCGTGGGTACGAAACGGTTTCGTACTGTCTGGTCGGCCGACGGGAGGGAACGACATGACGGCGACCCAAGTGCCCGGGACACGAGCCGCGCGGCGGACCCTGGAACGTCGGGCGGCGATCTTCGATTCGGTCTTCGCACTGTTGGCCGAGGTCGGTTACGACCGGATGACGATGGATGCCGTTGCCGCACGTGCGCACGTCAGCAAGGCGACCATCTACCGGAGCTGGCCGGAAAAGCCGCAACTGGTCGCGGACGCGATGTCCTACCACTTCCAGGACACGCCCGCACTGCCCGACTCCGGCTCACTACGCGGTGACCTGCTCGCCATCCTCACGGCGGCCTGCCAGGCCGGCAACGGTATCGACGGCGAGGTCATCGTGGGTGTCATGACGGCGGCGGCGCGCAACCCGGTGCTGGCCACCACCATGCACGAAACCATGTACGAGAAGAAACACGCCATGCACGAGGCGGTGATCGGGCGGGCCGTGCAGCGTGGCGAGGTCGCGCCGGACACCGATCCGCACCTGCTGCACGAGGTGCTGCACTCGATGCTGCTCACCCGCAGGCTGGAGTTCGTCCAGCTCGACGATGAGTTCGCGCGGCACGTCGTGGACGACGTGTTACTTCCCGTGCTCACCCGTCGCGCCATGTGACGGCTGCTCGGGCGACGCCAGTGTCGGTGCCTGCCCTTACCGTTCGGGCCTCGGCCCGCTGCTCAACCGCTATACATTCGAGGGGACACGCATGTCTGAGAACACCGTTGTCGAGGCGCGCCGCGCTTCGACAGCCACATCGGCGGCAGGGGCCGTCGACCCGAAGCGCTGGATCGCGCTGGCGATCATCGCGCTCGCACAGCTCATGGTGGTGCTCGACGCGACCGTCGTGAACATCGCGATGCCGTCCGCGCAGCACGCGCTCAACATCAGCGACGCCGACCGCCAATGGATCGTCACCGCCTACACGCTCGCGTTCGGTGGCCTGCTGCTGTTCGGCGGCCGCGTGGCCGACTATCTGGGCCGCAAGCGCGCCTTCCTGATCGGCCTCATCGGCTTCGCGGGCGCGTCCGCGCTCGGTGGCGCCGCCGTCAACGCCGGCATGCTGTTCGCCGCCCGTGGCCTGCAGGGCGCGTTCGGCGCACTGCTCGCGCCGGCGGCGTTGTCGCTGCTCACGGTCACGTTCACGTCGGCACGGGAACGTGCCAGGGCGTTCGGCGTGTTCGGCGCGATCTCCGGTGGTGGCGCGGCGATCGGCCTGATCTCCGGTGGCCTGCTCACCGAGTACCTGAACTGGCGCTGGTGCCTGTTCGTGAACATCCCGGTCGCCATCATCGCGTTCATCGCGGCGCTGCCGATCGTGCGGGAGAGCAAGGCGGACGGCAACACCAAGTACGACGTCGGTGGCGCGATCCTGTCCACGGCCGGGCTGGTGTCCCTGGTGTACGGCTTCACTCAGGCGGCGACCCACGGTTGGGGCTCGGGTAGCACGCTGCTGTTCCTGGGGTTGGCACTGGTGCTGCTGGTCGCGTTCGTGGTGCTGGAGACGCGGGTGGAGAACCCGCTGGTGCCGATGCGAGTGATCGTGGACCGCAACCGTGGCGCGTCGTACCTGACGTCGATCCTGCTCGGCTCGGGCATGTTGGGCATGTTCCTGTTCATGACCTACTACCTGCAGACGACGTTGCACTACTCGGCGCTGCGTACCGGCGTCGCGTACCTGCCGTTCTCCGGCGGGATCATCGTCGCGGCAACGGTCACCGCGCAGCTACTCCCCCGGTTCGGTCCGCGCGTGCTGATGACCACCGGTGCGTTGCTCGCGACGTCTGCGATGTTCTGGCTCACCCGGTTGGACCTGCACTCGTCGTACGTCGGGGTGATCCTGCCGGCGTTCGTCGTGATGAGCGTCGGGATGGGCCTGGTGTTCGTGCCGATGAGCAACACGGCCCTTGACCGGGTCGCCAACCACGACGCCGGTGTTGCCAGCGCTCTGGTGAACACGTCGCAGCAGGTGGGCGGCTCGCTCGGTACGGCGCTGCTCAACACGATCTTCACCACGGCCTTCGCGAGCTACCTCGTCGCGCATGGGCCGACGAGCGCGGCGAACGCGGCCATCCATGGCTACAACGTGGCGTTCCTGGTGAGCGCGTTGTTGATGGCCGGTAGTGCGGTGGTGGCGTTCACGTTCATCCGCAAGAGCAAGGCACCGTCGGATGCGCCTGCCCTTGCGCACGTCGGCTGACGAAGGATCGCCAGGCGGTCTCAGGGAAGTTGAGCCTGGGACCGCCGGCGTTCTTCGAGTCACGCACACCAACCTCGCTGGCCACGAACGCAACCTCTACGCAGTCGGTGCCGCTGGTGCCACCGCTGTAGCTACTCTTGCGCCAGCCTCCCTGCTTCTCGGTTGGCATACCGGGCATCTCCCTGTCGCTCATAGTCCGATGCCGCTGCGGCAAGGACTCTCCTCGATTCTGGACCATCGAGGGCGACAGTAGCTACTCGTTCCAGGATGCTTCGGTACCGGGCCACCTCTGCATCGGTCTCGAGGAACTCGCTGGTGGTCTCGTGTTGCAGGCACACCAACGGCGGGTCCTCCTTGAAGCCAAAGATTTGGAACGAGCCGGCGGCCAGCCCGCGACCACCGGCAGAGAACGGAACCACCCGTATGGCGCACTCGGGTCGGCTGCCGATGAGCAGCAGGTGCAGTATCTGCTCGCTCATCACATCTGGGTCACCCACCGGCGTGCTTAGCACGGCCTCGTGGATGTAGTAGATGCACTGCGGCC
>DASXXM010000118.1:0-2850 GCA_036503065.1 Pseudonocardiaceae bacterium | reverse complement strand
CTCGGTCAGCTCGTACGTCAACAGCTCGGCTGGCACGTTGTGCCGGATCAGCGCCTCCGCGACCCAGTCGGGGAAGTCCTCGTCCTCCAGATTCCGCACCGACAGGTTGACCGCGACGCTCATCCGGATGCCCCGGTCCAGCCACTTGCGCACCTTGGTCAGCGACCGCTCGGTGACGAACGTGGTGAGCGCGCCGATCAGCCCGGTCGCCTCGACCGCCGGCACGAACTCGTCCGGTGCGAGCCGGCCGAACTCGGGATGCTGCCAGCGCACCAGCGCCTCGACGCCGAGGATCTGCCGGCTGGGCAGCGCCACCTTCGGCTGGTAGTGCAGGTAGACCTCGCCGTTCTCGATGGCCTGCTTGAACTGCGTGACCAGTTGGAACCGGCGCAGGAAGATCTGCCCCATGCTGGGCACGTACCTGCGGACCGAGTCGCCGTCGGTCCGCGCCGCCCGTACGGCGACGTCCGCGCGCTGGAGCATGGTGTCCACGTCCGGCTCGACCGCGCCGGTCGGTTCGACCTCCGCGGACACGTAGCCGACCTTCACGCTGGCATCGACGGTCAGCCGGTCCACCGGGTAGGACGCGGAAAGCCCGGTGCGCAGCCGTTCGGCCACCTCGTGGGCCTGCTCCTCGGTGTGATCGACCAGCAGCGTGGCGAACGTGCCGGCCTCCAGCCGGGCCAGCGGCACGTCGACGCCGAGCTGTTCGCGCAGCCGCCGTCCGGCGGCCACGACCATCCGGTCACCCCACGCGTAGCCCAGCGCGTCGCTGATCGTGGACAGCACGTCGAGGTCCAGCCGCAGCACCACGGACGCGGGGTGGTCACGCAGCAGGCCGACGCTGGTCTCGCGGAAGCCGGCGCGGTTCAGCAGCCCGGTCAGCGGGTCGTGGTAGGCGTCGTGGCGCAGCCGGGCCATCAACCTGCGGTTGTCCACGGCGGTCGCCAGATGGCTGGCCATGGTGCCGACCATCTGCATGTCGGCCCGGCCGAAGCCGCGCCACCTGCTCAGCCGGTCGTGCGCCTCCAGGACGCCGAGCACCTGGTTGGCGCCGCGCAGCGCCACGACCAGCACCTCGTCCACGTCGCGCAGCGCGAGCGAGTCGAGCACCTCGGCGCTGGCGTCGGCGGACCGGAACTGCCGCACGCCCGCGCCGGCCAGCCGCAGCAGCGGGTCCTCGCGGACCGCCCTGGGGTCCAGCCTGCGGGCCGGCAGCGGTTGGCCGGCGACCACCGTCTGCATCTCCTGGCGCGGGTCGGGCCACAGCCGCAGCACGACGCGTCTTGCGCCGACCTGGTCCTTGATCCGCTCCGCGATCACCTGCCAGTCCTCCGTCGGCGGCAGTGCCACCGACGGATCGGCGTCGATCGCGGGCCGGGCGATGTGCTGGCCGGACCGCACCACCATCAGGCTGACGTCGGCAAGCGCCTCCAGGTCCCGCTGCTCACGCAGCAGGCCGGAGTAGGCGAAGTAGAGGGCGAGCACACCGAGGCTGACCAGCACGACCAGCCACCAGCCCCATGGGCTGTGCAGGATGATCTCGTAGCCGGTCACCCCCAGCGACGCGTTCAGCAGGCCGACCACCAGCACCCGCCCGACCAGCCGACCGGCGCTGGACAGGCGCATCCGCCGCCCGAGCATCCGCACGGCGACGACCGCGAGCAGCGTGCTGGACAGCGGCACCGCGAGCGCGCCGACGAACGAGCCGATCCACCACGGTCCCGGTGGCAGCGCCCGGCAGATGACGGTCGCGATGGCGAACGCGCTCGCGGCCTCGACCATGAAGACGCCCGCGTTGTAGAGCACCCGGTCGCCCACCTTGCGGGCCACCATCGTGCCGACGCCGGCCACCACGTGCGCCACCAGCACGACCTGGAACGGCGCGATCAGCAGCCCGACCACCATCGGGATCTCGGTGAACGAGATCGTCCAGGACACGTCGCCGCGGACGTCGATGTTCATCGCCAGGCGCTCGGCCAGCAGGAACCCGATCACCAGCAGCGGCGCGACCCACAGCAGGGACATGTGGAAAGTCAGCGGCAGCCACCACGAGACCAGACCCGCGGCGATCACGCCGCCCGCGAAGACCGCGATCGAATAGGCCCGGAAGTTGCTGTTGGTGCGTGCGACATCCGGCGTTGTCACGGGTCGCGACATGTCCGCAGCCACCTGCTGGCGGTTTTCGGACATGCACCCTCCTCGCCCGGTCCCGTAGTCGGTGATCTCAGGACTCCGACGTGGCAATCTGGATGATCACGGCGGTCCGCCTCCGGGGTTGCCGGCGTGACAGGGTTGACGCGCGATCGCCGTCGTACTGTAGCCCGATCGTGCGTCCCGTCCTAGGGTCCGTTTCCTTGCGCACACGGCGCCACCCGGCGAAACACTTTTTCCGGGCAGGGTTGACGGGCTTGTATATGGCCTGTGACAGGCGTCGATCTGAGTGACATCACCGCGGCACACGCGGCTCGACTCGGTCACATCGACCGGTTGCTGCCAGCGCCGGAAATGCCCCGATCGGACGACAGCACTGAGCTGTTCGGGGTGACGCTGGGCGACACAAGGGCGATCGGCGTCGCCACCCGGCGAGTGGTCGACCCCGAACAGCTGGCCGCCAGCTGGGGCGCGCTGCGCCAGTACCGGTTGGCCATCCAGGTCGCCGGTGCCGGCGATCTGGACCAGGCCGTCGACCGACTGCTCGGCGACCGGGGCGCGCACATCGCCCGGGTCGCCAGGCCGGACGACCAGGACGACAGCGCCGTCGTCCGGATGCCCTCGCGTGACACGGCGCCCGTTGCCGCGCTGCTCCGGCACCACACGTTGCCCAACCCGAGGTCGACCCCGTTCTGG
>DASXXM010000117.1:0-6111 GCA_036503065.1 Pseudonocardiaceae bacterium | reverse complement strand
TCGAGGAGCTGCTGTCCACGCACGGCTCGCCGATCTACGTCGTGCACTTCACGCAGGTCGCGGCCATCGAGCACGCGCAGGCGCTGATGAGCATCAACGTGTGCACGCGGGCGGAGAAGGACGCGATCGCCGAGTTGATCGGCGGGTTCCGGTTCACCGCAGGCTTCGGCAAGACGCTCTCCCGGCTGGTCCGGCACGGCATCGGGGTGCACCACGCCGGCATGCTGCCCAAGTACCGCCGACTGGTGGAGCGGCTGGCACAGGCCGGGCTGCTGAAGGTGGTGTGCGGCACGGACACCCTGGGCGTCGGCATCAACGTGCCGATCCGCACGGTGATGTTCACCGCGTTGTCGAAGTACGACGGCACCCGCACGCGCCTGCTCAACGCCCGCGAGTTCCACCAGATCGCCGGCCGCGCCGGCCGGGCCGGCTACGACACGATCGGCAACGTGATCGTGCAGGCGCCCGAACATGTCGTGGAGAACGAGAAGGCACTGGCGAAGGCAGGTGACGACCCGAAGAAGCGACGCAGGGTGGTGCGCAAGAAGCCGCCGGACGGCGCGATCGGCTGGGGCCGGCCGACGTTCGAACGGCTGGTCGCCGCGGCGCCGGAACCGTTGACGTCCAGTTTCGCGGTCAACCACGCGATGCTGCTCAACGTGATCAGCAGGCCGGGCGACGCGTTCGCCGCGATGCGGCACCTGTTGACCGAGAACCACGAGCCGCCCGACCGGCAGCGCAAGCACATCCTGCGCGCGTTCGCGGTGTACCGGGCACTGCGCGCGGCCGGCGTGGTGGAGCAGCTCGCCGTGCCGGACGACGAGGGCAGGCGCTGGCGGGTCGTCGGCGACCTGCAACTGGACTTCGCGCTCAACCAGCCGCTCTCCCCGTTCGCGTTGGCGGCGATCGAACTGCTCGACCGCACGTCGCCCAGCTACCCGCTGGACGTGCTGTCCGTCATCGAGTCCACTCTGGACGATCCGAGGCAGGTGCTGGCCGCGCAGCAGTTCAAGGCCCGCGGCGAGGTGGTGAACCAGCTCAAGGCCGACGGCGTCGAGTACGACGAGCGGATGGCGCTGCTGGAGGAGGTGACCCACCCGAAGCCGCTGGAGGAACTGCTGTCGGCGGCCTACGGCCTGTACCGGCGGGGCCATCCGTGGGTGTCCGAGCATCCGTTCTCGGCCAAGTCGGTCGTCCGGGACATGTACGAGCGGGCGATGACGTTCGTGGAGTACGTCAGTTTCTACGGCCTGGCCCGGTCGGAGGGGCTCGTGCTGCGGTACCTCGCGGACGCCTACCGCGCGGTCCGGCAGACCGTGCCGGCCGACGCGAAGACGGAGGAACTCGGCGACCTGATCGAGTGGCTGGGCGAACTGGTCCGGCAGGTCGACTCCAGCCTGCTGGACGAGTGGGAGAAACTGCGCAACCCCGGCGAGGACACCGAGATCGAGGACCGGCCGCCGGTGGTCACCAGCAACCTGCGGGCATTCCGGGTGCTGGCGCGCAACGCGCTGTTCCGCCGGATCGAACTGGCCGCCCGCCGCGACTGGTACGCACTGGGCGAACTGGACGGCGAGTCCGGCTGGGACGCACCGGCGTGGCAGGAGGCGCTGGCACCGTACTTCGCCGAGCACGACGAGATCGGCGCGGACGCCAACGCCCGCGGCCCCCATCTGTTGATGATCGACGAGGGCGCGGAGCGCTGGACGGTCCGCCAGGTCATCGACGACCCAGCAGGCGACCACGACTGGGGCATCAGCGGCGAGATCGACCTGACCGAATCCGACGAGGCCGGCTACGCGGTCCTACACGTGACGGACGTCGGCCAACTGGGTTGACAACGGAAACCGAAGAGCGGGAGCTACATCCGGCCGACAGGGGCCGCGATCTCCGCTCGGTCATTCACCGTCGCGGCTACTGGTGGATGTTGAACGGCCCCAGGTGCCCGTTGTCAGTGCGCAGAGACTCCAGAATCTTGAACGCGTTGTCGAAGGTGAAGACGTCCACCGCGGCGAGCTTGCCCGCGTACTTGGCGACCACCACGTCGGTGATCTGCTGGGTGGCGCCGTCCAGGTAACCTTTGAAGATCGCCCATGCGTTGCCGGTCGGGCCGTACTTGGCGAAATATGGGGTCGGGTCGAGGCCCTTGATCGCTGCCTCGGACTGGGTCCGCAGGTCGGTCACGTAGTCCCGCTGCAGCATGGCGTCGGAGCGAGTGCCCAGCCTACCCAGGTGGCCGCCGACCAGCGTGCGCCACGGGTAGCTCAGCGCGACGTCGTGCATCCGCACCCAGGCCGGAATGTCCTGGGAGATCCCGAGGTCCTTGAACGGTACCCACCCCGGGAACAGGAAGTCCACCACCATCAGGGTCTCCTGATTCGGCGCGAAGATGAAGATGTTGTCCGGCGTGTGGTTCGGGCCGTGGTAGTCCAATTGCAACACCTCGCCACCGACGCGCAAGGTGTGATGGTCGTCGAAAGTGACCGTCGGCAAGGGCCGGTTCGGGTCGGCCAGCCCGCGCAGCAGTCGTGTCGTCTCCCGGTGGGCCACGCGTTCGACGTCGTCCCCGAAGATCGTGGCGGCGCCGATATGGTCGGCGTGGTAATGCGAGTAGACGAGGTGGGTGACCTTGCTCGGCGTGCCCGTGATCTTGGTGATGTCGGCGATGGCGCGCAGCAGGTTGCGACCGATCGTCGGCGGCGCGTCGACCAGAACGATGCCATCCCGCGTGGTCAGGAACATCGCCTGGTAGAAGGAATCGGTAACCCAGTAGAGGTTTCCTCTGATTTGGCCGACGAAATAGCCGTCGGAGTTGAGGGCCGGACCCAGCGAACTCGGCGGGATCGGCAGGTAATCGGGCAGAGTACCGGGCGCGCCTTGTGCAGTGCCCGGTAGCGCGAGCAGCCCTGTCGCGGTGGGGACCGCGACGGCGGCGAGCGTGAGGAATGTGCGTCGGGACGGGGTCATTTCGTGTCCTTCGAAAGGTGTGAATCGTCTGGGGTCGTTGGGAAGCCCAGGACCCCTGATTCGAACTCCGCGCCGGATTACATGACACCACGACGATACGAACCGGACTGCCGCCGCGCGATGGCCAGGATGCTCATGTTTTTGTCCCTCCGTCTCACGTCTGAACGAAGCGGTATCCTCGTGCTGTGGACCCCTTGTCTGAAGTGCTGAATCTGACTCGTGTGCGCGGCGTGGTTGCCGGCACCGTCGAGGGCGGTGACGATTGGGGTGTCGACAACGACCCGGTCCCCGGCGCGGCGTTCCATGCGGTGGTCCGGGGCGTCGCCTGGCTCGAACTGGACGGCGGTCCGCCGCTCCACCTCATGCCGGGCGACCTCGTCCTGCTACCGGGTGGGCCACACCATCGTTTGGTCAGCAAGCCGGGGATTGCCGCGGAACCGTTCGATCAACTGGCCGCCCGCCAGGGAATGACCCTCGGAGGGCGACTCACGCTCGGACACGGCGGGGCGCACACTCGAATCCTCTGCGGCTTGTTCTATCAGGACGCTGCGCTCAACGCCCAACTCCTCACCCTGCTGCCGCCGGTGATCCATTTGCACCCGGATCCCGACCGGCCGACAGATCACGTGCTGCATCTGTTGGCACACGAGTTCAGCGGTACACGAAGCGGTACAGCCACCGTTCGCGACCGACTCCTGGACGTGCTGCTCGTGCACATCATCAGGTCCTGGCTGATGACGAACGAGATCGAACCGTTGCCGGCGTCCTGGCTCACCGCGCTCCGTGACCCGTTGGTAAGCGAGGCCCTCGCCGCGCTGCACGCGGACGCCGCCCGCGACTGGACCCTCGCCGATCTCGCCGCGCAACTGGCTGTTTCGCGTGCGACCCTGTCTCGCCGGTTCAGTGCATTGGTCGGCCAGACTCCACTCGCCTATCTGACCAACTGGCGGATGGAATTGGCGGCCTACTGTCTCAGGTCTACGAACGAGCCTATTGGTCCGGTCGCCCGTTCTGTCGGCTATACCAGTGAATACGCTTTCAATCGGGCATTCACCCGCGTGCGCGGCATGCCGCCCGGCCGATTCCGAACCCTTGCGCAGGCAGAACCGAGCGACTCGGACACCGGATCGATCACCTAGATCGGCAGCAGCGCGGCGGCCAGTTCGGCCAGTATCGGTGGGCGCCGGACCGTTGGTCGTGCGGTGTCGTCCAGGGCGGCCCCGTCCCAGCCCGGCAGGCCGGCGAACCGGAAGCAGATGCGCAGGTAGTTCACGAAGGTGGTCTGGTGCGGCTCCCACAGCAGTAGGCCGTCGACACCGTTGTCCGGCAAGGACATCGCGTACGGTAGGCCGCCGCTGACATCGGCCTTTTGCAGTCGGTCGGGTGCCAGGTCGATGGTGAACGGGCCGCGGTCCCACTCGGTGCCGCCGTCGGCCGCCCAGGTCTCGTGTTCCAGCAGCAGGTAGTCCAGCGGCGCCTCGACGACCAGCCCGTCGGTGAACTCGAAGTCCCACTCGGGGTGAGTACCGGACAGGTTCACCTGCCCCACCAGCTCGTACCAGCACCGCAGCGCGAGCGGCAGCGGTCCGACCACCCGCTCCACCTCGGCCAGCCGATCGCGGACGTCCGCGGCGGGCGGCACCATTACCACGTCCGGCTCGTAGAACTGGAAACCGTGCCGTGGCAACAGTTCCACCAGCCGCTCGACGTTCGTCCGAACCCGGCGCATGGTCTCGCCCGCCACCTCGACCGTCTCCGGCCAGGCCGGCGTGTCGCGCAGCCTGGCGCCGAGCGCGGTCAACTCGGTCCACACCGCCACCCGGTCACCGGCGCGGTACCGCTGGAGCCAGCGAGTCACACCTGGAATCGTAGCCCTGGTGATGATCTCCTCGATCGGCTACCGCCTGCGCGCGAACCGCCTTGACGTGCGCGGCCCGCTCGCCGACGCGCTGCCGGCCGGGCTCCAGGACAGCGCGCCGCGCGCTGCCCAGTTGTCGCTGCACGCCCGGGTCGCGGGGCTGTCCGTGGACGGGTGGGCCGATCCGTCGCTGCGCCAACTGTGGGGTCCGCGTGGCGCCGCGTACCTGGTGGCCGCGGCCGACTGGGCCGTGTTCACGGTCGGACGGCTGCCCCGCTCGGCGCCTGACGAGCTGCTCGCCGTGGCGGACCAGGTGGTCGCCCGGCTCGGCGCGGACGAGGTCGATCCCGCGTTGGTCATGCCGTCGCTGGGCCGGGACGTGCTGGAGATCCGGGAACTCGCCCGCAGCGGCCGGCTGGCCGTGCGGTGGGACGCGAGCCGGATAACGGTGCGGGTGGTACCCGCGCCATCGATGGATCCCGTTGCCGCGCAACGGGAACTGGGCCGCCGGTTCATCCGCGTTTTCGGCCCGACCGACGTCCGCGCCTTCACCGCGTGGGCCCGTATCCCCCGTGCCGACGCGATCGCGACCTGGCGGGAACTGGCCGACGAACTGGTCCCGGTCGACGGCGGCCACCTGCTGGCCTCGTACCGGCACCTGTGGTCCGACGACCACGAGGTCACCGGCGCCCGACTGCTGCCCGGCGAGGACCCGCTGCTGCGGCTGGACCGTGAGGTCCTGGTGCCCGACCCGGCCCACCGTGCCACGCTGTTCCCCCGCCACCCCACCGGCGTGCTGCGCGGCGCGATCCTGGTCGACGGCGCGATCCGTGGCTGGTGGGACCGCCAGGGCACCCGTGTCCACCTACACCCGTTCGACGGCACATCGGTGGCCGAGGCGACCGCGGAGGCATGGACGCTGCCGGTGCCCGGTGGTGTGACCAGCGTCGACTGACCGGTACCGCCGGCGACGGCGGAGGTTCCTGTGGGTCTCGAAATAAGGCCCGTAGTTTGATCGCCGCAGGTCACCGTCCCTGTCGACGTCTCGAACCCACCGCGTCACACCGACGAGTCGGCGTTGACAGTTGACGCTGTCTTGCGCAATCGAATGGTCTAGTCCACTTTGATGTCAATATCCCCCGCGCTCGGGAGGAATCATGCGAATGCCCAGCAAGGGCACGCTCGCGGCAACAGCCGCCGTGCTACTCGTCCCGCTCGGAGTCCTCACGGTCACGGCAGCCACCGGCACCGCCGCGCCGATGGTCACACCAGCCGCGACCGGCTTC
>DASXXM010000116.1:0-15879 GCA_036503065.1 Pseudonocardiaceae bacterium | reverse complement strand
CCACCGTGTCCGTGTCGACGGTGCGCGGGTTCTCGCCGGACAGGCCCAACAGCACCGCCCGGTCACTGCCGTGGCCGTGACCGGTGGCCCCGAGCGAACCGAACAGCTCAGCCTTCAGTGAGCTGACACGATCCAGCAATCCATCGGCCTGTAAGTCGGCAACGAACATGCGGGCAGCCGTCATCGGACCGACAGTGTGCGAACTGGACGGTCCGATACCGATCTTGAACAGATCGAACACGCTGATGGTCATCGCAGCCCTCTCCGCCAATCCACGTTACGCCAGTGGTTAGGTCACGGTGATCGTTGTGGTCGCCGTGATGCCACCGCTCGTGACCGAGACCACCGTGTTGCCGGGGTGACGTGCGGTCACCACGCCAGTTTTGGTGTCCACTGCGGCGACTCGTGGGTTGCTGGATGCCCATACGTGGGATGCCGGGTCGGCGATGGGGACCAGCAGGGTTGGTTGGTTGTCGCCGCCGACCGCGGTGCCGGTTGCGGTGAGTTGTGCGCTCGTGCCGACCGTCAGGCTTCGTTGAGGCGTGATCGTGATCGAGGACAGGACCGGTTCGACGCTGAACTGGATGTCGCCGGACGGGGTCATGTGTAGCAGGGCGACGTTGTAGAAACCACCCTGGTTCGGTGGGGCGTAGGCGGGCATGCCGAGGTCGGCGACGGTGAGTTGGGGAATGCCGCCGTGGGCTGTGTCGGTTGGCCGGCCGGTTGGGTCGAGGATCTGTTCTGCGAAGCCGCGGGCGTGGCCGTCCAGCATGATCACGTGGCGGTTGGGGTGTGTTTGCTGGTAGCGCTGGATGAGCCGGACGTACATCTGGGCTTCCCACCGGTCGCTGAACTGGCTGTCCGCCACCGGATGCGGGTCGTACGGCGGCATGTGCGTGACCACGACGACGGCCGGCGCGGTCGCATTGGTCAACTGCGCCACCAGCCACGGGTACTGCGCTTCGGCCGGCACGCCGAACGGGTCGGAGGACAGAATGCCGCCGTGGGCACTGTCAGTGACGATCCATTGGGCGCTGCCGAGTTGGTAGGCATAGTGGGTCGGGCCGAAGTCGGCGGTGAAGTTTCCGTTCTCCGGCAACGCTCCCTGGCTGATCTCGTGGTTGCCTACCGCGTCTCGGTACGGGACTCCGAGTGATGCCATCGTTGACCGGGCATAGTCGAGATCGGCTGGTTGGCCGTCGTCTGACATGTCGCCAAGGAACTGATCCGCAGTAGGCTTTACCGTGCTGATCGCCTTGAAGACGTTGCTGCTGGCCGAACCTGGGTCGCCGGCGAGCAGATGAGCGTCGCCGCCAACTAGCACAGTCCCGTCTGGACGCACGTTGCTTTCCTTGTACTGCAACCAGTCTGGGTTGTTCGGGATGGCTACGTAGGGCGGCGTGACGATCGGTCGCGGTGAGTACAGGGCTTGTAGGCCACCTACGTCGAGGGTGCCGCTGACCGTGGTGCTCGGATTGATCGCCAGGAAGTCCAGGAAGTTCATAGTGATCGGGAACTGGGTGCCGGGCGCCACCTGTGCGGTGTAGAACCGCCAGCCCTGCCAGGTGACCCGGGTTTCGGCCAGCGGCGCGGCCTGTCCGTTGATCTGCATGTACTGCTCGTGCAGGATCAGGCCGTTGCGGTCGCCGTTGACCCACAGGCCGATGGCCGTCGGGTCGGCGCCTGCCGGGTTCTGACCGATGGTGATGTCGTTGGTATCCCAGAAGACCAGCTGTTTCACGCCGGCACCGGCAGGCACGGTGTACGTGAGTTGCAGCGAGCCGGGGCCGGTTCCGTTGGGCGGCAGCGGGCCGAGTGCGAGTGTGGCCGGGGCGCCGGTGGTGTTGCGCAGTCGCCAGTTGGCCACGTCGGTCAGGTTGGACACGAGTTGGCTGGTCGAGCCCACCGCCACGCCGGCCGTCGCGGTGCGTCCGCCGACGGTGGCGGTGACCGTGGCCAGTCCGGCGCCCTGTGCGGCCGCCGTGAACACGCCGTCAGCGGAAACAGTCCCCAGGTCCGGCCGGTCGACGGTCCAGTGCGCGGCCGCCGCGGGCACGCTGACCTGCGCCGGCTGGTGGTTCGCGTCGAGCACGGTGGCTGCTTGCCCGGTCGCTGTGGTGCCGGACAGCGCGAATGCCTGGGTGGCGCCGTTGGTCAGGTCGGGCTGGTTCGGTGACACGGCAAGGGAAGTGAGCCGGTCGACGACCCGTAGCGGCTGGCTGGTGACCACCCCGCCGACCCTGGCGACGATCTCGCCGCGACCGGCCCGGTGCACCGCGAGCCTGCCGTCGGACCAGTCGGCGAGTCCCTTCGGCAGCACCTCGACGGCGGGTGTCGTGGCGGCCGGATTGCCGTTGCGGTCGGTGGCGTACACCGGCACGGGGATGGTCGCGCCGGGCACGGTGGTCACCGGGGTGCCATCGTTGACTACGACCTTGCTGGCCGAACCGGGCGTGGATTCGTTGGTGTAGATGAACAATCCGTTGGCCACCGGGCGTTCGACCCCGTCCGACGGCGCGTTCACGACGGACACGGCGTTGTCGCCGGGCGCACGGGCCACCAGTTCGGTCGAGCCGCCGCCATCGAGCAGCATCGCGCTGTAGGCGCCATGCTGTATCAAATAGCCGGCGACCTGGGCCGGGGTGACGCCGACCGCGGTGGCCTCGCCGAAGCGGCCGTCGAGGGTGACGATGATCGCGTGCCGGCCGTCCCGCGTGAGGCCGACGGCGGTTTCCGGGTTCACGCCGGACGGCGGTGTGCCGGTCGGGTCGGCGTAGACCGCGCCGTCGCGCACCAGCATCGTGGCGCCGGAGAGCAGTTGGCGCGGCTGGTCGTCGGGGCTGATCCGCTCGCTGATCGCGATCGTGTCGCCGGCGTGCACGGTGTTCGCCAGCCACTGGCCGCCGGTCCCGGCGCCGAGCAGGCCGGTTGTGCCGGCGGGCAGCGTGGTTGTGTTGGGCTGCACGGCATCCACCACGAGGTTGGCGCCGTCGCGGTGGCCGGTGACCAGGAATGCCGGGGCGGCGAGCCGGCTGGCGCCCAGGGCCGGGGTGATGCGGGTGATGCCGCCTGCTGTGACGTCGTTGAGGACGTTGACCGAGGTCAGCGCGGTGCTGGCGGGGCCGTCGGTGATCGTGCCGGTGTAGGTTTCCGGTCCGATCGCCATGCTGCCGTCGACGCGGATGGTCAGTTGGGCGTTGTAGCCGGGGCGCGGGCTCTTCAGGAGTTGGCCGTTGGTGATCACGCCGCCGAGCGGGCGGCCGCTGGCGTGGATCTCGAAGTAGTCGCCGTTGATGCCGGCGACCGCGTGGGTCCGGGCGGCCATCGAGCTGACGGTCTCGTCGGCCGGGTCGGTGAGCGTGTCGCCTGCCTCGACCACGCCGAGCCGGACGTTCGGGTCGGTCAGGTCGACGTCGAGTACCTGCGTGTGCTGCCGGCCGGCGACGGTGTCCAGGGTTTCGCCGCGTTCGGTCACGCCTTGCGTGACGGTGGTCGCCGGGGTGCTGGCGCGGTCCACGACCAGATTCCATCCGGCGGGAGTGGCCGGCAGCCAGGAAGCCGCGGCCGGGTCGGCGTGCGCGGTCGTGACCAGCACGCCGCCGGCAACCGCGACCACTGTAAGCAGATTGCCAGTTATTTTCCAACGACGCGGGACGCGGATCATCCGACCTCCTGACGCGCTGAGCCGATGGCTAGCAGCTCAACACGCCAAGGTGACGGCCGGATAGCGGCGAGGCAGATAGCGACCATGCGGCAAGCAAACCGTCCGGACCGGTGGTCAGCAAAACAGGAAGCACGGCGGCCTCGTCGGCGGCCGCCTTGTCCTCGTGGGCCTGCTCGTCGTGGTCGGCGGAGCCGTGGTGGTCGTCGGAGACGTCGTGGTGGTCGTTGGCACGCTCGTCGGCCCGGTCACGGTCGTCGTCCTCGGGGTGGCCGTCCTGGCGGTGGTCGTGGCGGCGATGGTGGCCGACAGGACGGCGGTCACCGAGCTGCCGCCGGGGGGCGCGGCCAGGTCGCCGGTGCCCGGGACACCGGTCATGGCCAGCGGTAGTTCGGCACGTCCGACGGTTACTTCGGGTCCGGTGGTGATTCCGACCAGGAACAGGGCGGCCGTTGCCGCACCGAGGATCGCCCCGAGAGCCAACCGTCCCTGCCCGCTGAGTTGCGCGAGCACCGTGTGTATCTATCGGGTCGGCGTCCGGTGGTCAAGCGACACGACAGCAAAGCGTCAATTGACGACCAGTGCCTGCAGTTCGCGTATCTTCTGCCAGGTTTCCTCGTCGGCGGGCGTGTAGGTGGTCAGTTTGATCTCGGAGCGCCTGCCGAACCACAGGTGCGTGTAGTCGAGGCGCAGCAGGCCGACTTCTGGCTGCAGGTAACGTTTCGTCAGGTTCTCCGGTGCCCTCACCTCGTGTTCGTTCCACATTCTGGCGAATTCGGGGGACTCCTGGCGCAGCCTTTTGACGAGGCATTTCCAGCTCGGTTCCGCGACGTGTTCCGCCATCGCGGCCCGGAACTGGGCGACGATGCGCGGCGCGTTCTCCGCCCAGTCCACCATGGCCGATCGCCACGCCGGTGAGGTGAATGCCAGCACCAGGGAGTTCCGGTTCTCGAACGGCACGTCGTCCAGGCCGCCGATCATCCGGTCGTAGGTCCGGTTGTGGGCGAGGATGTCGCAGCGGGTGTTGGTCACCACGGCCGGCACGGGTTCCAGTTGCCGGAGCATGACGCGCATCGGGTCGGTGATGGCGCGGCAGTCCTGGGTCAGCGGCGGCTCCGGCTGGCCGGCGAGGGTGTAGAGATGGGCGCGCTCGTACGGGTCGAGCAGCAGGGTGTCGGCGATCGCGGCGAGCACCTGGTCGGACGCGTGGATGTCGCGGCCCTGCTCCAGCCACGTGTACCAGGTCACCCCGACCCTGGCCAGCTGCGCGACCTCCTCACGGCGCAACCCCGGCGTGCGGCGTCGGCCGCCCGGCGGCAGGCCGACCTGCTCGGGCGTGATGCGTTCCCGCCTGCTGCGCAGGAACGCGGCCAGTTCGTGCCGCCGTATCTCCCCGGTGGTCCGGGGTGCGCGGTCGAGATACGTGGTCACCAGGGTCACCGTCCCACGGGATTCAGCCTATTACCAGGTAGTGGTGGTACCAGGATAACCTGTCACTGGCACCAGTGTAGAAACAGATGCATCGTGGTGTCATGAGATCGGAGCTAGACCCAAGCACGACCCGGCCCCGGATCGCAACCGAGCTGTCCACACCCACGCCAGTTATCCACAGGCCAGCCGAGTCCAGCCCCACCGGCTTGGCAAACGGACTAGGCTCGAAAAGGGCCGTAGCCCCCGGTGAGGGCGGGGGCTGTCTTGCGGGCGGCGGCGAAGTAGCTCAACCTATCAGCCGGGCGCGGGTTGCCACGTTGTCCGGCGCCGGGCTGGCTACCGTGTTGCTCGGTACGGCGTTGCCGATGATCGACTTCTTCATTGTCAACGTGGCCCTGCCGACCATCGACGTCAACCTGCACGCGTCGACCGCCACGCTGGAACTGGTCGTTGCCGGCTACGGCATCGGGTACGCGTTGCTGCTCCTGCTCGGCGGGCGGCTCGGCGACACGTTCGGGCGGCGCAGGCTGTTCCTCGCCGGCATGACCGCGTTCACGGTCACCTCGCTCCTCTGCGGGCTGGCGCCGAACGCGGGGTTGCTGGTGGTCGCGCGGGCTCTCCAGGGGGCTTCGGCGGCGATGATGCTGCCTCAGGTCCTGTCCACCATTCAGGCCACCACCACCGGGCAGCGTCGGTCGCGGGCGCTCGGGTTCTACGGTGCGGTCGGCGGACTGTCCACTGTGGTTGGTCAGCTGCTCGGCGGGGCGCTCGTGGCCGCCGACATCGCGGGCGCGAGTTGGCGGCCGATCTTTCTGGTCAACGTGCCGGTCGGCGTCGTCGGGCTGATGTTGGCGCGGCGGACGGTGCCGGAGACGCGGTCGGCCAACCCGGTCGGTGTCGATCGCCTCGGGACGCTGCTGCTCGGCGTGACCCTGTTGTCGCTGCTGATTCCGCTGATGGAGGGCGGGGCCCTGGGCTGGCCCGCGTGGCTGTGGGCGCTGCTGGGTGTCGCTCCGGTGGCCGCTGCCGCGTTCGTGCTGGTCGAGCGTCGGGTGGAGCTGGCGGGGCGGGTGCCGTTGCTGCCGCCGTCGATCATGCGGATGCGCAGTATGCGTCGGGGGCTCGGGCTCGGTGTGCCGTTCTTCGCCAGTTTCGGCGGGTTCATGTTCGTCTACGCCGTGACGCTGCAGGACGACCTGCGGATGGGGCCGTTCCAGGCCGGGCTCGCGCTGACGCCGTTGGCCGTCGGTTTCCTCGTGGTGTCGTTGCTGAGCAGCAGGCTGGTCACCCGGTTCGGCTCACGTGTCGTCGGCTACGGCGCTGTCGTGCAGGGGATCGGCATCGCCGTGTTGATCCTGACGACGCTGCTGGCCTGGCCGCACCTGACCACGCCGGACCTGACTCCCGGTCTGGCCCTGGTCGGCATCGGCAACGGGATGACCATGACGACCCTGTTCCGCGTCGTGCTGTCCGGCGTGCCGGCCGAACGCGCCGGTGTGGGCAGCGGTGCGCTGGCGACCACGCAGCAGACCTCGCTGGCGCTGGGCGTCGCCGTGCTCGGCACCGCGTTCGCGAGCCTCAGCCCGGTTGCCGAACTGGGTGCCCGCAACGCGTTCGTGCTGGTCCTGGCCGTGATGCTGGTCATCGCGGGAGTGATCGCCACGTTCGGCCGGTCACTGCCGACGTGAGACGTGACCTATCGGAGGCGACGTGCGGCCAGTTCGGCCAGCAGCGCGGCACCGTCGGGCACCACCGAGTCGTCGAAGTTGGCCCGTGGCGAGTGGTTGCCCGGCGCGGTTTCCAGGTCCGGGTACGCGGTCGCGCCGAGGAACACGTACGCGCCGGGCACCTCGTTGAGCACCCGGGAGAAGTCCTCCGCGCCGGTGAGCGGGTTTTCCAGCGGCTGGAAACCCGAGTCGCCGAACAGGTCCTGCACGGTGTCCGCGACGAACTGGTGCTCGGTGGCGTTGTTCACGGTGACCGGGTACTCCGTCTCGAACCGCACGTCCGCCTCGAGGCCGTGGGCCGCGGCGATGTCCTCGCACAGCTTGACGGCGGACGTCCGGATCCGGTCGCGGGCCGCCACGGAGAACGACCGCACGGTGGCGTCGAACGTGGCATCGTCCGGGATGATGTTGCGCTTGGTGCCCGCATGGAACACGCCGACGGTGATCACCACCGGGTCGAACACGTCGAACCGACGGGTCACCATGGTCTGCAACGACGTCACCATCTCGCACGCCACCGGGATCGGGTCGAGGCCGCTGTGCGGACGGGAACCGTGCGCGCCCGCGCCGAGCACCCGCACGAACAGGCCGTCCGACGCGGCCATCAGCGTGCCCGGCCGGCCGGTGAACACGTGCGACGCCACCGTCGAGGACATCACGTGCAGGCCGTAGGCGACGTCCGCCTTCCGCCCGGCGGCGGTCAACACGCCCTCGCGGATCATGTGCGCGGCGCCGTCGAAACCCTCCTCGCCGGGCTGGAACATGAACACGACGTCACCGGCCAACTCCGTGCGATGCGCGGACAACAGCCGCGCCGCGCCGACGAGGCCCGCCGTGTGCAGGTCGTGGCCGCAGGCGTGCATCACGCCCTCGTGCTTGCTGGTGAAGTCCACGCCGGTGCGCTCGGTGACCGGCAGCGCGTCCATGTCGCCACGCAACAGCACCACCGGACCGGGCCGGCCGCCGCGCAGCACCGCGGTGATCGAGGACAGGTCCTTGCCGAGGCTGACCTCGAGCGGCAGGCCGTCCAGGGCCGCGAGCACCCGGTCCTGGGTGCGCGGCAGGTGCAGGCCGATCTCCGGGATCTGGTGCAGTTCGCGACGCAGCGCGATCAGGTCGGGTCCCAGTTCCGCGGCGTCCGCTCGGATGTTCATCCCGTCCCCGTCCAGATGGTATGGATGGCTAACGACATCATCGGAGCAGCGTCGTGCGGTCCACGTCAAGATACGAAGGACAGGTATTCATGACAGACAACGGAGGTTCGGCCATGACCGACACCATCGACATCGGCTCGTACACCGTCAACCGGCTCGGCTACGGGGCCATGCGGATCACCGGACCGGGTATCTGGGGCTACCCGCCGGACCGGGACGAGGCGCTGCGCGTGCTGCGGCGCGCGGTGGAGCTGGGCGTCAACTTCATCGACACCGCCGACTCCTACGGGCCCTACGTGAGCGAGGAACTCATCCGGGCGGCCCTGCATCCCTACCCCGACGACCTGCTGATCGGTACCAAGGCCGGTCTCGTGCGCACCGGGCCGGACGAGTGGCACGTCCTCGGCGACCCGAAGTACCTGCGCCAGGAGGTCGAGATGAGCCTGCGCAGGCTCGGCCTGGAACGGATCGGCCTGTTCCAGCTGCACCGGGTCGACCCGAGGGTGCCGCTGGCCGACCAGCTCGGCGAGCTGCGGGACCTGCAGCGGGAGGGCAAGATCAACCACATCGGACTGTCCGAAGTGGATACCGATACGATCGAGAAGGCCCGCCGGATCGCCGAGATCGTCAGCGTGCAGAACCTGTACAACCTGACCAACCGCGCGCACGAGAAGGTCGTCGACCACTGCGAGCGCGAGGGCATCGCGTTCATCCCGTGGAACCCGGTGGCCGTCGGCCAACTGGCCGGGCCACGCAGCATCCTCGCCAACGCGGCCAAGGAGTACGGCGCGACACCCGGCCAGGTCGCCGTGGCCTGGCTGCTGCGCCGCTCCCCCGTGATGGTGCCGATCCCGGGCACCGGGTCCGTGGCACACCTGGAGGAGAACCTGGCGGCCACCGACATCGAGCTGTCCGACGACGCGTACAAGGCGCTGTCCGAACTGGCCTGACTACAGCCGACCCGCGGCGATGACACGGCGGAGGAACTGGCGGGTCCGGTCCTCGACCGGGTCCGCCAGGACCTGGTCCGGCGGGCCGGACTCCACCAGCACTCCCCCGTCCAGGAAGCAGACCCGGTCGGCCACCTGGCGTGCGAAGCCCATCTCGTGCGTGGCCATCAGGATCGTGCGGCCGGCTTCGGCGAGCGAGCGCACGAGGGTGAGCACCTCGCCGACCAGTTCCGGGTCCAGCGCACTGGTGATCTCGTCCAGCAGCAGCAGCCGTGGCTCGTAGGCCAGCGCCCGCACGATGGCCACGCGCTGTTGCTGGCCGCCGGACAGCCGGTCCGGATACGCGGACGCCTTGTCCTGCAGGCCGACCCTGGCCAGCAGGGCAAGCGCACGTTCGCGCGCGGCCGCGGCGTCCATGCCGTGCACCACTCGCGGCGCCAGCGTCACGTTGTCCACAACGGACAGATGCGGGAACAGGTTGAACGCCTGGAACACCACGCCCATCTTGCGCCGGGCCACGTCCGCGTTCATCCGGGGATCGGAGATGTCCGTGCCGTCCAGGAGGATCTGGCCGTCGTCCAGGTCCTCCTGGAGGTTCACGCAGCGCAGCAGGGTCGACTTGCCGGAGCCGGACGCGCCGATGAGCACGACCACCTCGTGCTCGGCGACCTCGATGTCCACGCCGTCCAGCACGGTGTGCTCGCCGTAGCGCTTGACCAGGTTCCGCACCTGCAACACGGCAGTCATGCGGCGCCCTCCCGGCGGGCCAGGCGCCGTGCGGCGGCGTCGGCAAGGCGGGCGCACGGCACGGCCAGCACCACGAACAGCAGCCCGGCCACCACGTACGGGGTGAAGTTGAAGTCCTTCGCGGCGGCGATCTGCGCGGCCCGCACCGCGTCCACCGCGCCGAGCACCGAGATCAGCCCGCAGTCCTTCTGCAGCGCAACGAAGTCGTTCAGCAACGGCGGCAACACCCGACGGACGGCCTGCGGCAGCACGACGATCCGCATGGTCTGCGCGTGCGTCAGCCCGATGGAGCGAGCCGCCGCCCGCTGCGACGGATGCACCGACTCGATGCCCGCCCGGAACACCTCGGCCACGTACGCCGCGTACACCAGCACGAGCGCGATCCCGCCCAGTACCACCGGATCGTTCGGCACGCCGGTCAACCGCAGCCCCGGCAGGCCGAAACCGACCAGGTACAGGCAGATGATCAACGGCAGCCCGCGGAACAGGTCGACGTACCCGGTGGCCAGCGCGCGCACCGGAAACCAGACCGGGCCACGCAGCGTGCGCAGCGCCGCGATACCAAGGCCCAGCACGAGGATCAGCACCTCGGCGACGACCAGCACCCGGATGTTCAACCACAGCCCGGCCAGGATCGCCGGGAACGACTCCGCCACCGTCGGCAGGTCGAAGAACGACGACCGCACCCGCGGCCACCCCGGCGACGACGAGATCGCCCACCCGGCGGCAACGGCGAACACCAGGGTGGACAGGATGGCCACCCCGGTGGACCGACGCGCACGGGATCGCTTGTAGGCCAAGCGATCCCGCTGTAGTTGGGACGTCAATGCAGCATCGGCGCGTTGGCCTGCGTGTTGAGCCAGTCGAGGGCCAGCTTGGCCAGCGTGCCGTCCGAGCGCAGCACGTTCACGGCGGCCGACACGCACGAGGTGAGCGGGCTGTTCTTGTCCAGGACCGCGCCGAACTGCTCCGACTGGCCGCTGGTGGTCTGCAACTGGCCGACGATCACCGAGTTGGGCACCTCGCTCGCGCCGGTGATCTCGAACGCGGTCGGCAGGTCCACCACCAGCGCCTGGATCTGGCCGTTGGCCAGCGCCTGCTTGGCGTCGTCGTTGCTGTTGTAGACGGCGACCTGCTGGCTCGGCTTGATCACGTTCTGCACGGCGTCGTAGCTGGTGCTGCCCACCTGGGCACCGATCTTGACACCGCGCAGGCCGGCGACCGAGTGCGCCGATGCCGCCGGGTACGACTTCACCGTGATCACGGCCTGGGTGACGTCGTAGTAGGGCGCGGAGAAGTCGGCGGCCTTGCGCCGGTCGGCGGTGATGGAGAACTCGTTGAGATCGGCGTCGAACTTCTTCGGGCCGGGCTGGATCGCCGCGTTGAACGACACCCGCGACCAGGCGACCTGGCCGTGCTGGTAGCCGATCTTGGCCGCGATGGCGTAGGCGACGGCCGACTCGAAGCCGTTGCCGCTGGTCGGGTCGTCCTTCACGAACCACGGCTCGTACACCGGCTCGTCGGTGCCGAACGTGAACGTGTTCGCCTTGAGGGTGGGCAGCTTGGCCGGCGTGCAGTTGCCCTGGCCCGGGATGGGCGAACCGGCCGGCAGCGGCGGCTGGATATTGTTCTGGGCGGCGGGGGCACAGGCGGCCGCGAGCAGGCAGCCGAGTATGGCGACGGCCGTTACCGTCAGTTTGGTCCGTGCGGGCATATGGGGCATCCTGCCCGGTCCGGGGCACGGTTGGTAGTCGAATATCCCGGTGACCGGAACGCGGGACACGCGGCGCTGATCACACCTGGTCGCGCATACCGCCGCCCAGCCGATCGACGGAACCGACCGGTCACACCGTCCGCCTGCCGAATGGCCATCCGATTCGGTACTGGCCAGTTCATCGACTGAAAGTGGACACGGACCTTATCGAAACGTGTTCCAGAAATGAACGGCTGGTCCCCACCACCCCGACTCGGGGGGACCAGCCGACCCCTCGGATTTGGCATCGAGTGTGTTCAGAATAATCGCATCGAGGCAGCGGGAGAACTCCCCGAGCCGGGTGAATCAGTAGCTCGGCCCTGATACCGCGACAGTAGTCGGACAAAGCGCAACTGAGAGTTATTTCCGCAGCTCAGGATCTGTTTCGCGATCAAGACCTGACGAGTCGCGCGATGGCCTCGTTGGCCTCACGGAGCCTGGTCTCCGCGATCTCGCCACCCTCGGTGATCGCCTCACTGACGCAGTGGCCGAGATGCTGCTCGATCAGACCAAGCGAAACAGCCTGCAGTGCCTTGGTGGCGGCGGCGATCTGGGTGAGGATGTCGATGCAGTACTCGTCGCTCTCGATCATCCGCTGCAACCCGCGCACCTGGCCCTCGATGCGGCGCAGGCGGCGCAGGTAGCCGGCCTTGTCCTCGCTGTAACCCGGCATGACGCCCCTCCACATCGGAATCCACCGCCGATGATACCCCCCTGGGGTTATCGACCCGTCCGAACGACGGGATGTGCCGGCCAGCGGGTCAGGCCGGTTTGACCAGGCGCAGCGCGAGGGTCGGACAGGCGGCGACCGCCGCCTTCGCCTGATCCACCAACGCCGACGGCACGTGCCCGCCGTCAGCCAGGATCGGATAGCCCCACTCGTCCAGGTCGACCAGCTCGGGCAGCAGTTCGGCGCACAGGCCGTGGGCGTGGCAGGCGATCGGGTTGAGCCGCAGCCTCATCGCCAACCGAGCCCGATCCCGCCGACCGGCACCCGGATGCCGGACGCCACCCGGATGCCGGCGCACGGCCGGCCCATGGCGTGCGTATGGACATCGGCCGCGAACACGGTCAACGCGCTGGCCGCCAGCCGGACCGCGCCGTCCGGATGAGCGCAGGCACCCCGGCCACGGACGACGCCCAGTCGGTGCCGCAGCCGGTCGAGCACGTCGGGCCGCCCGCCGAACATCAACATCTCCAGATCCCGCGCGATCGACGACAACCCGAACATGCACGGCCCGCACTGCATGGCCGACTCCCCCGCCAGGTATCGCACGATCCTGGTCGTCTCGGCCACGCCACACACCCGTGCCGGCAACGCCAGCAGCATCCCGACCCCGAGCGAGCCACCGACCGCGGCCAGGTCCTCGGGGGTGAGCGGGAGTTCGGCCGCGTCGGACATGGCCAGCCAGTTGCCGCCGAAGCCGCCGACCAGGACCGCGCCGACCGGTTCGGACACGCCGCCCGACGCACCCAGCGCCACGGAAACGGTGGTGCCCAACGGAAGCTCGCGCACCCCGGGCGCGGTAACCGCGCCGCCCACAGTGGCGAGCATCGTGCCCGGCGCCGCCACCGTGCCCGCCGCGCGGAACCAGTCCGGGCCGTACCGGGCGATCAACGCGATGTTGGCCAGCGTCTCCACGTTGTCCACCAGCGTCGGCCTGCCGCGCACGCCGCGTTCGAACGGGCGGGGTGGCGTGTCCGTCGGCCGGGCCTCGCCGGTGTTCAGGAAGTTCACCAGCGCGGACTCCTCGCTGGCCACGTATCGGGCCGGCAGTTCGACCAGCCGGATCGCCACCGGATCGCCGGTCCGCTGCCGCATCGCCGCATGGACGGCCGGTGCCAGCGGATCGCCGCGGTGCACGCACAGGATCGCGTCGGCGGCGCCGAGCGCGGTGGCGGCCAGGACCATGCCGTCCAGCACCAGGTGCGGTGCCACGGTGAGCAGTGCGTGGTCCTTGTCGCTGGCCGGCTCGCCGTCCGCGCCGTTGGCCACCACGATCGGCCGTCGTCCGCCCGCGGCCACGGCGGCCAGTTTGCGACCGGTGGGAAACCACGCGCCACCCCGACCGCGCAGGCCTGCCGCGTCCACCATGCCGATCAGCGCGCGGTCGACCGGCGGCAGCGGGCCGTAGCGGCCGACGTGCGCCGACAGGTCCGCCACCCGCGCGGTGTCCGCCCAGCCGGCCAACAGGCGTGGGCCGCGCGGCGGGGCGTAGCTGGTCACCGTGGTCACATCCCGGTCACGTGCCGGCCCGCCCGTGCGTCGGTGTCCGGATGGCTGACGCCGACCCGCCAGCCGATCGCGACGATCACCACGACCACGCAGGCGATGTTGAGCGCGAACACCCAGCCGAGCCGGAAGTCCGTCGGATAGACGCCGATGCCGTGCACGACGGCCAACGGCCAGCAGGCGTAACTGGACCAGTGCGCCCACTGCCACAGGCGCAGATTCACCCTGGGGCGCAACAGACTCGTGATCACGACGGCGACCAGCAGGTCCGATGCGACCGCGCCGAGGCCGAGCCACAACGGGTGGTACACCGAACCGAACGGCAGGATCGCGTCCAGCCAGCCGATCCCGGCGAACGGGTCGATGATCGACGTGCCGACGTGCACCGCGAGGAACACCACGGCCAGCAGTGACACGTTCCGATGCACGGCGGCCACGGCGAACCGCGGCCAGCGCGTGCCGGCGAGCCGGCCGCCGCTGAGCACGCCGATCACCAGTGACGCGGTGAACAGCAGCAACGCCACCAGACCGGTAGCCCGGCTGGCGTACCACATGATCGGCTGGTTCACCCCAGGTCGCCGTCCACGGGCCAGCCGGCCAGGGTCAGCAGGTCGCCCCGCGGTCCGACCAACCGCGCGGGTAAGCCGGCCGCGGTCAGCCAGCGCGGCGCCGCCCAGCCGAGCACGATGGCCGCGGTGCTCGCGGTGTTGGCGTCGACACAGGACCCGGCGGCCACGGTCGCGGTGCGCCAAGCCGGTTCCGGCAGGTCGCCGGTGCGCGGGTCGACGATGTGGTGCAGTGTCCGGCCTGCGCGCCGCCAGTGCCGGCACGTGGTGCTCGACGTGGCGAGCCCGCCGGACCGGATACTCACCGTGGTCTCCGGTTCGTCGACGGCCAGCCGGTGGTCGTCGCCGACACCGATCCGCCAGCCCTCGTCCGGCGGGGGGCCCGCGGTGCTCACGTCGCCGCCGAGGCTGACCAGCACACCGCCGCCGATGGTGGCCGCGACCCGCCGGGCGCCCCGGTCCGCGGCCAGGGCCTTCGCGGTGGCGCCCAAGTCCAGTCGCACGGTCCTGGGCAGCAGCACCCGCCGCTGGGCCTCGTCCAGCGACACCCGCCACCAGCCGGGCGCCGGCAGCGGCGAGTCGACCGGCAGCGGGTTGTCCCGGTCGAGCCGGTCGTAGTCCCGGTCGTAGCCGAGATCCGCCACGGCCGCGCCGACGGTCGGGTCGACGATGCCGCCGGTGAGTCGACCGGCCCGCAGCGCCACGGCGAGCGCCTCGGCCAGCAGCGGGCTCACCACGACCTCGGTGCCGGCCTGTTCGTGCAGCCTGCTGATCTCCGAGTCCGACCGGAACCGGCTGCACGCCTTGTCGATCGCGGCCAGTTCGGCCCGCAGCGCCTGCTCGGCCTCGCCGAGGCCGCGGTGTTCCGTCACCACGAGGACGGCCGTGGTACCCAGCGCCGGAAATGTGACGCTGGCCGTGGTGTCGACGCTGGTCATGACCCTCCTGTCGAGGCGTGCCGGCCCCCTCCGCCGGAGCTTCCCGGTAGGAAGTCCGGTGCCTGCAGCTGACCGCCCCCAGTCTGATCCGTGCCCGTGCCGACCTGGTTGTTGCCGTTGTTCGTCCGGTTCGGGACGTTGGTCGACGTGGTCGCCGCCGACACCGTGCCGTGTGCCAGCAACGCGCTGAGCACCGCCGCGCCGACCACGGCACCCGCGGTCGTCCACGTCGTCACGGTCTGTACTCGACGCTCACCCACGGCTCGGGCGGTGCGTCGGTCTGTTGGAGGTTCCGGCACTGTGCAGTCGTCCTTCCGCACGTCGAACAGGCGCCTTACCCACGTGTATACGTAACAGTGTCCGCGAAGAGCCTTTGCGCTACCTGAGAGTTTTGTGGGCGGCCGTTCTCATGAGCCGGACGGCAGGTGGGTGATGCCGTTTGGACGAGTACCACCGACCGGTCCGGTCCTGATTCGGTCCGAACAGGACCTTACGGTCCCGATGGCGGCGCCTGCGCTCCTACACCCGTCGCTCGTCGTCCGGCACGGGCCAGCGCTGTGGTTTGGGCGGCGGCTGGGGTACACAGCGACAGTCGGTACCACCACGGCACTGTCCGCACAGCCACAGCACACACCGCGCCCGCGCTTTGGCCGCACTGTTCGGTTTGCCCATGGTCACCATCCGGGTTGCTGGTCGGCCGGTGTGACCGGGGAGCAAAC
>DASXXM010000115.1:0-21836 GCA_036503065.1 Pseudonocardiaceae bacterium | reverse complement strand
CCAGCGTGTCGTCGATGAGTTCGTAGTCCGACGCCAGCACGTCGTCGTCGGGTGCCGGCAGTTCGCCCCGGTCGACCCGCCGGGCCAGCGCGGTGCCGGCCTCCACGATCAGCGCGTACGCCGACACGTGGTCGACACCGGCCGCGAGCACCGCGTCCAGCGACGCGCGCAGGTCGTCGGTGCGCTCGCCGGGTGTGCCGTAGATGAGGTCGAGGCTGACGTGCTCGAACCCGGCCGCGCGGGCCTCGCGGGCGGCGGCCACCGGCCGGCCCGGCGTGTGCGTGCGGTCCAGCGTGGCTAGGACGTGCCCGGCCGCGGACTGCATGCCCAGCGACACCCGGGTGTACCCGGCAGCGCGGATGCCGGTGAAGAACTCCGGCGACGTGGACTCCGGATTCGACTCGGTCGTCACCTCGGCGCCGTCGGCGATGCCGACCGTGTCGCGCACCGCCACCAGCACATCGGCCAATCCGGCCGCGCCCAACAGCGACGGTGTGCCGCCGCCGACGAACACGGTGTCCGCGGCAGGCGAGCCGCCCAGGATGTGGACGGCGAGGTCCAACTCGGCGCGCAGCCCGGCCAGCCACGACTGCGGCGACGCCGAGCCGCCCAACTCGCCGGCGGTGTAGGTGTTGAAGTCGCAGTAGCCGCATCGGGTCGCGCAGAACGGTACGTGCACGTACACCCCGAACGGACGAGCGCCGAGACTTGCGGTGGCCGCGGCGGGCAGCGCCCCGTCATCAGGCGCCGGCTCACCGGCCGGCAATGCGGAAGGCATCCGTCCAGTGTCTCTTACCACGGGATTTCGCCGGGACGTGAGCCTCGTCCCAGCATTCGGATGTCGGTGGTCACTGTCGGCGCATCGTGGCAGGCTGGGACTATGTCTGCGACCGAAGTTCACCTCGTGGCCCGGCGCCACGTGGACTTCCGTCGCGTCTCCAGCGCATTGTGCCGGCGCGGTCACTGACCGTCGCCGTGCTATTTCGCTGTTGCCAGCCGGCGCCGGACGCCGGCTGATGGTTCCCATTCGGTAGCACTCCGGGACCTCGTCGGCGCCCCAGGCGCCCCGACCACCGGAGGACGACCGTGCCAACCACGCCGACGACCGCCTCGGCGCCCAAGCGTGCCCATGTCCGGCGGGGTGAGGGCCAGTGGGCGCTCGGTTACCGTGAACCTCTCAACCCGAACGAACGGTCCAAGAAGGACGATCACCCGCTGAACGTGCGCGACCGGATCCTCAACATCTACGCGCACCGCGGGTTCGACTCGATCGACCCGGCCGACCTGCGCGGCAGGTTCCGCTGGTTCGGCCTCTACACCCAGCGACGCCCCGGGATCGACGGCGGCCGGACCGCCATCCTGGAGCCGGAGGAGCTGGACGACGAGTTCTTCATGCTCCGGGTGCGCATCGACGGCGGCGCGCTGACCACGGAACAGCTGACCGTGCTCGGCGAGATCTCCCAGACCTACGCCAGAGACACCGCGGACATCACCGACCGGCAGAACATCCAGTACCACTGGATCCGGATCGAGGACGTGCCGGCGGTCTGGGCGAAACTGGAAGCCGCAGGCCTGACCACGATGGAGGCGTGCGGCGACAGCCCGCGTGTCATCCTCGGCTCGCCGGTGGCCGGCATCGCGGCGGACGAGATCATCGACGGCACGCCCGCGATCGAGGCGATCCGTGAGCGGTTCATCGGCGACCGGGCGTTCGCCAACCTGCCCAGGAAGTTCAAGACCGCCATCTCGGGCCTGCCGGACGTCGCGCACGAGATCCACGACGTCGCGTTCGTCGGCGTGCGCCACCCGGAGCACGGCCCCGGCTTCGACCTGTGGGTCGGCGGCGGGCTGTCCACCAACCCGATGATCGGCAAGCGGCTGGGCGCCTGGATTCCGCTGGCCGAGGTGCCGGACGTGTGGGCGGGCGTGATCAGTGTGTTCCGGGACTACGGCTACCGGCGGCTGCGGCACCGGGCGCGGATCAAGTTCCTGGTCGCGGACTGGGGCCCGGAGCGGTTCCGGGAGGTCCTGGAGACCAAGTACCTGAAGCGGTCGCTGATCGACGGCCCGGCACCGGACGTGCCGGCGCACCCGAGGGACCACATCGGCACGCACCCGCAGCGGGACGGCAAGTTCTACGTTGGCGCCGCGCCGGTCGCCGGCCGGGTGTCCGGCGGCATGCTCGTCGCGGTCGCCAAGGCCGCGGAGCGGGCCGGTTCGCGACGGGTTCGCCTGACGCCGCAACAGAAGCTGGTCGTGCTGGACGTGGCCGAGCCGGACCTGGACGGGCTGCGGACCGAACTGGCCGGGATCGGCCTGCCGACCGCGCCGTCGCCGTGGCGGCGCAGTGTGATGGCCTGCACCGGGATCGAGTTCTGCAAGCTCGCCATCGTGGAGACCAAGGCGCGCGCGGCCCGGCTGGTGACCGAGTTGGAGGAGCGACTGGCCGACGTGCAGGCCACGTTGGACCACCCGGTGAGCGTGCACGTGAACGGCTGCCCGAACTCGTGCGCCCGCATCCAGACCGCGGACATCGGCCTGAAGGGCCAGATCGTCACGAACGCCGCCGGGGACCAGGTCGAGGGATTTCAGGTGCACCTGGGCGGCGGCCTCGGCCTCGACGCCGGTTTCGGCCGGAAACTGCGTGGCCACAAGGTCACCAGCGTCGAGCTGCCCGAGTACGTGGAACGGCTGGTGCGCAACTACGTGGCCGGTCGTGGCGACGGCGAGCGGTTCGCCCAGTGGGTCACGCGCGCCGACGATGCGGAGTTGCGATGAATGAACGGGCGGCCGTCGCGTGTTGTCCCTACTGCGGCGAGGAGGACCTGCGGCCGCAGGAGGAGCCGCATGGTGCCTGGCTGTGTCTGGGTTGTCGCCGCGTGTTCGCGGTGAAACTGGTCGGACTGTTGTCCGGAGGGGTGGTGCGGTCGTGACCGCGACCAAAGACCTGAAGTCCATTGCCGAAACCGCGTCGGCCGAGCTGGCCGATGCGAGTGCCGGCGAGGCGCTGGCGTGGACCGCGCGCACCTTCGGCGACGAGTGGATCGTGGCGTCGAACATGCAGGACGCGGTGTTGATCGACCTCGCGGTGCGGGTGAAACCGAACGTGGACGTCCTGTTCCTGGAGACCGGCTACCACTTCGCCGAGACGATCGGCACCCGGGACGCCGTGGCCACGGTCTATCCCGAGATCCGGATCGTCAACGCCGCGGCCGAACAGTCGGTTGCCGACCAGGAGGCGCAGTACGGCCTGCTGAACCGGACCGAGCCGGACCGGTGTTGCCACCTGCGCAAGGTGGTGCCGTTGCGGCGGACGTTGGCCGGCTATCAGGCCTGGGTGACCGGGGTGCGCAGGGTCGATGCCCCGACCAGGGCGAACACCCCGATCGTGAGCTGGGACGACCGCAACGGGCTGGTGAAGATCAACCCGATCGCGGCGTGGAGCGACGACGAGTTCCACGACTACATCGCCGCGCACGGCGTGCTGGAGAACCCGTTGGTGTCCTCGGGTTACCTGTCCATCGGCTGCGCGCCGTGCACCGCGAAGCCGTTGCCGGGCGCCGATCCGCGCAGCGGACGCTGGGCAGGCCTTGGCAAGACGGAGTGCGGCCTCCATGGCTGAGGAGACGCTGGCACCCGCGGCGCCGGTTGTCGCCGACAACCTCGACGCCCTGGAGTCCGAGGCGATCCACATCATCCGGGAGGTGGCCGGGGAGTTCGACCGACCGGTGATCCTGTTCTCCGGCGGCAAGGACTCCACCCTGCTGGTGCACCTCGCGGTCAAGGCGTTCTGGCCGGCGCCGGTGCCGTTCCCGCTGCTGCACGTGGACACCGGCCACAACTTCCCCGAGGTCATCGAATTCCGTGATCACGTCGTGGCCCGCTACGGGCTACGACTGGAAGTGGCAACCGTGCAGGACTACATCGACGACGGCCGCCTCGTCGAACGACCGGACGGCACCCGCAACCCGTTGCAGACCGTGCCGCTGCTGGACGCGATCAACCAGCACCGCTACGACGCGGTGTTCGGCGGTGGCCGGCGCGACGAGGAACGAGCCCGCGCCAAGGAGCGGATCTTCAGCCTGCGCAACGGTTTCGGCCAGTGGGATCCCCGTCGCCAGCGCCCGGAACTGTGGAACCTCTACAACGGCCGCCACCGTCCCGGCGAGCATGTCCGGGTCTTCCCGCTGTCCAACTGGACCGAACTGGACGTCTGGCGCTACATCCAGCGGGAGCACATCGAACTGCCCGCCATCTACTTCGCCCACCAACGCGCCGTGTTCGAACGCGACGGCATGTGGCTGACCACCGGCCCGTGGGGCGGACCCCGCGCGGGCGAAGCCGTCCACGAACTCACCGTGCGCTACCGCACCGTGGGCGACGGCTCGTGCACCGGCGCGGTCGAATCCGGCGCCACCACCGTCGATGAGGTGATCGCCGAGGTGGCCGCCAGCCGGCTGACCGAGCGCGGCGCGACGAGGGCGGACGACCGGTTGTCCGAAGCAGCCATGGAAGACCGCAAACGGGAAGGCTACTTCTGATGCCTCATACCGATCTGCTCCGGTTGGCCACCGCAGGCAGCGTGGACGACGGCAAGTCCACCCTCGTCGGTCGTCTCCTGTACGACACGAAGTCCGTCCTGGCCGACCAGCTGGCCGCCGTGCACCGGGTGTCGAGCGACCGGGGCCTGGCCACCCCGGACCTGTCGCTGCTGGTGGACGGGTTGCGCTCGGAACGCGAGCAGGGCATCACCATCGACGTGGCCTACCGCTACTTCGCCACCCCGCATCGCTCGTTCGTGCTGGCCGACACCCCCGGCCACGTCCAGTACACCCGCAACACCGTGACCGGCGCCTCGACCGCCCAGTTGGCCGTGCTGCTGGTGGACGCGCGCAAGGGCGTGATCGAGCAGACCCGCCGCCACGCCGCCGTGCTCGCGTTGCTGGGCGTACCGAAACTGGTGTTGGCGGTCAACAAGATCGACCTGGTCGGGTACGAAGAGTCCACGTTCGCGTTGATCGCCAAGGAGTTCCTCGCCCACGCCACCGCGCTCGGCTACACCGAACAGGACGTCGTGGCCATCCCGGTGTCCGCGCTGGTCGGCGACAACGTCGCCAGCGCGTCGGCGAACACGCCATGGTGGCATGGCCCGACTCTGCTACACCACCTCGAAACCGTGCCGGTCGAGCCCGATCCGCACCACCTCCCGTTCCGCTTCCCAGTGCAGTACGTGATCCGGCCCCGCACCCCCGAGTACCCCGACTACCGGGGCTACGCCGGGCAAGTAGCCGCGGGCACGATCACCGAAGGCGACGAGGTGCTGGTGCTGCCCGCAGGCCTGCGCAGCCGGGTGCGGCGGATCGACACCATGGACGGCCCGCTGGCGGAGGCCGGCTCAGGGCGGTCGGTCACCCTGCTGCTGGACGACGAGCTGGACATCTCGCGCGGCGACGTGATCGTCGCCGCGGCCGACGCGCCGACGGTCACCGACGAACTGGACGCGACGCTGTGCTGGTTGTCCGACAAGCCGTTGCGCGCCGGCGCACGTGTGTTGGTCAAGCACGGCACCCGGACCGTGCAGGGCCTGGTCACCTCGCTCAACTCCCGGTTCGACGAGCAGAAGCTGTCCACAACGGACGATCCGGAATCGTTGCAGCTCAACGAGATTGGTCGAGTCTGGCTACGAACGTCGGAACCGCTGCCGGCCGACGACTACACCGCGAGCCGCCGAACCGGTTCGTTCCTGGTGATCGACCCGGCCGACGGCGCCACGTTGGCCGCCGGCCTGATCGGCGCGCCACTGCCGGCGTTGGACCGCGACAGCGCCACCGAACGTGTCCACGACCTGGTCTCCCCAGGTCCCTGACCTCACCGCCCATCACACTCGAGAGGCCCAACTCCCGTGCACACCACCACACGCCGCGTCCCGCTGCTCGCCGCCGTCGCGATCCCGGCCCTGGCTGTCGCGCTCACGCTCGGCGCGTGTTCCAGGGCCGCGACGCCCACCACGACAGCCGCCAACCAGGGCGCGGCCAGTGAACTGAGACTGGGCTACTTCCCCAACGTCACCCACGCGGCGGCACTGATCGGGGTCGACAAGGGTTTCTTCACCAAGGAGCTGGGCAGCACCAAGCTCACCCTGCAGACGTTCAACGCGGGCCCGGACGAGGTCAGCGCCCTGCTCGGCGGTTCGCTCGACGCGGCGTTCATCGGTTCCGGACCGTCCATCAACGGGTTCGCCAAGTCCAGCGGCGCCGTCCGGCTGGTCGCGGGCGCGACGTCGGGCGGTGCACAGCTGGTGGTGAAGCCGAACATCAATTCGCCGCAGGACCTCAAGGGCAAGACCATTGCCACGCCGCAGTTGGGCAACACGCAGGACGTGTCGCTGAAGACGTGGCTGGCCAAGAACAACCTGACCAGCCAGGTCACGGTCACCAACCTGGCCAACGCCCAGACGCTGTCGGAGTTCCAGAAGGGCGACATCCAGGGCGGCTGGCTGCCCGAGCCGTACTCATCGCAGCTGGTGCTCACCGGCGGCGCCAAGGTACTGGTGGACGAGAGCACACTGTGGCCGGGCGGCCAGTTCCCGACGACCGTGCTGATCGTGCGCACCGCGTTCCTGCAACAGCACCCGGCCACCGTGCAGGCATTGATCAAGGGCGAGCTGGACGCGGTCGACTACGCGCAGGGCAACAAGACGGGCGCCGAGGCCGCGGTGAACGACCAGCTCAAGCAGCTCACCGGCAAGGCGCTGTCGCAGCCGGTGATCGACAGGGCGTTCAGCGAGATCAAGCTCACTCTCGACCCGCTGGCCGCGGACTTCCCCGAGTTGACCAAGGACCAGGTCACCGCGGGCATCGCCAAGACGGCACCGAGCCTCACCGGCTTCGCGAACCTCGACGCGGTGAACGCCGTGCTGAAGGCCGCGGGCAAACCAGCGGTCAGCGCGGCCAACCTCGCCGGCAACTGACCTTTCGTGTGAAACCGATGGCACACCATCGCGGGAAGGCGTGAACGACATGACCGCAACGCTCCAGCTACGGCCCTCGACACCGATCGTCGAGCCGGCGGTCCAGTTGACCGGTGTCCACAAGGTGTTCGGCCGGGGCACCCGGACGGTCGCCGCGCTGGGCGGGGTCGACCTGCGGGTCGACCCCGGCGAGTTCGTGTGCCTGCTCGGCGCGTCGGGCTGCGGCAAGACGACCCTGCTCAACCTGGTGGCCGGCCTGGACTCGGCCACCTCGGGCGAGGTCGTGCGCAACACGTCCCGGCCCGCGGTGATGTTCCAGGAGGCCGCGCTGATGCCGTGGCTGACCGCGACCCGCAACGTCGAACTGGCCCTGCGGCTGGCCGGCGTCGGCCGGTCGGCCCGGCGGGCGCGGACCGACGAACTGCTGGACCTGGTGCGGCTGCGCGGCGTCGGCGACAAGCGGCCGCACGAGCTGTCCGGCGGCATGCGCCAGCGGGTCGCGCTGGCCAGGGCGTTGGCCTGCACCATCGACGGGAGTAGCACCGACGGGTCGGAACTGCCCCCGCTGCTGCTGATGGACGAGCCGTTCTCCGCGCTGGACGCGATCACCCGGGACGTCCTGCAGGCCGAGCTGCTGCGGGTATGGGAGGCGACAGGCGCCGCGGTGCTGTTCGTCACGCACGACGTGCGGGAGGCCGTGCGTCTGGGCCAGCGGGTGGTGCTGCTGTCCTCGCGACCCGGCCGGGTGGTGCAGGAATGGCAGGTGTCCGACCGGTCCACCGAGGCGGACGCGGTGCACGAGATCAACGGCAGACTGCGCGAGGTGATCAGCCGTCATGCCGCCGCCTGAGGACGCCGTGCCCGCCGAGGGCACGGCGCCGGTCGCGCTGGCCGACCACGACGCGGTGGAAGCCGGACTGGACGCGCTGGAACAGCCGGTCGATGGCGCCCGCACCGGTGCCGACCGGCTGCGGCGGACCGCCCGTGCCGTGCTGCCGCCGATCGTGGCGATCGCGCTGCTGATCGGGATCTGGCAGGCGTTGTGGGCGGCCGCGATCTGGCCGGAGTACAAGCTGCCCGCGCCCAGCGCCGTCGGCGCGGAACTGTGGAGCGACCTGACCAGCGGCCGGATGGCAGGCCAGCTGTGGGTTTCGGTGCACCGGGCGGTGTTCGGCTTCCTCATTGGCGTCGTCATCGCCACTCCGCTCGGTCTGCTGCTGGCCAAGGTGCGCACCCTGCGGACGGCGATCGGGCCGTTGCTGTCCGGGCTGCAGAGCCTGCCGTCGGTGGCCTGGGTGCCGGCCGCGATCCTGTGGTTCGGCATTACGCCCAGCTCCATCTACTTCGTGGTGCTGCTCGGTTCGGTGCCCTCGATCGCGAACGGCCTGATCTCCGGCATCGCGCAGATCCCGCCGATCCTGCCCAGGGTCGGCAAGGTGCTCGGCGCGGGACGACTCGCCGGTGCCCGGCACATCCTGCTGCCCGCTGCCTTGCCCGGTTATCTGGCCGGACTCAAGCAGGGCTGGGCGTTTTCCTGGCGGTCGCTGATGGCCGCCGAGCTGATCGCCAACTCGCCGCAACTGGGCCAGGGACTCGGCCAGTACCTGGAGGACGGTCGGTCGCTCAACGACATGCCGACCGTGATGGCCGCGATCATCCTGATCCTGATCGTCGGCATCGGCATCGACCTGCTGGTGTTCCGTCCGTTGGAGCGGTACGTACTGCATTCCCGTGGCCTGACCGGGATCGCGTGATGGTGCCCCTGGTGGCGGTGGCCCACGGCAGCCGTGATCCTCGGTCGGCGGCGACCGTCCACGAGCTGTCGGACGTGGTGCGGGCGGCCGCGCCGGGCCTGGACGTGCGGGTGGCGTTCCTCGACCTGTCCGCGCCACGGCTGGCCGACGTGCTGACCGCCGTGCACGACGCAGGCCACGACGAGGTGGTGGTCGTGCCGCTGTTGCTGGGCAGTGCTCACCACGCGCGGGTGGACATCCCCGGCGCGCTGGCCGCCGCCCCGCCCCGGTTGCGAATCCGGCTCGGGGACGTGCTCGGGCCTGACCCGCGGCTGGAGTCGGTGGCGTTGCGCCGCCTCGCGGCGGCAGGCGCGGACCCCACCGATACCGGGCTCGGTGTCGTGCTGGCCGGGGCCGGTTCGTCGCACCGGCCTGCCAACGCGGCGGTGCGTGCCGTTGCTGGTCGTTGGGCCCGCAGGACCCGATGGGTCGGGTCGACGGCGGCCTTCGCGGCGGCGGCCGAGCCGGACGTGCCGGCGGCGGTAGCGGCGTTGCGGGCCCGAGGCGCACAGCGGATCGCCATCGGCTCCTGGTTCCTGGCGCCCGGCCTGCTGCCCGATCGGGTGAGCCGAGCGGCACCGGGTGCGCTGATCGCCGCCCCTCTGGGCGCCGACCCGGCCGTGGCGCAGGTCATCCTGGCCCGGTACGCGGCGGCAGCCCGTTATCGGGTTGCCGCGTCCCTGGTGGCAGGCTAGACAGACGCCATGTTGCGTGGCAAGCAGGTCTGTCTACGGGCCCGACACGAGGACGACGTGCCGATCCTGGATGCCGAGTTGTACAACGACGTGGCGACAAGAGCTCGGGCGGACAGCAGGGCGTGGCGGCCGCTGTCGCCTGGTTCATCCGCGTCCCGGTACGCCATCCGGCCGCCGTCCGAAGACGCGGCGTGCTTCTCGGTCGTGGAACTGGCGGGCGACGAGTTGGCAGGCGAAGCCGTGCTGTGGGCCATCGACAACTATCAGCGGACGGCCCACATCGGGATGTCACTGAGACCGGCGTTCCGCGGCCGTGGCCTGGCCCCCGACATCGTGAACGTGTTGTGCCACTACGGTTTCAAGATACTGGGCCTGCACCGGCTCCAGGTGGACACCCTGGCCGACAACGCGGCGATGATCGCAACCGCGCGACGGGTCGGCTTCACCTTGGAAGGCACCCTGCGGCAGGGCGCGTGGGTCATGGGAACGTTCGCCGACGAGGTGGTGCTCGGCCTGTTGGCCGAGGAGTGGCGGCCGTCGGGTTGACTGGCGGCATGCTCGTCACCACCACGTATCTGGAACAAACGGCGCCGACCGATCTCCGGCCGGCCAAGCTCCCCGCCGAACCGGGCCAGGTGGTCCGGGTGGCTGAGGTGTCCCCGGAGTTCTGCCGCTTCCTGTTCACCGCGGTAGGCGGCGACTGGTACTGGACCGGCCGCCTGTCGTGGACGTTTCAGCAGTGGACGGAGTGGTTGTCCCGCCCGGGTTCGGAGACGTGGGTCCTCTGGCTGCACGGCACACCCGCGGGCTACGTGGAGTTGGACAGCGAGCCCGGCGACGAGACGACGGAAGTCCAGATCGCCTACTTCGGCCTGCTCCCGGCATTCATCGGCCGAGGACTCGGCGGCCAACTACTGACCGCGGGCATAGCCAACGCCTGGTCGATCCGCGACCGCTGGCCGGCCCTGCCACCGGTAACCCGAGTATGGGTCCACACCTGCACCCTGGACGGCCAACACGCACTGGCCAACTACCGGGCCAGAGGCCTACGGCCATACCGGACGGACGAACACGAAGAACACCACGCCCCAACCCCACCCGGCCCCTGGCCCGGCGCCCGCTGACCACCAACACTCCAGCCAAACCGCGACGCACAGGACAAAGCCCCGGCCAACACCCCCATCGCAACTGGCCCGTCCAACGCCGTCTCGCAACTTCCAGGCAAACGCAGTTGCGAATTCGCCGACCTGGAGGCAGCCCCCGCCCTCACCGGGGGCTACGGCCCTTTTCAAGCCTAGTCCGATTGCCAAAACGTTGGGCGCCACGAACGGGCGACTGTGGACAGACCTTGATGCCTGTGGACGGCCGCCGCCATGATCGGCTCCGCTCTGGCACTGTGGCCCTATCGCCAGCGAGCGACCACGACAACCGAGGAGGACGGATGGCCACCGACACGGCCGGGGAACTGGTGCACTTCCGCGTGGACGGCGGCATCGGCACGATCACGTTGGATTCCCCGCGCAACCGCAACGCTCTCTCCGCCCAACTGCGCCGGGAGTTGGCCGCGCGCCTGGACACCGCACTGGCCGACCCGGATGTTCGGGTGATCGTACTGGACCACACCGGGCCGGTGTTCTGCGCGGGGATGGACCTCAAGGAGGCCGGCGGTGCCGACGCCGGCAGTCAGGGGGTCAACGAGTTTCCCGCGATCCTCTCCCAGCTCTGGACGAGCCCGAAGCCGGTCGTGGCGAAGCTGGCCGGGCCGGCCAGGGCCGGCGGGGTCGGCATGGTGGCGGCGTGTGACATCGCGGTGGCCGCGCGCACGGCGACGTTCGCGTTCACCGAGGTGCGGATCGGCGTGGTTCCGGCGGTGATCTCGGTCACCGTATTGCCACGCCTGTTGCCGCGGGCGGCCCACGAACTGTTCCTCACCGGTGAGACGTTCGACGCCGACCGGGCGGTGGCCATCGGGCTGCTCAACTCCAGCGTCGCGGCCGAGGACCTGGACGCCGAAGTGGCCCGCTACACCGGGATGCTGGCCCTGGGCGGTCCGAACGCGTTGGCCGCCACCAAGAGCATGTTGCGCGAACCGAGGCCGACCGACCTGAACGGGGCGTTCGCTGACATGCTGGGCCTGTCCGCCAGCTTCTTCGCCAGCGCAGAGGGCCAGGAGGGCATCCTCGCGTTCGCGCAGAAGCGGCAGCCGGCGTGGGTGCCCACGAAGGGAGATCTATAACGAGGGGATGCGGGGAGGCGAGGCGTCCCGGGCAGGGCCGAACAAGAAGCGCCGAACAAGGAGGTGCGTAAGAACCGATCAGTGGGTGGTCAGCCAGCCGATCACGGCCAACAACACCAGCCCGACCAGAGCAGCGGTGATGCGCTTGCCGGACGTCACGAGCGGACCGAGTCGGAACCGGCGGACGACCGGACGGCCACGGTGGCATCCACGCGGCCGGACAGGGTGGCATCCACCGGCTCGCCCGGATGCGTCGGTTCGGTGAGGACGGCCGTGATGATCGTGGCGGGAGTGCCGGCCGGCACATCGGCCCGCACGTGCACCACCAGCGGCGGTGTCCGGTGCGGCTCCGGCGCGGCCGGCTGGGGTGACCCCGGCGCGCGGTCCAACCGAGCGGTCACCAGGTCGACGGCATTGTCGATCCCCCACGCCAGTACGAAGCAGACCGGCGCGAGTACGGCGATGACGAGTGCGAACTGGATCGGGAAAGCCAGGTCGGACAACCACAGTGCGACGCTGTCCCACCAGTTCGCCAACCACTGGAGCACAAGGCGACGATACGCCTGCGTCCGGGTCCGAGTGCGGCGGCCACCGACCAGTCGGTAGGTTCGGGCCATGTTCGCGGTGTATGCGGTGCGGCCGAATCGGGACGATCCGCTGGCGGCCCTCGTGGTCGGTGAGCGAGACGAGCCGACGGTGGCGACGGGCTGGGTGCGGGTCGATGTGCGGGCGGCGAGCCTGAACATGCACGACCTGTGGACGCTGCGTGGTGTCGGGATCAAACCGGAACGGTTTCCCATGATCCTGGGCTGTGACGGCGCCGGCGTGCTGCCGGACGGCACCGAGGTGGTCATCCACTCGGTGATCGGCGACCCGGACTGGACCGGCGACGAGACGCTGGACCCGAAGCGGACCCTGCTCACCGAGGTGCACCAGGGCACGTTCGCGGACAGCGTGGTCGTGCCGGCGCGCAACGTGCTGCCCAAGCCGGCCGGGCTGTCGTTCACCGAGGCGGCCTGCATGGGCACCGCGTGGCTGACCGCTTACCGGATGCTGTTCGTCAAGTCCGGGCTGCGCCCCGGCCACACCATGTTGGTGCAGGGCGCGTCCGGTGGCGTGTCGACCGCGTTGATCGCGCTGGGCAAGGCCGCCGGCCTGCGCGTATGGGTAACCGGTCGGACGGAAGCCAAACGCGCGCTGGCAACCGCGCTTGGCGCGGACGACGTCTTCGAGTCGGGTGCCCGGCTACCCGAGCGGGTGGACGGGGTGTTCGAAACCGTTGGCAAGGCGACCTGGTCGCACACCATCAAGTCGCTCAAACCAGGCGGCACCGTGGTCATCTCAGGCGCGACCAGCGGCGACGCCACCGCCGCCGAGTTGCAACGGATCTTCTTCCTGCAACTGCGGGTGATCGGCTCGACCATGGGCACCCGCGAGGAACTGGCCGACCTGCTGAGCTTCTGCCAACAGGCCGACATCCACCCGACGATCGGCACCGAACTGCCGTTCGGCCAGGCCGAAACGGGCTTCCGAACCATGCTGGACGGCGAGACCGCCGGCAAGATCGTCTTCACCAACCACTGACGACGACCGAACGCCGAGCCACCGCACGAAGCCTCAGCACGGCTACGACGCACTGTTCCAGCAACCGCACTCCGCTCCGCACCAGGATGACCGTCGCGACCAACCACAGCACGGAGCTTGCCTGGGCCAATCGACGCGTACGGTGTTCAGCTGGAGCCATGGCGGGCCGATATGCCCAGCCCTGTCAGCGAGCGAACCGGCGCCAGCCCGCGGTCCGGCCGTTGTCCACCGGGACAACGTCTCGCCAACCAGCCAAGGCGCTGGACTCCAGGCGCGTGGTCGTATCGATGATCAACCTCACTCAGCGGGCCCGACACGCCCCATGGCCATGGCGAGGGCCAGCTGCGCCTCGGCGTGCAGGCGGGTGACCACGTCGGCGGCTGGTTCCTCGGTAGCCAGCAGGTAGGTCTGGCCGGCCCACAGCGACATCGACTCCGGGTCGCCTGCGGCGCCGGCCGCGGCTCGGATCGGCCGGGTCAGGTTGTGCAGTTGCGGGTAGGCGGCCGGCGCGTGTGAGCCGTGTTCGGCGATGAATCGGTTGACAAGTCCTCGGGCGGGGCGACCGCTGAATGCCCTGGTCACCGTGGTGCTGCGGGTGCCGTCGGCCAGCGCGGCCCGTTGCGTTGCCGGGGTGCCGGCCTCCGGACAACGCAGGAACGCCGTGCCGCACTGGGCCGCGACCGCGCCGCCTGCCAGCACCGCTGCCACGTCCCGGCCGTGCACGATGCCGCCGGTAGCGACCAGCGGCAGGTCGACCGCCACGGACACCAGGCGCAACGCGGCCAGCAAGCCATAAGCCTCGCCACCGGTTGGTGAAGCCGGGTCGTTGGCGAACGTGCTCCGGTGGCCGCCGGCCTCGAATCCCTGCACGCACAATGAATCCGCGCCCAGCTCGGCAGCCTGCCGCGCCTCGTCGGGTGTGGTGACCGTCACCACTACTTCGGTGCCGGCGCCGTGCAACCGCCGGACGTCGTCCGGACGAGGCAGGCCGAACGTGAACGACACCACAGGAATCCGCGCCTCGACGAGCAGGTCGATCTTGGCTGGATAGTCGTCGTCATCCCAGCGCGGCTCCCCCGGTTCGGTGCCGTAGCGATCGGCGTCGGACCGCACCTGCTCCCGGTACGGCGAGATGTCCACAGTGGACCTTTGCCCTGGCACGAAGAGGTTGACACCGAACGGCGCCGTGGTGCGCGACCGGGTGGCGGCGAGCTGCTCGGCCAGCACTTCCACCGTGCGGTAGCCACCGGCGAGGAAGCCGAACGCGCCCGCGTCGCTCACCGCGGCGACCAGTTGGGGCGTGGACGGACCGCCGGCCATCGGTGCCGCGATCACCGGAATCCGAAGCTCGGACAACATGCGCCCAGCGTAGGCAAAGGGGAGGGACGGTTCGCGGGGCCCACCACGAACCGTCCCTCCCGATCGGGGGTCGACCATCCCGTCGTGCCGGTACGGGAGGTCGAACCACTCCCTGTTATTTGAGTGTTGCCAGGTGCGGATGCACGGTGTTGGCGAAGGCGAAACCGTTGGAGGCATCCCAGTTGATCGACCAGTCCATCGCGCCACGCAGGCCCGGCCAGGTCGACGGCGGCACGAAGCTGCCGCAGTTGGTGCCCATGTCGAGGCAGTCCAGCGCGCTGTTCACCAGCGACGGCGCGACCGCGCCGCTGCCGGCGCCGTTCGCGTTCGCCGGCAGACCAAGACCGACCTGGCTCGGGCTCAGACCACCCTGCAACTGGATGCAGGCCAGCGCGGTCATGAAGTTCTCGGTCGACTCGCTGTAGGCCTGGTTCTGGTCGCAGCCGAGCATGCTGCCCGAGTTGTAGTACTGCATGTTGACGATGGTCAGGATGCTCTTGATGTTCAGCGCGAGCTGGAAGTAGTCGTTCCCGGTCGACTGCATGTCGATGGTCTGCGGGGCCAGCGTGATGATCACGCCGGGGTGCGCCGAGGCGATCGAGTGCAGTGCCTGCGACATGAACGTCGGGTTGACGCCGTTCTCCAGGTCGATGTCCACGCCGTCGAAACCGAACTGCGAGATCATCGAGTTGACGCTGTTCGCGAAGTTGTTCGCGGACGTCGAGTCGCTGACGCTGATCGTGCCGTTCTGGCCGCCGACCGAGATGATCACCTTCTGGCCGCGCGAGTGGACCGTCGCGATGTCACTGGTGAAGTTCGCGTCGGTGTAGCCGCCCAACGCTGAGGACAGGCCAGGGTCGACGGCGTAGCTGACCCCGCCCGGGGTGCCCGTGGCGTTGGCGAACGCGACCGCGATCAGGTCGTACGTGGTCGGTACCGCCGACAGCCGCAGCGGCATGGCGCCGTTGGTGAAGTCCTGCCAGTACCCGGTCAGCACGTGCGCCGGCAGACCACCGCCACCACCACCGCCACTGGCCGCGGACGTGGTGCCCGTCACCGAGCCGGACTTGGCCGACTCACCGGCACTATTGGTAGCAGTCACCTGATAGGTGAACGAGGTCGACGCGCCGAGACCACTGTCCGTGAACGACGTGCTGGTCGGCGACGCCACCTTGGACCCATTGCGATAGACGTTGTAGCCGGTCGCACCGGACGACCCGGTCCACGACAGCGACACCGACGAGGACGAGGTACCGGTCACCGACAGGCCGGTCGGCGCGGCCGGCACCGACGTGCCACCACCGGCCGAAGTGGTGCCCGACACCGACGCGGACTTGGCCGACTCACCGGCACTGTTGGTAGCAGTCACCTGATAGGTGAACGAGGTCGACGCGCCAAGACCACTGTCCGTGAACGACGTGCCCGCCGGAGAACCGACCTTGGTCCCGTTGCGATAGACGTTGTAGCCGGTCGCACCCGACGACCCGGTCCACGACAACGACACCGACGAGGACGACGTACCGGTCACCGACAGGCCGGTCGGCGCGGACGGCACGGTCACGGTGCCGCCGGGGCCGGTCAGCGACACGTCATCGGCGAAGTAGGTGGGCTGCGCGTACCAGCCGTGGATGTAGATGGTCACGCTCGTGGTGCTGGCGCCGGTGTTGAACGACGTGGCGAGCTGCGTGTAGGAGGTCGCGCCCGGGGTCCAGTTGTTGGTGTCGGTGGTGCCGGTGCCGGTGTCGCCGAGGTAGACGAAGCTGCCGATGACCCAGTCGGTCAGCGTGTAGGCCGAGTTCGGCTGCACCGCGACGACCTGGGTGCATCCGGCGAAGTCGCTGCTGGTCGGCGTGCCGGTCAGCGCACCGGAGCCGGAGTGCGTCGGGCTGGTGACCGTGCCGTTGTTGGCCGAGCACGTCCAGCCGCTGGTGCCGGTCTCGAAGCCGGGGTTGCTGATCAGGTTGGTCGCTGCCGAGGCGCTCGCGGGTAGCAGCGCGACACCGGCTGTGGCCAGTACCGCGGCGGCTAAGCCGGCGATCCACTTGTTGAGTCCCACTGCCACCATCTCCAGGTTCGAGCGGGTCCCGCGCGCGGACATCGTGCGCCGCACCGCGCCGAGACATACGTCACAACCCAAGGTGGACTAGACCAGTTGGCCTGTCAAGGTCTGGACCAATTTTGATGCATTACCACTTGTCAGGATGGGTCGCCACGACACAACCTGACCGATCATGATACGTCCACCAGATATGGATACGGTGCTGGCCCGGGCTGAGCCTGAGATCAACTTGACCGTCGTCGCGGCCGTGGTGGCGTGGCTGCTGCTGGTGGTCCTCGGCCGCAACAGAGCAGCCAAGGACCACCAGCAATACCGCCGACCGATGGCCCGGGTCTAGTCGATCGGCGGACTGAGCAGTTCGGTCAGCACGATGCGAACCGGAAATGGTTGCGTCGCCTCATACGGCTTGTCGCCCTTGACCTCGGCAATCCTTTCGTACTGGAAGCCGTTGCGGTCCAGTTCAAATACAGTCAGGACAAGGTCCAGCGGATCGACCACCCAGTAGCTGGGGACGCCCATCCGCTGGTAAACCGACTTCTTGTTGTTCAGATCGGTAACCACGCTGCTCGGCGACAGAACCTCCACCGCAAGCAGTGGTGCGACCGGCAGGTTCTTCGCCGTGAAGTCCTCCGTCCTTGCGACCAGGACGTCGGGTTGCAGCTCAGTTGTCTCACTCGGCTGCACCGCGAAAGGCGCCACCAGCACATCCATGTCTGTCGGACATGCGGCGTCCAGCCGGAACGCCAATCGCATGGCGATCTTCTGATGCCGGAAGCCTGGCGCGGGACTCACCAGGAGCATCCCGTCGATGAGCTCGTACCGGTTGCCATCATCGGGGAGCGCCTCCAGGTCGTGCACCGAGAAAGAGCGCCCGCGCGGGAGGCTGAACGAACCGGTCGTCTCGGTCATGGCCACCATGGTGCCCTCCTTTCTTGTCAGGGGCCAAGCGCAACAGGGCACCCCGACAAGAAACGGGCAGATCAGCGGAAAGCCGGCGAACTACACTCGATCGTGCTACGTGTGGACGCCGACGGGCCGTGGCGGCAAGGGTTACTTCTTGGCGGACTTGGCCTTGTCCGGCGATTCCTCGGTGGACAGGGCGGCGACGAAGGCCTCCTGCGGCACCTCGACCCGGCCGACCATCTTCATCCGCTTCTTGCCCTCCTTCTGCTTCTCCAGCAGCTTGCGCTTACGCGTGATGTCACCGCCGTAGCACTTCGCCAGTACGTCCTTGCGCATCGCTCGGATCGTTTCCCTTGCGATCACTCGGGAGCCGATCGCGGCCTGGATCGGCACCTCGAACTGCTGCCTCGGGATCAGCTCGCGCAGTTTCGCGGCCATCCTGGTGCCGTAGCCGTACGCGGCGTCGCGGTGGACGATCGCGCTGAACGCGTCGACCGGCTCGCCCTGCAGCAGGATGTCCACCTTGACCAGGGCGGCCGCCTGCTCGCCGATCTCCTCGTAGTCCAGTGACGCGTAGCCGCGGGTGCGGGACTTCAGCGCGTCGAAGAAGTCGAAGATGATCTCCGCAAGCGGCATCGTGTAGCGCAGTTCGACCCGGCTCTCCGACAGGTAGTCCATGCCGCCGAGTTGACCGCGCCTGCTCTGGCACAGCTCCATGATCGCGCCGACGAACTCGCTCGGCGAGATCACCGTGACCTTCACGATCGGCTCGTAGACCTCGGCGACCTTGCCCTCCACCCAGTCCGACGGGTTGGTCACGATGTGCTGTTTGCCCTCGTCGGTGAGCACTCGGTAGACGACGTTCGGCGCGGTCGAGATCAGATCGAGCCCGGCCTCCCGCTCCAGCCGGTCCCTGGTGATCTCCAGGTGCAGCAGGCCGAGAAAGCCGCAGCGGAAGCCGAAGCCGAGCGCCGCGCTCGTCTCCGGCTCGTACACCAGCGCCGCGTCGTTGAGCTGGAGCTTGTCCAGCGCCTCGCGCAGTTCCGGGTAGTCAGAACCGTCGACCGGGTACAGGCCGGCGTAGACCATCGGCTTGGGTTCCTGGTAGCCGCCCAGTGCCTCGGTCGCGCCCTTGCGCTCGCTGGTCACCGTGTCGCCGACCTTCGACTGCCGGACGTCCTTCACGCCGGTGATCAGGTAGCCCACCTCGCCGACGCCAAGGCCAACGCTCGGCTTCGGGTCCGGCGAGATGATGCCGACCTCCAGCAGTTCGTGGATGGTGCCGGTGGACATCATCCTGATCCGCTCGCGCGGGGTGATCCGGCCGTCCATGACCCGGATGTACGTGATGACGCCGCGGTAGGTGTCGTAGACCGAGTCGAAGATCAGCGCGCGGGCCGGCGCGTCCGCGTTGCCGATCGGCGGCGGGACCTGGCGGACGACCTCGTCCAGCAGTTCGCGCACGCCGGAACCCGTCTTCGCGGACACGCGCAGGACGTCCGCCGGCTGGCAGCCGATGATGTGCGCGATCTCGGCCGCGTAGCGCTCCGGGTCGGCCGCCGGCAGGTCGATCTTGTTCAGCACCGGGATGATGGTGAGGTCGTTCTCCATGGCCAGGTACAGGTTGGCCAGTGTCTGTGCCTCGATCCCCTGTGCCGCGTCGACCAGCAGGATCGCGCCTTCGCACGCGGCAAGCGAACGGGACACCTCGTAGGTGAAGTCGACGTGGCCGGGCGTGTCGATCAGGTGCAGGACGTGTTCGGTGCCGTTGACGACCCACGGCAGGCGCACGCTCTGCGCCTTGATGGTGATGCCGCGCTCGCGCTCGATGTCCATCCGGTCCAGGTACTGGGCCCGCATGGCCCGGCCCTCGACGACGCCGGTGAGCTGCAGCATGCGGTCGGCCAGCGTCGACTTGCCGTGGTCGATGTGCGCGATGATGCAGAAGTTCCGGATGCGCTCCGGCGGCGTGAAGGTCGTGTCAGCGAAACTGGGCACTCGGATTCCTCGCACGTGGTGATTCAGACAGGTCAATGGTCCCATGAACGCGGAGGTGCTCGGTGCGCGTCCGGGTGTGATCACGATCCGCATGTCCGGACCGATCAGGCGACCGCCAGCGCGAACACCCCGACGAGCACGATCGCGGCACCGGTGAGGCGGCGCAGCGGCTTCGGCTCGTGCAGCACCCGCCACGCGATGACGCTGCCGATCACGATGCTCAGCTCACGGGCAGGCGCGACCAGCGCGACCGGCGCGATCCGCAGGGCGTAGAGGACGAGCACGTAGGCCAGCGGCGACAGCACAGCGATCACGGCCGCATCCCAGCGGTGCGCCCGCCACAGCCGACCGATCTCGGCACGCCTGGCCAGCGCGAACGGCGTCAGCACGGCCGCCTCGACCACGACGGAGCCACCGAGTTGGACCAGTGGCGGCACGCCGAGCGTGGTCACGGCGTTGGCGTCCCACAGCGTGTAGGCGGCGATGGTGACCCCGGTCGCCAAGCCGTACCGGACGCTGCCCATCCGGTTGCCGGGCCTGCCGTCCTCCTCGCCGTGCGCCGTGCCGATCACGAACACACCCGCCACCACGACCAGCCCGCCGAGCAGGGCGACCAGCCCGGGCCGCTCGCCCAGCAGGACCACCGCGAGCAGCACGGACAGCAGCGGCCCGGTGCCTCTGGCCAGCGGATACACCACCGACAGGTCGCCGATGGCGTAGCCGCGCTGGAGCAGCAGGAAGTAGCTGACCTGCAGCAGGCCGCTCACACCGAACGCGAGCAGCCAGGTCCAACTCGGGTGCCGGCCGCCTGCCACGACGTCGACGACGGCGATCGGCACCATCAGCAGAGCGGTCAGCGTGGCGTACAGCCACACGAACACGCCGCCGCCGGCCCCGGCCCGCTTGGCGGACAGGTTCCAGCCGGCATGGGCGAACGCGGCGACAACGATCAACAGGACGGCGGTCGGATTCATCGCTGCCCTTCCTATCGTCGCCGGTACCCGGTTCGGAACCTCGGTTCGTGCGCTGTATCGTGGTCAGGTCGTCCCGTGCGGCGTTCCGTCATGGAGGAAGCCTGCGAGATACCCGCGCAGGGCCACTGAGCGCGGTGCGACATCCCACCGAAGACTGAAGGAGAACCTCCGCGTGGCCAACATCAAGTCGCAGATCAAGCGTATCCGGACCAACGAGGCCGCCCGGCTGCGCAACAAGTCCGTCAAGTCGTCGGTGAAGACCGCGATCCGCAAGTTCCGCGAGGCGGCGGACGCCGGTGACAAGGACAAGGCCCTCGAACTGCTCCGCGACGCGGGCCGGCAGCTCGACAAGGCAGCCAGCAAGGGCGTGATCCACGACAACCAGGCCGCCAACAAGAAGTCGGCCATGGCGAAGCGGATCAACGCGCTGTGACATTGGCGCGCTGTGACATTGGCGCGCTCCGCGCGCAGGGTCCCGGCCGCTATTTCGCGGCGTCTTCACCTCCTCCGCTGGGCTTCGCCGCCGCTCCGGAGGTGAAGACGCCGCGGCGGACCGGGCCAGACGCCTCGCTTCGCTCGATCCAACTTTGGTTCTGTTTCACCGTGCCGCCGCTATCCGCCGGTCGTGTCTAGGCTAGGCGGGTCACGTCGACGGTGACTTCCAGGGCCGAGGAGCCGGTGCCGGAGTAGATGCCCTTCAGCGGGGTCACGTCGGCGTAGTCGCGGCCGGTGGCTACCCAGACGTGGCGTTCGCCGACCGGGATGTCGTTGGTGGGGTCGTACGCCCACCAGCCGCCGGTCCACGCCTCGATCCATGCGTGGCTCTCGCCGCTGACCTTCTGGCCCAGCGCGGCCTCCGGGCGGCTGTGCAGGTAACCCGAGACGTAGCGGGCCGGGATGCCCATCGCGCGCAGCAGGACCAGGGTGACGTGGGCGTAGTCCTGGCAGACGCCCTCCTTCGCGTGCCACGCGTCGCTCGCCGAGCTGTGCACGCCGGTGCTGCCGGGCTGGTAGGTCAGCTGTTCGTGCACCCACGTCGCCGCGGCGAGCACCGCGTCGGCCGGGTCGTGGCCGCGGCGCAACTGGCGGCTCATCGCGGCCAACTCGCGGTCGCGTGGGGTGTAGCCGGTGGGTACCAGGCATTCGGCGTAGCGGTCCAGCACGGTACCGGCGACCAGGTCCCGCCAGGTGACGTCATGTGGGGCCGGGGTCTCGTCAGCGGTGTCCACGACAGAGGACGCGACGACCTTGAGCTCGGCGTGCGG